>NZ_JBFUCN010000002.1:0-247439 GCF_056405195.1 Polaromonas sp. P1_H6
CTGGCTGGGCCGAGGAGCGCAGAGACAAGCGGATCAGGGCCGGCGTTGTCTGAGCGAAGCGAGTTTAGCCGGACCCCGCTTGGCTCGAGCACCGCAGGTTGCCCCGTAGCGAAGCGCAGGGGACCCAGACTGCGGGTCGCCTTTTCTTTGGTGACTTTCTTTTGGCGAAGCAAAAGAAAGTTACTTGCCGCCGGGCAACCCCCGGCCAACAGGACTCAGAAGAGAACCCAACCGCTAGAACAACCTAGGAAGCAGCAAAAAACCGATCAGCCGCTTCCACAGTAGCCTCAATATCCCCAGCGGTATGAGCCGAGCTGACAAACCCGGCTTCATACAACGCAGGCGCGTAATAAACCCCGCTGTCCAGCATCGCATGGAAGAAGCGATTGAACGACGCCCCGTCGGTGGTCATCACCGTGGCGTAGTTCTGCGGCAATTGCCCCAGCAGGAAAAAGCCGAACATGCCGCCTTCGCTGTCGCCGCTAAACGGCACACCGGCCTTGGCTGCCGCCTGCGTGAGGCCGGCGACCAGGCTGCGGGTGCGTTCGCCCAAGGCTTCGTAAAAACCCGGTTTCGAGATCTCGCGCAGGGTGGCCAGGCCGCAGGCGGTGGCGACCGGGTTGCCGGAGAGCGTGCCGGCCTGGTAGACCGGGCCCAGGGGGGCGAGTTGTTCCATCACGGCGCGGGTGCCGCCAAAGGCCGCCAGCGGCATGCCGCCGCCAATGACCTTGCCCATGACCGTCATGTCGGGCTTGAAGCCGGGAATGCCGCGGGCATAGACGCTTTGCGCGCCGCCCAGGGCCACGCGAAAACCGGTCATGACTTCGTCGAATACCAGCAGCGCGCCGTGCTGCGTGCACAGTTCGCGGCAACGTTTCATGAAGGGCAGGCTGGCGCGCACGAAATTCATGTTGCCGGCGATGGGCTCGATCATCAGGCAGGCGATATCCTTGCCGTGCAGGGCAAAGGCTTCTTCGAGCTGGGCGATGTGGTTGTATTCGAGCACCAGGGTGTGCTGCACCACTTCGGGCGGCACGCCGGCGCTGGTCGGGTTGCCGAAGGTGGCCAGGCCGGAGCCGGCCTTGACCAGCAGGGCGTCGGCATGGCCGTGGTAGCAGCCCTCGAATTTGATGATCTTGCTGCGCCCTGTGGCGCCGCGCGCCAGGCGGATGGCGCTCATGGCCGCTTCAGTGCCGGAACTCACCAGCCGCACCATTTCGAGCGAGGGCACCAGCCGCACGATTTCTTCGGCCAGCTCGACCTCGCGTTCGGTGGGCGCGCCGTAGGAAAAGCCCTCCAGCGCGGCCTTCTGCACGGCCTCGAGCACCGCCGGGTGGCCGTGGCCCAGGATCATGGGGCCCCAGGAGCCGATGTAGTCGATGTAGCGCTTGCCGTCGGCATCCCAGAAGTAAGCGCCTTGCGCGCGCTGCACGAAGCGCGGTGTGCCGCCCACGGCCTTGAAGGCCCGGACCGGGGAATTGACCCCGCCGGGAATCAGTTTTTTGGCGCGTTCAAAGAGGGCGTCGTTGCGGGAGGCGGTCTGGGAAGCGGTCTGGGAAGCGGCGGGCGGCTTAGTGTTTGGTTGTTCCATTGGGGGGCAGGTCAAGAGAGGGTTTGGACGTCAGCTCGACGTCGTCGTTGGTGTCGCCCGCTTCTTCCCCGGCTTCGTCCTCGGGGTCGACGTCGGCCTGCGCCCAGAACAGGCGGTCCGGCACGATGTTGCCCATGCCGGGGTGAAAGCCGGCGTCCAGGCTGTGGTCCAGGAAGGTCAGGGCCTCGGCGGTGGCCGCCTGCAGGTCGTGGCCGTTGGCGAGCAGGGCGCAGAGGGCGGCGGACAGGGTGTCACCGGCGCCGGCAAAGATCGCCTCGAATCGCTCGAATCGCTCGCTGTAGAGCACCGCCTGCGGCGTGGCCAGCACGTTGTCGATGAACTGCTCGGGCATGGGGATGCCGGTGACCAGCGTATAGGGCACGCCCAGGTCGGCGGCGGCTTTGGCGATGTCGCGGGCGGTGGGATTGCGCTCGCCGGGCCAGTCGGGAAGCAACCAGCGCCACAGGCTGCTGTGGTTGCCGACCAACACCGTGGTTTGCGGCAACATCAATTCGCGAAAGGCGTCCAGGTAGCTGTCGATCTCGCTTTCTTCCCACCAGGAAAGGTTGGGCATGTAGGCGATCAGCGGGACATCGGCATAATCCGAAGCGATTTCGGCGATGGTGGAAATGTTTTCGGGGCTGCCGACGAAGCCGACCTTGATGGCCGAGACCGGCATGTCTTCGAGCGCGGAGCGGGCCTGGTCTGTTACAGCCTCTTCATCGAAGGCGAAGTGGTCGAAAATCTCGGCCGTGTCGCGTACATAGGCGCCTGTTACAACCGCCAGCGCATGCGCGCCGGCCGAGGTGATGGAGGCGATATCCGCTGTCAATCCGCCAGCTCCGCTGGGGTCGTTGGCATTGAATGTCATGACGCA
Source organism: Polaromonas sp. P1_H6 (assembly GCF_056405195.1). Classification (NCBI taxonomy): domain Bacteria; kingdom Pseudomonadati; phylum Pseudomonadota; class Betaproteobacteria; order Burkholderiales; family Comamonadaceae; genus Polaromonas; species Polaromonas sp. P1_H6. The sequence continues at coordinate 2,469 of NZ_JBFUCN010000002.1, forward strand.
GGCCGGTGATGCGTCGGTGTCCTCGATTTGGAGCTGTCGGCTGTCCAGTTGAGGTGTTTTGGGGTTTGCCATAGGCTGCGATTTTGCCTTGTACGCGAATAAGCAACGCCGCCTCGATACAATTGTTGCATTCTATTCGAAGGCAACTTAAGCTGTGACTCAATCAACGACGTGGATGTGTTTAATTTGTGGCTGGATTTATGACGAAGCTGCCGGCGCGCCCGAACATGGCATTGCACCCGGGACGCCATGGGCCCAAGTGCCCATGAACTGGACCTGCCCCGAATGCGGGGCGCGCAAGGAAGACTTTGAAATGGTTCAGATCTAAGTGCCCGGCTACCAGCCTGGACAATCGCAGACCGGCGCCAACCGCCGGCGCCTGCAACATGAGGAGCATAGGCAGTGAGCATTCCCAGTTCCGGACTGAAGGTTTTGGTCATCGATGACAGCAATACCATCCGGCGTAGCGCCGAGATATTTCTGAAGCAGGGTGGGCATGAAGTGTTGCTGGCCGAGGACGGGTTCGACGCCCTTTCCAAGGTCAACGACTACGAACCCCATCTGATTTTTTGCGACATCTTGATGCCGCGCCTCGACGGCTACCAAACCTGTGCCATTATCAAGCGCAATGTGAAGTTCTCTAACGTTCCCATTGTGATGCTGTCCTCCAAGGACGGCGTTTTCGACAAGGCGCGCGGTCGCATGGTGGGCTCGCAAGACTACCTGACCAAGCCTTTTACCAAAGATCAGCTGCTGCAGACCGTTCAGGAACTGGGCAGCGCCAAACAAGGAGTAGCGTGATGGCAATCAAGAAAATACTGGTAGTTGACGACTCCAAAACCGAATTGATGTTTCTGACCGATCTGCTGGTCAAAAATGGTTTCACGGTCAAAACTGCTGAAAATGCGGAAGATGCGTTCCGGCGCCTCGCAGAAGACAAACCCGAGCTGATCCTCATGGATGTGGTGATGCCGGGCCAGAACGGCTTCCAGCTCACGCGTGCCATCACGCGCGACCCGCTGTATTCCGATATTCCCATCATGATGTGCACCAGCAAGAACCAGGAAACTGACCGGGTCTGGGGCATGCGCCAGGGCGCCCGCGACTACATCACCAAACCGGTGGATGCGGATGAGCTGATGGCCAAGATCAAGGCCCTCGGCTGATTTACGGCGTAAAACCAAAGCATGGCGAATAGACAAGCCCTTAGAGAACTACAAACCCGGCTGGCCGACAGGTTGCAGATTGCGCGTACGCAAGGCGTTGCCGCGTCCTGGCTGGCCGTGGAAGCGGGCGGGAAAAAGTACCTGTTTCCGCTGAGCCAGTCCGGTGAAATTTTCCCCTGGGTTAGCACACAGCCTGTTCCGTACACGCAAAACTGGTTCGCCGGGGTTGCCAATTTGCGGGGCGGCCTGTTTGGCGTGGTGGATCTCGCCAGTTACGTGAGCGGCCAGGCGCCGCCTCCCAAAAATGAACTCGCGCGGACCGACTCCCGTCTCGTGGCGCTCAACAGCGCCCTGGAAGTCAACTGCGCGCTGCTGATCGACAAGCTCTCCGGGCTGCGCAACCAGGACGCGTTCAGCGATTTCTCCGAAAAAGCGCCCGACGCGCCGGATTTCTTTGGCAACCAGTATGTTGACCTCAACGGTGCAACCTGGCAGGAAATCAACCTTCAGTTGCTTGCCCAGCAAGCGCATTTTTTGACGATAGGCGCATAGCGCACACTGTTTCCCCCCGGAAGGCTCACCATGTCTGTAATTGAAAATATCCAGAAGCTGTTTAAAACCAAGTCCGTCCAGCCCGAGGACAGCATGGACATGGCTTCCGTCGGCACGCCGGATCCGCTGGCAACCGGCGCCATGGATGAAGCCTCCCTCCAGACCGCGGCAGTGCGGCGTGCGGACAGCAATGACGATGCCTTCGGGTCCAGCCGCATCGCGTCGGCAGAAGAATCGGTATCCGTCGCCAACCCCGAGCTCCTGTACCTGCCCATGCTGGGCCGCAAGACCATGGGTCAGCACCAGCGGTTTCTGGTGTTTTTCCTGGCTGTTTTCGTGATTGTTCTGGGTACGGTGACCTTCCTGGCGCTGAGCCAGGCCGACAAAATCGCTCAACAGGTGGCGGCGACCGGCCAGTCCCTGATGCAATCGCAGCGACTGGCGAAATCGGTGTCGCAGGCGCTGGTGGGCAGCGCCCAGGCTTTCCCCGACGTGCGCGAAAGCTCCGACGTGCTGGCCAAGACCGTGCGCGGCCTGAAGGCCGGCGAAGACAGCCTGCGCCTGGCACCGGTGAGCGAGGAACTGCAGCCCGATGTGGAAAAGGTGACCCCTTTCATGGAGCGCGCCGAAAAGAACGCCAAAACCGTGATGGGACAGCAGAACATTCTGACCCAGGTGGGTAACGCGCTGCGCACGATTAACCGCCAGTCTTCGGACTTGCTGGAAATCGCCGAAACCGTGTCTTCACTCAAGCTCCAGCAAAATGCGGCGCCGGCGGAAATTTCCGCCTCCGGCCAGCTGGTGATGTTGACCCAGCGTATCGGTAAATCCGCCAACGAATTCCTGACCATGGAAGGCGTGAGCCCCGAGGCCGTGTTCCTGCTGGGCAAGGACTTGAACTCCTTCAAGGAAATCGCCCAGGGCCTGCAGGAAGGCAGCCCCGAGCTGCGCCTGGCCGGCTCCAAGGACCCACAAACCCGTGAGCGCCTGGAGGCGCTGATGGCACTCTACGAACAGACCCGCGTGCAGGCCGGCGCCATTCTGGGCAACTTGCAGGGCCTGGTGTCCGCCCGTGAAGCGCAATCCTCCATCATTGCCGACAGCGAACCGCTTCGCCGCGGCCTGGAAGATTTGCAGGGTAAGCTGTCCTCGCAAACCGGTCTGAGCGTGGTTTCGCTGGGTATTCTGGCGGGCGCCGCCGCGCTTGCGCTGCTCTGCGCGGGTGGCCTGGCCCGTCTGCAGGTGCTGGACAGCCAGCAGCGCCAGGCGGTTGCGGAAACCCAGCGCCAGGAAGCGAAGGGCCAGGAACAGGACGCCAAGCGCGTCAACGACGCTAACCAGGCCGCCATTTTGCGTTTGATGAATGAGTTGCAGACAGTGGCTGAAGGCGATCTGACGCAGGAAGCGACCGTGACCGAGGACATTACCGGCGCTATTGCCGACTCGGTGAACTACACGGTGGAAGAGTTGCGCCAGCTGGTGGGTAACGTGCAAAACACGGCTACACGGGTTGCGCAAACGACGGCCCAGGTGGAAAGCACCTCCACCGAACTGCTGGCGGCGTCCACCGAGCAGCTGCGCGAGATTCGCGAAACCGGCCAGTCCGTGCTCGACATGGCGTCCCGAATCAATGAGGTGTCCACGCAGGCGCAGGAATCTTCCCAGGTGGCGCGCCAATCGCTGACCGCCGCCGAATCCGGCCTTCAGGCCGTGCAGAACGCCATCGGCGGTATGAATTCCATCCGTGACCAGATCCAGGAAACCTCGAAACGGATCAAGCGGCTGGGCGAATCGTCCCAGGAGATTGGTGAAATTACCGAGCTGATCTCGGACATTACCGAACAGACCAACGTGCTGGCGCTGAACGCGGCCATCCAGGCGGCGTCAGCCGGTGAAGCCGGGCGAGGCTTCTCGGTGGTTGCGGAAGAGGTGCAGCGACTGGCTGAACGTTCCGCCGATGCGACGCGCCAGATTTCGGCCCTGGTGAAAGCCATTCAGACCGACACGCAGGATGCCGTGGCCGCTATGGAACGCTCCACGCAGGGTGTGGTGGAAGGGGCCAAACTGTCCGATAACGCGGGTACCGCGCTGACCGAGATTGACCAGGTGTCACGACGCCTCGCTGACCTGATTGAGCAGATTTCCAACTCCGCCTCACGCGAAGCCGCTTCGGCCAACGTGGTGGCCGGCAACATCCAGCACATTTTCGCGGTGACGGAGCAAACCGGAGAAGGTACCCGTTCCACGGCGCAGCAGGTGCGCGATCTTTCCCGCATGGCTGAAGAGCTTCGCCAGTCGGTGTCCCGATTCAAGATCGCCTGATGCCAGTTTGCCCGTCGTGCGCTGACCGCCGCCTTAGCCTCTGACACCGATTCCTGAACCGGCCCGCCATTTATGCAATCCAACGTCCCGAACTCAACCGCTGCCGAGCTCGATCTTGCGGTCAACGATCTAGGCCCCCTCGCATGGGTGCTTGACGAGCTTCGCAAGTCGCTGGACGGCGCTGCCAAGGCGCTCAAGCGTTTCGTGCGGGACGCGGAAGCCGCCCGTGGTTCCGATCTCACTGCCATCGATGCCAGCCAGCTGCGGATTGCCCGCCAGCAACTGCACCAGGCCGTGGGCGCGCTCGAAATGGTCGGCCTGGCCGGCCCCGCACTGGTGCTGCGCGCGATGGAAGCCGCAGTGCAGAAGTTTGTGCAGCAGCCCGAGCAATGCAACCAGGACGCCGCCGGCAAGATTGAACGGGCCAGCTTTGCCCTGACCGAATACCTCGAAGGCGTGCTGGCCGACAAACGCGTTTCGGCCGTGTCCCTGTTTCCCCAGTACCGCGACGTGCAGGAACTGGTGCGCGCCGACCGCATCCATCCCGCCGACCTGTGGCCTTTCGAATGGCGCTGGCTGGAGCCCGAACTCCCGGCCACGGCCGAACCGCGCAACTACGATGACAGCGCGCGCGCTGTGCTGGACCAGTCGGTGCTGCAGGTCATGAAGGGCAAAGCGCCGCAGGCCGCTAAAAACCTCAAGGAACTCAGCCTTGGATTTGCCGCACGGCAGGCCGATCGCCAGCCCCGTATCTTCTGGAAAATAGCCGCGGCCTACTTTGAAGCGGTCGCCAATGAACTGCTCGGCTCGGACCTGTATGTCAAGCGCGCCGCTTCCCGCATCCTGATGCAGTACGCGTCGCTGGCCAAAGGCGACACGGGTGTGTCGGACCGCCTGGCGCAGGACCTGCTGTTTTTCTGCTCGCAGGCGGTTTCCGCGCGCGCCAGTGACACGCCGGTGCTGTCGGCCGTGCGCTCGGCCTACGGCCTGAACCGCTTCAAGCCCGTCGATTACGAACTCGTCCAGTTCGGGCGTTTTGACCCGGCCCTGCTGGCGCAGGCTCGCAAGCGCATCACCTCGGCCAAGGAAACCTGGTCGTCGCTGTCCGCTGGGGACGCCAACAAATTCAAGACGGTCAGCGACCAGTTCAGCCTGGTGACCGATTCCCTGCTCAAGCTCCATCCGCCCAGCGAGCCGCTGGCGCAGGCCCTGAGCCGGGCCGTGGAAACCACGGTGCGCTCGGGTCATGCCCCCGGCATTGAACTGGCGATGGAAGTGGCCACGTCGGTGTTGTACCTGGAAGCCGCGTTTGACGACCTGGACCCTAACGACCCGCAACTGGCGGTGCGCACGGCCAACCTCGCCGAGCGCCTGGAAGGCGTCAGGGCCGGCGGGCAACCCCAGCCGCTGGAAGGCTGGATGGAAGAGCTGTACCGCCGCGTCAGCGACAAGCAGACCATGGGCAGCGTGGTGGGCGAGTTGCGCATCTCGCTGGGCGAGCTTGAAAAATCGCTGGATGTGTTTTTCCGCAATCCGCAGGACAAGGTGACGCTGCAAGCCGTTCCCGGGCAGCTCTCGCAGATGCGCGGCGTGCTGTCCGTGCTGGGGTTGGACCAGGCCTCCCACGCGGTGCTGCGCATGCGCGACAGCGTCGAGCAGATGCTGGTCACCGAAGTCGACGAGCAGCAGGCGCGCGCCGCGGGCACGTTCGAACACCTGGGCAACAACCTGGGTGCCCTGAGCTTCCTGATCGACATGCTGAACTACCAGCCTGCGCTGGCGAAGAAGCTCTTTGTCTACGACGACGAAAAAGGCGAGCTCCGGCCGCTGATGGGGCGCGCGCAGAACGCGGCGAGCGCCGCTTCGGCCGTTACCGTCAACAGCGACATGCTGTCCCAGGAAGTCATTTCCGTGGTGCAGGATGCCGGCCAGGGCGAAACCGACGCCAACCTCACCATCAAGCTCGATGCCCTGGCGACCCATGCGGCGCTGGCCGAACAGCCGGCTTTGGCCCAAACCGCGCGCGACGCCGCCGTTGCCGTGTCCGCAAGCGATGCCGACGCCGCCGCAACCGCAATGACGACGCTGGCGTTCACCGTGGCGCCGGCACCGGCCGCGCCTGCAAGCCCGGCCGCGTCCGACGACTTTGAAGAAGACGACCTGCGCGACATCTTCCTGGAGGAAGCGCGCGAAGTGATCGGCAACGGCCAGGAAGCCCTGGCCGCGCTGGCCTCGGATCCAGGCGACATTTCGCAGCTCACCGTCCTGCGGCGCGCTTTTCACACCCTCAAAGGCAGCTCGCGCATGGTCGGGCTCAACGAGTTTGGTGAAGCCGCCTGGTCGCTGGAGCAGATGCTCAACACCTGGCTGGCCGACCAGAAGCCCACTACCGACGAATTCAGGGCCTTGTCCTCCGAAGCCATGAGTGGTTTCGCCGACTGGATCGCGGACATCGCCGCGAACCAGGACGGCGCCTGGGCGGCGTCCACCTTCCGCGCCAGCGCCGATGCGATGCGCACCGAAGGTCGCTACAGCCCGCTGGTCCCGGCCGCCAAAGCCGCCGCCGCTCCTGCCCCCGTGGCCGTTTCCGACGCTGCGCCCGCCGCGGAGCCGGCTGCGGCCGAGGCATTCTCGCTGCCCGAATTTGAACTGGACGCCGGTACGTCCGCAGCCGCGAGCGCAGCACCCGACCCAGCGCAGGCGCCCGCGACCGACCTGGACTTTGACCTGGTATTTGACGACCTGGACGCCGCCGCGCCAGCCAAGCCCGCTGAGCCGGTGATTGCGCCCGCGGCCGAGATCGCCGGCATCGACTTCGACAGCCTGTCGGCGATTTCCGCGGACGCCGGTGTTCCTGCGGCCGCCGATACCGGCCCTGCGCTGGAACTGGACACGGCCGAAGCCATCGAGCTGTCCGACGCGGACTTCGACAAGCATTTCCATGCCGAAGCGGCCGAACCGGTGACAACCGGCCTGGCCGTCGACACTGACCTGAATTTCGATTTTCCTGCACCTGCACAGCCGCTCGCAGCGGCACAGGCCCCCGCTTTCGACGAACCCGCTCCCGTCCAGGAGCTGGATGCACTGGATCGCGTGGAAGCGACCGACAGCGCCATGTCCGCAGACGGCAGCGGCGATGAGCAGGTCAAGGTCATAGGTACTTTGCGCATCGGCATCCCGCTCTACAACGTCTACCTGAACGAGGCCGATGAATGGTCGCGCAGGCTGGTGACGGAAGTGAGCGAATGGTCGCTGGAGCGTAACCAGCCGGTCAGCGACTCCACCGTGGCCCTGGCGCATTCCCTGGCCGGCAGCTCCGCCACGGTCGGTTTCGACGCGCTGTCCGAAATGGCCCGCGCACTCGAGCAGGCACTGCAGCAATCCCGCGCGCATCACCGCAACGGCGCCGCCAAGTACGGCCAGATCTTTGTAGATGCGGCGGAAGATATACGCCGCCTGCTGCACCAGTTCGCCGCGGGCTTCCTCAAGGAGCCGGATGCCGGCGTGCTTGACCGCTTGCGGCAACTTGATTTCTCCGACTCGGTCCTGCCGCCCGGCACCGATTTTTCCGACTACGATTTCGCGCCCGAAGAGCCGGTCCTGGAGTCCGCTCCCTTGCCTGAGCCCGAACCGGAATTTGACCCGGTGCTCATGCAGGCCGTCGAGGAAACCCCCCTCATCGAAGTGCCCGTACCCGCCCCCGCACCTGTGCAGGCCGCGCCCGTGCCGCCGCCCGCCGCGTTTGTCGCGCCGCCGATGGCTGTCGCGCCGCCGGTGCGGCTGGTCACGCCGGCTGCGCCCGTCACGCAGAATTTCGGCGACGAAGAGGACGAGGAAATCGATGCGGTCGACGCGATCGACCCCGACCTGTTCCCGATTTTTGAAGAAGAAGGCGCCGAACTGATGCCCCAACTGGGCGGCGCGCTCCGGCAGTGGTCCTCGCGGCCCGACAACCAGGGCGCGCGCATGGAGGTGCTGCGTGCGCTCCATACGCTCAAGGGCAGCGCCCGGCTCGCCGGCGCCCTGCGCCTCGGCGAAATGGCGCACAGGATCGAATCCGAAATTGAGTTTCTCGGCTCCGATGCCGCGGCTTCGGCTGAGTTCGAACCGCTGATCAACCGTTTTGACGCGATGGAAGCGGCGTTTGAAGCGCTGCGCAACGCCGATGCGGCGGCTGCCGCCGCGCCCGTGGTGCTGGCGCCCCTTGCCGCTGCCGATCCTGAACCGGTCTCCGCGACTGTCGAAGCTGCCGCCACGCCCGGCGCTACTGAAACAGCGGTGGAAAGCCCCGCGCCTGCCGCTGCTGCGGCAGCCGGCTCGCGCAAACTCTCGGTGCCGGCACCGCAGACCATGGCCATGCAGCCCTTGCGGCAAGCAGCCAATGCCTCGATACGCGTGCGTTCCCAGTTGCTGGACCGCATGGTCAACCAGGCCGGTGAGGTCATGATCACGCGCTCGCGCCTGGAAGCCGAGCTCAGCCAGCTGCGCGGTTCGCTGAACGACATGAGCGGTAACTTGAACCGCTTGCGCCAACAGTTGCGCGACATCGAACTGCAGGCCGAAACCCAGATGCAATCGCGCCTCGCGCAGGCCAAAGAAGCCCAGGCCGGCTTCGACCCGCTCGAGTTCGACCGTTTCACTCGCGTGCAGGAACTGACGCGCATGATGGCTGAATCCGTGAATGACGTGGCGACCGTGCAGCGCACCTTGCAGCGCACGGTGGAAGCGACGGAAGACGACTTGATCGCCCAGGCACGCCAGACCCGCGAACTGCAGCGCGACCTGCTGCGCACGCGCATGGTGGAGTTTGAAGGCATTTCCGAACGCCTGTACCGCGTGGTGCGCCAGGCTTCCAAGGAAACCGGCAAACAGGTGAAGCTGGACCTGCTGGGCGGCACCATCGAGATGGACCGCGGCATGCTGGACCGCATGACCCCCGCCTTCGAACACCTGCTGCGCAACTGCGTAGCCCACGGCATTGAAAGCACCGAGACCCGCACCAACGCGGGCAAGGACCCGGTCGGCCTGATCACCGTCCACCTGCGCCAGGAAGGCAACGACGTTTCGGTCGATTTCAGCGATGACGGCGCCGGCCTGGACCTGCGCCGCATCCGCGAAAAAGCCGTCAGCCTCGGCATGATCGCGCCGGACCAGGCCCTGGAAGACAGCGACGCCGCCAACCTGATTTTCATGCCCGGTTTCTCCACCGCCGCCCAGGTGACCGAACTGGCCGGCCGCGGCATCGGCATGGATGTGGTCCGCTCCGAGGTCAACTCGCTGGGCGGCCGGATTGAAACTTCCACCGTGACAGGCAAAGGCACCCACTTCAAGCTGGTGCTGCCGCTGACCACGGCCGTGACGCAGGTGGTGATGATCCGCGCCGGCAACCTCTCGGTGGGCGTGCCCGCCAACGTGGTTGAAACCGTGCGCCGCGCGTCCGCCAAGGAACTGCAGCAGGCCTACAACACCGGCACGATGGAGATCGCCGGCGAATCCATGCCTTTCTTCTGGTCGGGCGCCCTGCTGCAAGCTTCGCACCACAGCGGCGAAGTCCAGGGCAAGACCACGCCTGTCGTGATTTTCCGAAGCGCCGCGCAGCGCATTGCCCTGCACGTCGATGAAGTTCTGGGCAACCAGGAAGTTGTGGTGAAGAATCTCGGGCCGCAGCTGTCGCGCCTGCCGGGCCTCGCCGGCATGTCCGTGCTGGCATCCGGCGCCGTTGTACTGATCTACAACCCGGTCGCGCTGGCTTCGGTGTACGGCCAGCAAGCCCGTGCCTGGAGCACCGACCGCGCCGAACCGCATGTGCTCGAAGGAGCCGGCGCCACGGCGGCAGGCGGCGCCGCGAAAGCGCCGGCCTTGATACCTTCCGCCCCGCAGATCCCGCTGATTCTGGTGGTCGATGATTCCATCACGGTGCGCCGCGTCACGCAGCGCCTGCTGCAACGCGAAGGCTACCGCGTCTCCATGGCGGCCGACGGTCTGCAGGCCCTTGAGCGCCTGCAGGAAGAGCGGCCCGCCGTGGTGCTGTCGGACATCGAAATGCCGCGCATGGACGGCTTCGACCTGGCGCGCAATATCCGCGCCGACGTGCGCTTGAACAACCTGCCCATCATCATGATTACCTCGCGCATCGCTGAAAAGCACCGCGAACATGCCAAGGAACTCGGCGTTGACCACTACCTGGGCAAGCCGTTCTCCGAAGAAGAGCTGATGAGCCTGGTGCGGCACTACTGCGCCGCCGAGACCGCGATCTCCGCCTGAGCTTCGGGCGGATTCACGCAGGCCGCCCCCCGCGCGGGGGCGGCTGTCTCAGGCCTTTGTTTTCACCACCGCATAGCGCTGCAGCGTCAGCGCACGGGCTTCGTCGTGCTGCACGATGGGCAAGGGGTAGTCCTGGCCGAGCACCACGCCCGCGGCGGCCAGTTCCAGCGGCCTGGCCAGCCAGGGGCTGTGGATGGCAGTGGCGGGCAGCTTTGCCAGCGCCGGCACGTACCGGCGGATGAAACTGCCGTCCGCATCGAACTTTTCGCCCTGGCTGACCGGATTGAAGATCCGGAAGTAGGGTTGCGCATCGCAGCCGGTGCTTGCCGCCCATTGCCAGCCGCCGTTGTTGGCTGACAGGTCGAAATCATTGAGATTTTCGGCAAAGTAGCGTTCGCCCCTGCGCCAGTCGATGCCCAGGTCTTTCACCAGGAAGCTCGCCGTCACCATGCGCAGACGGTTGTGCATATAGCCGGTCTGGTTGATCTGCGCCATCGCGGCGTCGACCAGCGGGTAGCCTGTGCGGCCTTCGCACCAGGCCTGGAACAGCCTGTTGGCCTTGTCGCCGCTTTCCCAGGCGATCGCATCGTACTCAGGCTTGAACGCGCTGTGCGCGGCGTGCGGGAAGTTGCCCAGGATCTGCGCGTAAAAATCCCGCCAGATCAATTCACTGAGCCAGGTCGCGGCGCCTTCGCTGTCACGGTGCTCCGGGCTCAGCGCCGCGGCGGCCAGACGGCGGATCGACACCGTGCCGAAGCGCAGGTGCACGCCCAGGTAGCTGGGCCCCTTGACGGCGGGGAAGTCGCGCGCCGACTTGTAGTTCGCCATACGGCCTTTGAACTCCTCAAAAAGCCGGTCGGCACCTTCGCTGCCGGTGGGTATCTTCAGCGCCGACAGATTGGTTTTCTCAAACCCGAGTTCGGCCAGCGAGCGAATGGCGCGCTTTTCATCGGGCACGGCCGCCAGTGCTGCCGCGTAACGCGCTACCGGGTAAGGCTTGAGGTAAAAATCGTCCACCTTTTTGAGCCAGGCATTCTTGTAAGGCGTGAACACCGTGTAGGGCTTGCCCGCCAGCGTCAATACCTCCTGGCGCTCGAAGATCACGTGGTCCTTGAAGCTGTGGAAGGCCACACCCCGGCCTTCCAGCGCGGCCTGCACGGCGGCGTCGCGCGCGAGGGATTGGGGCTCATCGTCATGGTTGGCGAACACCGCGTCAACGGACAGCTCCGCAGCCATCCGGGGCACGGCCTCGCCGGCATGGCCATGCACCATGATGAGGCCCGCATGCGGCTTGCCATTCGCTGCGCCCAGCCGCTGCAGCTGGCCGCCCAGGCTCAGCACGGATTCGTGTATGAATTCCACACGGCGGTCGGCCCGGGGCAGGGTGTCCAGGATGTCCCGGTCGAACACGAAGACACAAAACACCTGCTTACAAGCCTTGAGCGCGTGGTGCAGCGCGGCGTTGTCCTGGGCCCGCAGGTCGCGCCTGAACCACATCAGGCCGGCCCGGTATTTCTTTTGCATGGTGGGATGGTAGCGAAAGGCCCGCATGCCGTGACCCAGACCTCCCAGTGCGCGTAAAATCCCGGCATGGCCACGGATTCCGCATCGATCAACCTCACGCATCACTTCCTCATCGCCATGCCGGGGATGGACGACGAAGCTTTCGCCAAAAGCGTGGTCTATATGTGCGAACACAGCGACCGCGGCGCGCTGGGGCTGGTCATCAACAAGCCCAGCGACATCAGCCTCAAGAACCTGTTCGATAAAGTCGAGCTGCCCCTGCGCCGCGATGACTTGACGCAAGCCCCGGTGTTCCAGGGCGGCCCGGTGCAGACCGAGCGCGGTTTTGTACTCCACGAATCCATGATGCCCGGCAACGAATCGGTCTATGCCTCGACCATGACGATTCCCGGCGGCCTCGAAATGACCACCTCCAAAGACGTGCTGGAAGCCCTCTCTACGGGCGCCGGCCCGCGCCGGGTGTTCGTCTCGCTCGGCTACTCCGCCTGGGGCGAAGGCCAGCTCGAATCGGAAATCTCCGACAACAGCTGGCTCACCGTTGCCGCCGACGTCGGCGTGATCTTCGACACGCCGGTCGAGCAGCGCTACGACAAGGCGCTGATGCTGCTGGGCCTCCAAAGCTGGATGCTCTCTCCCGAGGCCGGCCACGCATGAGCCTCGCGGCCATGCCTTCTTCCCCGGCCGCCGGCCTCCAAACCTTTCTGGCTTTCGACTTCGGTCTCAGGCGCACCGGCGTGGCCACCGGCAATGTGCTGACACGCACCGCCTCGCCGCAAGCCACCATTGCCGCCGAAGGCAGCGACGCCCGCCTCAAGGCCGTCGAAGCACGCATCAAGGAATGGCAACCCGATGCGCTGGTGGTCGGCATCCCTTTTCATCCCGACGGCGCCAGCCACGACAATACCCTGCGCGCGCAGAAGTTCGCCCGCCAGCTTCGCGGCCGCTTCGGCCTGCAGGTCTTCGAAGTCGATGAGCGCTACAGCACCACCGAGGCCCTGGCCGGCGGCGCGCTCGACGCCGACGCCGCCTCGGCTTGCATCATCCTCGAGCAGTTTTTAAGGAGTCTTCCATGAGCAGCCTGACATTGGACGCGGAGGCGCTGTACAGCGACCTGCTGCGCGGCATGCGCCAGCAGCTGGCGTCCTATCCCCAGCCGCCCATGCTGGTCGGCGTGGCCTCGGGCGGCGCCTGGCTGGCGCAGCGCCTGCAAAAAGACCTGGGCCTGGCCGGTGAGGCCGGCATTTTGTCGTCCTCCATGCACCGCGACGATTTTTCGCAGCGCGGCCTGGCCTCCAGCGGGCAAACCCTGCTGCCCTTCGACGTCAACGGCGCCCACCTGGTCGTGGTCGACGACGTGCTCTACACCGGCCGCACCATACGCGCGGTGCTCAATGAGCTGTTCGACTACGGTCGGCCCGCCAGCGTCAAGCTGGTAGTGCTGGTGGACCGCGGCGGGCGCGAGTTGCCGGTGCAGCCCGATCTCGCCGTGGCGCGGGTGGCGCTGCCGGCCTCGCAGTCGCTGGAACTGGCACGCGCCGAAGACGGCCGGTTCAGCTTCCAGGTGCAGGACCACCAGGCCTGAGCCCAAGACCCAAGAGCAGACCCAAGAACACAACGAGACCCACAAGAGAACAAGAGGAGTCCACACCGTGCTGTACCGACGAAACCCGCAACTCAACAAGAACGGCGAGCTGATCCACCTGCTGTCCATCGAAGGCCTGCCCAAGGCCACGCTGACGCAAATCCTCGACACCGCCGCCAACTTCGTCAGCGTCAACAACCGCGAAGTCAAAAAAGTCCCGCTGCTGCGCGGCAAGAGCGTTTTCAACCTGTTCTTTGAAAACTCCACGCGCACCCGCACCACCTTCGAGATCGCCGCGACGCGCCTGTCGGCCGACGTCATCAACCTGGACATCGCGCGCTCTTCGGCCTCCAAGGGCGAGTCGCTGCTGGACACCATCGCCAACCTGAGCGCCATGGCGGCCGACCTGTTTGTGGTGCGCCACAGCGAATCGGGCGCGCCCTACCTGATCGCCCAGCACGTGGCCCCGCACGTGCACGTGATCAACGCCGGCGACGGCCGCCACGCGCATCCCACGCAGGGCCTGCTGGACATGTACACCATACGGCACTACAAAAAGGACTTCAGCAATCTCACGGTCGCCATCGTCGGCGACGTGCTGCATTCGCGCGTGGCGCGCTCCGACATCCACGCGCTGACCACGCTGGGCTGCCCCGAGGTGCGCGTGGTCGGCCCCAAGACCCTGGTGCCGGCCGACATGGCGCAGATGGGCGTGCGCGTCTGCAACACGCTCGAAGAAGGCATCAAGGACGCCGACGTGATCATCATGCTGCGCCTGCAGAACGAGCGCATGTCGGGTGCGCTGCTGCCCAGCAGCCAGGAGTTCTTCAAGAGCTTCGGCCTGACCACCGAGAAGCTGCAATTGGCCAAGCCCGACGCCATCGTGATGCACCCCGGGCCCATCAACCGCGGCGTCGAGATCGACTCGGCGGTGGTCGACGGCACGCAGAGCGTGATCCTTCCGCAGGTCACCTTCGGCATCGCGGTCCGCATGGCCGTCATGAGCATAGTTGCAGGGAACGAAGCATGAAGATACTCATCAAAAACGGCCGCGTCATCGACCCCGGCTCCAACTTCGACGAAACCTGCGACGTTGCCATCGCGGCCGGCCGCATCGTCTCGCTCAAAAACACACCCGCCGATTTCGCGCCCAACAAGACCATTGACGCCACGGGCTGCATCGTTGCGCCCGGCCTTATCGACCTGTCGGCCCGGTTGCGCGAGCCCGGTCATGAACACGAAGGCATGCTTGAAAGCGAACTGGCCGCGGCTGTCGCAGGCGGCGTGACCAGCCTGGTCTGCCCGCCCGACACTGACCCGGTGCTCGACGAGCCCGGCCTGGTGGAGATGCTCAAGTTCCGCGCCGAAAAACTGCACCAGTCGCGCGTGTTCCCGCTGGGCGCGCTGACCCGCGCCCTGAAGGGCGAGACGCTGACCGAGATGGTCGAGCTGACAGAGGCGGGCTGTGTCGGTTTCAGCCAGGCCGAGGTGCCGTTGGCCAATACCCAGGTCATGATGCGCGCGCTGCAATATGCCTCGACCTTCGGCTACACCGTGTGGCTGCGGCCGCAGGAGCTGTACCTGGGCCAGGGTGTGGCCGCCAGCGGTGCGCTGGCCACGCGCCTGGGCCTGAGCGGCGTTTCCGTCGCGGCCGAAACCATCGCGCTGCACACGATTTTTGAACTGGTGCGTGCCACCGGCGCGCGCGTGCACCTGTGCCGCGTCAGCAGCGCCGCGGGCGTGGCGCTGGTCGCCAGGGCCAAGGCCGAGGGCCTGGCTGTGAGCTGCGACGTCAGCATCAACAGCCTGCACCTGACCGACGTGGACATCGGCTATTTCGACAGCCGCATGCGCCTGGACCCGCCGCTGCGCCAGCAGCGCGACCGCGACGCCATACGCCAGGGCCTGGCCGACGGCACCATCGACGCGTTGGTGTCCGACCACACCCCGGTCGACGAGGATGCCAAGACCTTGCCTTTCGCCGAGGCCGAGCCGGGCGCCACGGGGCTGGAACTGCTGCTGGGCCTGGCCTGCAAGTGGGGCAGCGACAGCGGCGCCGGGCTGGTCCGCGCGCTGGCGGTGCTGACCAGCGAGCCCGCGCGCGTGCTGGGCGATGCACTGGGCACGCTGCAAAGCAGTTCGGGCCGGCTGGTCAAGGGCGGCGTGGCGGATCTTTGCGTGTTCGACCCGAAGAGCGAATGGACCGTCGAGCCGGCCGCGCTGCGCAGCCAGGGCAAGCACACGCCGTTTTCGGGCCACCAGATGCCGGTGCGCGTGCGCTGGACCGTGGTGGGCGGGCAGCTCGCCTATGAAGCTTCGCACTGAGGCGCACGCAAACCCATGAGATGGCTTCGTTTCTGCTGGACGCTGCTGCGCGCCACCGTGCACGCGGTGCAGGGTTTCTGGACGATCAAAACACTGTTCCCCAAGCTGGAGCAGGCCGACCAGGAGGCGCGCGTGCAGGTATGGGCCGGGGCCATGCTGCGCATCGTCGGCATCGAGCTGGTCGTCAAGGGCACACCGCCCGCCGGCGGCCCCATGCTGCTGGTGGCCAACCACATCTCGTGGCTGGACATCCTGGTGATGCACGCCTCGCGCCACTGCCGTTTTGTCTCCAAGGCGGACGTGCGGGACTGGCCTTTCGTGCGAACGCTGTCCGACGGCGCCGGCTCGCTGTACATCGAGCGTGAATCGCGGCGCGACGCGCACCGGGTGGTCACGCAGATGGCCGAGCGCCTGCAGGCCGGTGACATCCTGGCGGTGTTTCCCGAAGGCACGACGGGCGACGGCATCACCCTCAAGCATTTCCATGCCAACCTGATCCAGGCGGCCATCGAGGCATCGGTGCCGGTGCAGCCGGTGGCGCTGAAGTTCGTTGACGCGGTCAGCGGCGCCACCAGCTTCGCGCCCAGCTATGTCGATGACGAGACCCTGGCCGGTTCGATCTGGCGCACGCTCACGGCGCCGCCGCTCAAGGCGGTGGTGGTTTTCGGTGAGCCGCAGCAGCCCCAGGGGCAGACGCGGCGGGTGTGGGCGCAGACGCTGCGCGAAGATATCGAAGCGCTGCGGCAAAAAGCTTAGAGGCTCTCAGATACTTTCTTCACGCGGGAAGGTCACGACGTGGTCGACCTCGGCGCGTATGCCTATCCACTCGCCCAGCGCGTGGTTGTGGTGTGAAGGCACATGCGCCATCACCGTCTCGCCCGTCTGCAGTTTGAGCGTGTACAAAAACTCCGACCCTCGAAAGGCCTTGCGCTGGATCTGCGCTTTGACCGGGGCGTTGTCGTCATGCACGATGTCATCGGCCCGCAGCAGCACGTCGCACAGGCCGCCGGCATAGGCGCCCGGCAAGGGGCATTCCAGCATGTCCGTGAGGTCGCCGAGCGCGGTGTGCACCACCACCTCGTCGCCGAGCTGCTCGATATGGGCTTGCGCGAACACGCCATGGCCGATGAAGTCGGCCACAAAGCGCGTGGCGGGTCGGTGGTACAGCGCGTAAGCCTCGTCCCACTGGTGCAGGCGGCCCTGGTGCATCACGCCGATGCGGTCGCCGATGGCGAAGGCCTCGAGCTGGTCGTGCGTGACGAACAGGGCGGTCGCCCCGGCGGCCTTGAGGATGCCGCGCACCTCGTGCGCCAGGCGTTCGCGCAGGTCCACGTCAAGATTGGAAAAGGGCTCGTCCAGCAGCAGCAGGCGCGGCTGCGGCGCGAGCGCCCGCGCCAGCGCCACGCGCTGCTGCTGGCCGCCCGAGAGCTCATGCGGGAAACGTTTGTGCACGTTGCCCAGGCCGACGAGTTCCAGCACCTCGCCGACGCGTTGCTGCCGCTGGGCGGCGGGCAGGTGCGTGAGGCCGAAAGCGACGTTGTGGGCGGCGTCGAGATGGGGAAACAGCGCGTAATCCTGGAACACCATGCCGATGCGGCGGGATTCGGCCGGAATATGGACGGCGGCGCTGCTGACGAGCTCCCGGGCCAGCGTGATGCTGCCGGCATTGGCACGCTCCAGGCCGGCGACGGCCCGCAGCAGGGTGGTCTTGCCGCAGCCCGAAGGCCCGATCAGGACCCCGATCTCCCCCGCCTGGAGGCTGAAGGACACGCCGTCGACCGCGGGTTTGGAACGGCCGGCATAGTGCACGCCCAGCTGGGAGATATCCAGAAACATGGGCTCGATTGTAGGGCCCTGGATGCTTACAATTCTCATTTGCAGTGACCGCTGCAACACCACGGCACGCGCAGCGAGGGGAGGGCCTCTTTCTGCAGAGGCCTTTTTCCGGGTCTACATGCTGCGCCGCCTGATTTCCACAGTTCCTTCCGCCGTGCTCTTTTTGTTGGTGGGCCTGCTCACCTTGCCGGTCGTCGCCGTGGCGCTGTCCTGGCTGCAGTTCGACGCCCAGGCGCAGTCCATCCTGCTGCAGATGCTGCAGACGGTGCTGCCCGACTACACCGCCACCTCCCTGCTGCTGTGCGTCAGCGTGGCCTTCGGCGTAGCGGTGGTGGGCATGGCGACCGCCAGCGCGGTGACCTTGTTCGAGTTTCCGGGCCGCCGGGTATTTGAATGGGCGCTGCTGTTGCCGCTGGCCATGCCGGCCTATGTCCTGGCCTATGCGTACACCGACTTCCTGCAGTACGCCGGCCCGCTGCAGAGCTGGCTGCGTTCGTCTTTCGGCCTGCAGGGGCGGCTGCTGCCCGAGGTGCGCAGCCTGGGCGGCGCGGTGCTGGTGTTCACCGTCGCGCTTTACCCTTATGTTTATTTGCTCGCCCGCACGGCCTTGTCAGAGCGCGCCGTTCACCTGATGGAGGCAGCCCGGCTGCTGGGCGCGCCGCTGTCGCGCCGCATACGCGGTGTGGCGCTGCCGCTGGCGCGCCCGGCCGTGGCCGCCGGTGTCGCCTTGGCATTGATGGAGACGCTGGCCGACTTCGGTGTCTCCAGCTACTTCGGCATCCAGACCTTCACCGCCGGCATTTACAAAGCCTGGCTGTCCATGGACAACCGCATCGCCGCCGCCCAGCTGGCCACCGTGCTGCTGTTTTTTGTCGCGCTGCTGCTGTGGATTGAACACGGCGCGCAAAAGCGCATGCGCTTCGCCACCGGACGCGGCGCGCGCGCCGGCGCGCAGGACGCGGCGCCGGTGCAGCTGCGCGGCGCGCGCGCTTTGTCAGCCTGGCTGGTGTGTGCCGTGCCGATCGCGCTGGGTTTTGTGCTGCCGGTGCTGTTCATGCTGCGCCCGCTGGTGCTGGGCTGGGACAATCTGCTGTGGGACAAATTCTTCGGCTGGGCCTTGAACAGCGTCTGGCTGGCAGGCCTGAGCGCGCTGCTGGCCACCGGCCTGGCACTGGGCCTGGCCTTCGCGGTGCGCCGCAAGCCCCGGCTGCTGACCCGGGCTGCGGTGCAGCTGGCCAGCCTGGGTTATGCGGTGCCGGGCGCAGTCATCGTGGTCGGCCTGCTGCTGCCCGTGGGCTGGCTGCAGGCGGCCGCGCCGCAAACCGGCGCGGGTTACTGGGTCACGGCGACGGTGCTGGGCATTGTCTGGGCCTACCTGGTGCGCTTCAGCGCCGTGGCCCTGCAAAGCCTGCAAAGCGGCTATTCCCGCATCCCCGCCAGCTTTGACGACAGTGCGCGCATGCTGGGCACGCCCGGCCTGGGCATACTCGCGCGCGTGCACTGGCCGCTGCTCAAGCGATCCGTCGCGGCGGCCGGCCTGCTGGTGTTTGTCGACGTCATGAAAGAGCTGCCCGCCACGCTGGTGCTGCGGCCCTTCAACAGCGACACTCTGGCGGTCGTCACCTACCAGCTGGCGCGCGACGAACGCCTCGGCGAGGCCGCCCTGCCGGCGTTGGCCCTGGTGCTGGTCGGCCTGCTGCCGGTGGCTTTGCTGAGCCGCACCCTGCGCTCCAGGTAACGCGCAGTCCTCAGGCCTTTGCCTTGATGTAGCGGTATTCCTGCGTCAGCCCGCCGAAGCCGTAAGCCTCAGCGCGCACGTCGTGCACGTAGATGTAGCTTTCATCGTGCACATTGCCCAGCAACTTGCTGAAAGCGGCAAAGGCCTCGGCCACGTACCGCGCTTTCTCGTCCTTGGTGTTGGTGCCGTCCACCACCTTGATGTCGAAATAAAAACTGTTCTTGCCCTGGCTGGCCAGCGTGCTGCCGCCCACGATCCAGTGTTCGGGCGGCACGAAGTCGATCGCGATGGCGGTCAGTTCGCGTTTTTTGCGCAGGATGCGCGTGGTCAGCTCCAGCAGGGTTTCGGCGATGGCGTTCGTCAGTTGGGGGCTGGCGGGCTGGCTGACTTTGACATTGAGGATGGGCATGTGATTTCTCCGGTGGGTTGAAATTAATAGTTAGCTATGCAACTATATGGGTAAAAAAAAGGACATGAAAAAGCGTTTCGCGCGCTTCATTTCAGCGCGGAAGACACGCTCCTGACACGGGCTACGGTTTCATCGAAGTTCTCCTTTCCGATCTGTTGCTGGATGCGGCGTGTCACGTCGCCGCTGGCTTTGTTGATGCCGGCATGCAGGGCCTCGGCCTCGGCGGTGGGAAACACGGCCCAGTGGCGGCCGTCGGATTCCAGGCTCCTGCGTTCAACCAGTCCCAGTGCTTGCAGGCCGTCGAGCAGCCGCGTGGCGGTGGGGCGCGAGATCGTCAGCTCGTCGGCGATCTCGTGCTGCGGCATGCCGGGCTGCTTGAGCACCAGCCGCAGCATGAAGCCCTGCGAGGGCGTGACGCCGAAGGGCTTGAACGCCAGCGTCCACTCCTTGTCGACCAGGCGGGCCAGCGCGGTGGTATTGAAATAAAGGCAGTGGTCAAACATGGATGCACTGTAGCAGAAATTAATTAGCTATGCAACTAGTTGGAAAAACCTCATTGCCAACGGGCTGTAAGCATGAGCCTACGCCCATCGAATACGCGGGCCTACGGCGCGCGGATGGCTTCCGCCGTATGGTGAATTCATGTCCATTGTCCGTGAGCATCTTGCTTGCGGCCACTGGGCGGATTACCTTTTTTTTTGAGGAGAACACCATGAACCACGACCGCATGGAAGGCAATTGGCGCCAGTTCAAGGGCAAGGTCAAGGAGCAGTGGGGCAAGCTCACCGACGACGACCTTGACGTGATCGCCGGCAAGCGCGAACAGCTGCTCGGCAAGATCCAGGAGCGCCACGGCATCAGCAAGGAAGAGGCAGAAAAGCAGGTTGCCGTGTGGAAAGACCGCAACCCGACGGACTTCTTCGAACGGTATTGAACCGCCTCCCCTTCACCGCAACGACTCTGACGAGCACAAATAAATTCACACCATCCCAAAGGAGTTATCCATGAAAACCAAATTGCTGATGCTGACCGCCGTGATGTCCTGCGCTTTTGCCGGCAACGCCATGGCAATGACCAAGGAAGAGTACAAGACCCAGGAAGACCGCATCTCGGCCGACTACAAGGCCAGCCGCGACAAATGCGGCACCCTGAAGGACAACGCCAAGGACATCTGCGTCTCGGAAGCCAAGGGCGTTGAAAAAGTCGCCAAGGCCGAACTCGAAGCCCAGTACAAACCCGGCCCGCGCAACACCGAGAAAGTGGCTTTTGCCAAAGCCGACGCTGCCTACGACACCGCCAAGGAAAAGTGCGATGACCAGAAGGGCAACGCCAAGGATGTCTGTGTGAAGGAGGCCAAGGCCGCCCATGTCAAGGCCAAGGAAGACGCCAAGGTCACCAAGACCGCCGCCGATACCAGCAAGGACAAGACCGACAAGGTCGCCGAAGCCAAAAAAGACGCCAGCTCGGAAAAACGTGAAGCCGATTACAAGGCCGCCAAGGAGCGTTGCGATGCGCTGACCGGTGCCGCCAAAGACGGCTGCCAGAACGACGCCAAGGCCAAATACGGCATGAAGTAATGTAAGGCCACGCCAGCGGCACTCAACGGGGTCACGGACCTCTCGAAATCCCGGCCATGCACCTGCATGCCGGGATTTCTCACATCCGGCACCGTCTTTCCCAAGGACGGCACTGGGGCAAGGCAGCCGGCCCCGGCGGCTCTTCCGGAGGCGCTCCTAAAATAGGCACTGCGCGGCAGCCGTACTGACCGCCCGCTTAATAACAAAGGTCCGCATGCTTGTTCAGGATGGTTTGCCCGCGCGCGAGCGCACGCGTGCGTTGCTGGTCATCATTCTGGGCATCGTCATGGCGGTGCTCGACGGCACCATCGTCAACCTCGCGCTGCCCGACATCACGCGCGAACTCAATGCCACCGCCGCGCAGTCCATCTGGGTCATCAACGCCTACCAGGTCGCCACGCTGGCGCTGTTGCTGCCGCTGGCCTCGCTGGGCGATATCGTCGGCTACCGCCGCGTCTACCTGGTCGGCCTGTCGGTCTTCACACTGGCTTCTGCGACCTGCGCGATGGCCGATTCGCTGACCACGCTGGCGCTGGCCCGTGTGCTGCAGGGCCTGGGCGCGGCCGGCCTGATGAGCGTCAATACGGCGCTGGTGCGCCTCATCTACCCCAAGCACCTGCTGGGCCGCGGCATTGCCATCAACTCGCTGGTGGTGGCCACGGCCTCGGTGGCCGGGCCGTCGATCGCGGCAGCCATCCTCTCCGTGGCCTCCTGGCCCTGGCTGTTCGCGCTCAACGTGCCTTTCGGCCTGCTGTCGGTATGGCTGGGCCGGAAGGCCTTGCCCGACAACCACGCCAAGGCCCCGGGCCGGCTGTCAGCGATCGACGTGACGCTTAACGCGCTGATGTTCGGCCTGGTGTTCCTGGGCGTCGACGGCCTGGGCGTGCGCATTGAAACCGTGCCCGGCGGCCAGGCTGCCGGCTCGCTTTGGCTGCCGCTGGCGGAACTCGCGGCGGGCATCGCCGTCGGCGTGGTGTATGTGCGGCGCCAGCTGGCCCAGCCGCTGCCGCTGTTCCCGCTGGACTTGCTGCGCATCCCCGTCTTCGCGCTGTCCATGGGTACGTCCATAGGCGCTTTCTGCGCGCAGACCCTGGCCTATGTGAGCCTGCCTTTCCTGCTGCTGGGCAACTACGGCTTCACCCACCTGCAGGCCGGTTTGCTGCTGACGGCCTGGCCGCTGGCCATTGTGGTGACTTCGCCCATGGTGGGACGGCTGATAGGGCGTTATTCCGGTGGTGTGCTGGGCGGTATCGGCATGGCGCTGCTCTGTCTGGGCCTGGCTTTGCTGGCGTTGCTGCCGCCGCATCCGTCCCAGCTCGACATCGTCTGGCGCATGGCGTTGTGCGGCATAGGCTACGGCCTGTTCCAGTCACCCAACAACCACACCATCATCACCTCGGCGCCACCGCACCGCAGCGGCGGCGCCAGCGGCATGCTGGGCACGGCGCGGCTGACCGGCCAGACTCTGGGCGCGGTCTTGCTCGCGATGATCTTTGCGATGTTCGACCCGCAGGGCGGGCATGGTTCTTTTGTCGCGCTGTGGCTGGCGGCCGGCTTTGCGGCGCTGGCGGGTGTCTGCAGCGTACTGCGGATGCGCCAGTCCTAGGCGCGGGCGACAGCCGCGGCTTGCTGAATGCTTTGCAAGGTGACACGGCCCAGCGGCTTGCCCTCCGCATCCACAATTGCGGCCTCATTCGCGCCGGCGTCCAGCATGGCCGACAGCGCGTCGCGCAGCGGCGTCGCAGCCGGCAGGCGCGGCGCATTGGCGGCGGGCGTGCCGCTTTCCACATAGGGCCCTGCCGTCAGCAGGGCCAGCCGTTTGAGCGAACGGTCGCCACCCACAAAGGCTTCGACGAAGGCATCCGCCGGGTGCGCAAGTATGCGTTCGGGCGTGTCGTACTGCACCACCTTGCCATTGCGCAGGATTGCGATGCGCGAGCCCATACGAATCGCCTCGTCGATGTCGTGGGTGACGAACACAATGGTCTTGCCGAGCTCGCGCAGGATGCGCAGGAATTCGTCCTGCAGGCGAGCCCGTGTGATCGGGTCTATGGCGCCGAAAGGTTCGTCCATCAGCATCACCGGCGGGTCCGCCGCCAGCGCGCGCGCCACGCCCACGCGCTGCTTCTGCCCGCCCGAGAGTTCGCGCGGAAAGCGGTTGCGGTAGATCGACGGGTCCATGTGGACCAGCGCCAGCAGTTCATCCACACGTTTGGCGATGCGCGCCGAATCCCAGCCCAGCATTTTGGGCACGGTGGCCACGTTCTCGGCCAGGGTCATGTGCGGAAACAGGCCCACCTGCTGGATCACGTAGCCGATGGAGCGGCGCAATTCGACCGCATCCATCTTGGTGACGTCGCGCCCACCCACTTCGATGCGCCCCGAATCAGGCTCGACCATGCGGTTGATCATGCGCATGGTGGTGGTCTTGCCGCAACCCGAGGGGCCGATCAGCACGCAGATCTCGCCCGTGTTGACGGTCAGCGACAAGCCGTCGACGGCCGACTGGGCACTGCCGCCGAAGGACTTGGTGAGGCGGTCGAGTGTGATCATGCGCGAAGCCCTTGGGGAGTCATGCGGCGCTGCAGCGCGCCAAAAAGAAAGTCGGTGCCCAGCGCCAGCAGCGCCACCGGGATGGCGCCCACCAGCAGTTGGGGCACGGCCATCATCGCGATACCCGCGGTGATGAAGTCGCCCAGCCCGCCGCCGCCAATAAAGGCGGCCAGCACGGCGCCCGAAATGATCTGCACCGCGGCGGTGCGCAGGCCCGCGAAGATGACCGGCATGGCCATGGGCAATTCCACCTGCCACAGCAGCGCGGCGCGCGTCATGCCCATGCCGATGGCGGCATCCACCGCGTCGGCATCCACTCCACGCATGCCGACGATGGTGTGCGTCACGATGGGCGGTAGCGCGATCAGCGTGAGAGCAAAGAGGGCGGGGGTAAAACCGGTGCCCAAAATCGGCATCACCAGCGCCAGCACGGCCAGCGAGGGCAGGGTGCGCCCGACATTGGCGACATTGACGACGGCCAGTGAAAGGCCACTTCTGCGCGCGACGGCAATGCCGGCCGGAACGCAGATCAGCGCGGCGATGAGCAGCGCCGATGCCGAAAGCGCGACGTGCACGCCCAGCGCGCGGTAAAACTGCGCGGGGTGGGCAAGGACATAGTTCCAGGCGTCGGCAAGCATCAGGGCCTCTTGGGTTTCAGGCTGCGCGCCGGTTTTTCAGGCGCCGCTCGAGCAGGGCGAGCGCCAGGTCGACGACGACGGACAGCGCGCAGACCGTCAGCGCGCCGGTCCAGATCTTGGCCGGGTGGTCGCTCGCGATGCCGTTGAAGATCAGCGTGCCCAGGCCGCCCGCATTGACGTAGGCGGCCACCACCGTCACGCTGATCACAGTGACGGCCGAGACGCGCAGGCCCGCCACGATCAGGGGCAGGGCCAGCGGCAGCTCGATGCGCCGCATGATCTGCGCCTTGTTCATGCCCATGCCGCGCGCCGCGTCGATGATGTCGGCCGGCACCTCGCGTATGCCGGTGGCGACGCTGCGGATCAAGATCATCAGGGAGAACGCCACCATGGTGATGATGGCGTTGGTGCGGCCCAGGCCCACCACGGGAATCAAAAAGGCCAGGAAGGCCAGCGTCGGGATGGTGTACAGAAAACCCGAGATGGTCATGACCGCGCCGTAGAGTCTTTCACGGCGCGCGGCCACGACGCCGATGACCAGCGACAACGCGAAAGCAATGACAAGCGCCGTCAGCGAAATCGCGACGTGCTCCCACAGTGAATACAGCACGTCGGGCCAATTGCGCAGAAACCAGCTCATGCCACGCCCTGGCGAGCGGTTTCAGGGCCGAACACGCCCGCGGCGACGGCGGCCTGGATGCGGTCTATGTCGGGGCCGAGCGGGCGGTCTTCGTCCAGCACAGGAACCAGCTTGCGTACTTGCGCAAAGGTGCGCCGCGCGCCTTCGCCCATCTGCGCAGGATCCAGTTCGCGCAGGTCCACCGCCTGGGCGGCCACCAGCAATTCGATGGCGATCAGGTAGCGCACGCGCTCCACGAGTTCGCCCAGTTTTTCCGCCACACCCAGCGCCATGCAGGCATGGTCTTCCAGCGCTTCGGAGACCGGCAGGTAGTCGAGCGATCCCGGGTTGGCGCGCAGCCGCACTTCGGCCCAGAGCGCAGTCAGGGTTTTCTGCACTGTGGCGAAGCCCGAATGGGCCGGGCCGTGGCGCGTGAGTTGCAGCGGCAGGCCGGTGAGCGCCGGCGACATGAAACGCTGGCTGCGCGACACCGACATGCTGGCCGCCTGCGCCAGCGCAATCGCCGAGGCGTCCAGCGCCAATGCCAGGCCCGGCACGTGGAAGTTGCCGTTGGAGAGCATCACGCCCTCTTCGGCCAGCACCAGCGGGCTGTCGGCCGCGCTGTTGAGTTCAATCTCGACCTGCGCGCAGGCCGCGTCCACCATGTCGCGCGCGGCGCCGTGCACCTGCGGCACCACACGCATGGACACCGGGTCCTGCACTCGGCGCGCGGCGCCCGGCTCCAGCAGGGCGCTGCCCTTGAGCAGTTCGCGCAACTGGCGTGCCACTTCGACCTGGCCGGCCGCCGGCCGGGCTGCCACCGCACCAGGGTGCAGCGGCGACAGGTTGGCCCTGAAGCCTTCATAACCGAGCGCCACGGCGGCCAGCCAGGCGTCCAGCGCCACGTGGGCGTCATGCAGCACCAGCGCGGCGCGCGCCGTGGTGGCCGCGTTGGAACTGATCAAGGCGAGGCCGTCTTTGGCGCCCAGGGTCACAGGCTTAAGGCCTGCGCGTTCGAGCGCGGCGGCACCGCTCAAAATTTCACCGCGGACCTCGGCCTGGCCTTCGCCGAACAGCGGCAAGGCCAGGTGCGAGAGCTGGGGAAGGTCGGCCACGCCGATGGAGCCGAAGCGCGGCACCACCGGATGTACCTGGGCGTTCAGCATCGCGATGCAGGCGTCCAGCACCGCGGGCGAGACGCCCGAGCCGCCGCGCGACAGGCCGGCGATGCGGGCGAACTGCATGGCGCGCACCGAGGCCTTGTCATAGGCCGGGCCCACGGCCACGGCCCGGGCACGCACGGCGCGTCGCTGGTAGTCTTCAAGGTCGCCTTCGGCCAGCACCGCGCCGGTGTTGGCGCCCAGTGCCGAATTGAGTCCGTAGATGGCCTGGCCCGAAGTGGCCAGCCGCATGACCAGCTCACGCG
Organism: Polaromonas sp. P1_H6; assembly: GCF_056405195.1. Classification (NCBI taxonomy): domain Bacteria; kingdom Pseudomonadati; phylum Pseudomonadota; class Betaproteobacteria; order Burkholderiales; family Comamonadaceae; genus Polaromonas; species Polaromonas sp. P1_H6. Next base: position 29,000 of record NZ_JBFUCN010000002.1, read on the forward strand.
CCGCGACTACGTGTTCACGCGCTTGCGGTGCCAGTGAAACCGGCTCACCGCCGCGCGCCACGCGCACCAGGTCATGGATGCGCAGCCATTGTTCCCCGACCGCGAGTGTCATGGCGTGCAAGCTTTCACGGTGATCGTGCGGGGAGCGCCGGAAGACGCGTATTACTTGACCAGTCCCTTGGCCTTCAGGAAGTCGCGGGCCACGTCCTTGGGTTCGAGCTTTTCGCCGTCGACCTGGAAGTTCATCTGGGCCATGGAGGTTTCGTCGAGCAGGGCGCTCACGCGGTTCAGCACTTCACCGATCTTGGGGTTGGCATCGAGTGCTTCCTTGCGGATCACGGGCACCACGAAGTAAGGCGGCCACAGGCTCTTGTCGTCGCGCAGGCGCTTGAGCTTGAGCGCGCTGATCATGCCGTCGGTGGAATAACCGTTGACGACCTGGATCTGGTCGTTCTTCAGTGCCTGGTAGCGCAGGCCGATGGCCATCTGCAGGTCTTCGCCGAAGACCATGTCGTACTTGGCCTTGAGGCCGGGCAGGCCGTCCTTGCGGTCACGGAACTCGGGGCCGGCGCCGACCTTCAGGTCCTTGGCCGCCCTGGCCAGGTCGGACAGGGTTTCGAGCTTGAGCTTCTGGGCGGTGTCGGCACGCACCACCATCACGTAGCCGTTGTTCAGGTTGGACTGGTTCAGCACCACAAAGCCCATCTTGGCATAGGCGTCCTTGACCTTGTCGTACACCGCCTTGGCGTCCGTCATGGGCTCCTGCTTGAGCACGGCCAGCAGCATGGTGCCGGTGTACTCGGGGTAGAAGTCGATCTGCTTTTCTTCCATCGCCTTCTGGGCGATCAGCGTGCCGCCCAGGTTGAGCTTCTTTTCGGTCTTGATGCCGGCGGCCTCAAGCGCCTGCGCGTAGATTTCGGCCAGCACGAACTGCTCGGTGAAGTTTTTGGAGCCGACGCGCACGGCTTGCTGGGCGTGCGAGGCGAGCGGCGCGAAGGCGGCCAGCGCGAAAGCGGACAGGGCCAAAAGTTTGCTGATCTTCATGGTGATCTCCGAATAGGTTGCGGCGAACTGAAACAAGGAATCTTCTGGCCCGTTGCATGCACATCCCGTGCCTGGAAACCGCGCCATCCTGGTGCTTCCAGCGCCTCAACTTGTATATACAACCTAATAATAGTAGCATATGGAAATAGCGTGTGCAAGACGGAAAATCACCCGGTGATAGCTGTTTTCCGCATAAACCAGACCACAGCCGGAAGCCTCGCCGCCGGTGCTTTTTTCGCCCTTTTCCCGCCCTTTTTCCGTTTTACCCCGGTCTTATCGCCGGTCCCCTCTCCAGTGTCCTTTCTTCCTTCCGTCTCCCTCCTGAAAGCCAGCGTTCCCGGCGCCATGGTGTGTGTGGTCATCGCCCTGGCCGCGACCTTTCTGTCCGAGCATTACGGCGGGCCCCAGCTGCTGTATGCGCTGCTGATAGGCCTGGCCTTTCACTTCCTCAACAGCAACCCCAAGGTCAAGACCGGCGTTGATTTTTGTGGCCGCACCCTGCTGCGTGTCGGTGTCGCCCTGCTGGGCGCGCGCATCACGCTGACACAGGTCGCCAAGCTCGGCGTCGAGACCGCGCTGGTCATCGTCGTCGCGGTGGCGCTCACCATCGGGTTCGGCCTGCTGCTCGCGAAATGGCTGAAGCGCCCGCGCGAGGAGGGTGTGCTTTCAGGCGGTGCGGTTGCCATCTGCGGCGCGTCCGCCGCGCTGGCGATTTCTTCGGTGCTGCCGCAGACGAAAGAGAACGAGCGTTTCACCCTGCTGGCCGTGGTCGGCGTCACGGTGCTCTCCACCCTGAGCATGATTCTTTATCCCTTTGCCCTGAAGCTGATAGGCCTGGCGCCCGCGCAGGGCGGCATCTTCCTGGGCGGCACCATCCATGACGTGGCGCAGGTGGTGGCGGCCGGCATGATGCTGGGCCCCGAGGTCGGTGACACCGCCACCGTGGTCAAGCTGTTCCGCGTGATGCTGCTGATGCCCATCGTGCTGTTGATCGCCATCAGCTACCGCAAGCATCCCGACGCCAAGGCGGTGGATGAGGAGGTACCCCTGGTGCCCGGCTTCCTGCTGGCCTTCATCGTGCTCGTGCTGCTGGCCACCATAGGCGCTTTCACGCCGGCCATGACCCAGGCCGCCAGCGACACCTCGCGCTGGCTGCTGGTGACGGCCATCGCGGCGGCCGGCATCAAGACCAGTTTTGAAGACCTCATGAAACTGGGCTGGCAGCCCGTCGCCATGCTGGTCGGTGAGACGATTTTGATCGCCGCGCTGGTGCTGGGCGCAGTGATCGTGCTGCGATTGGGTCTTTAAGCCGCTGGGGCTTGCAGCCCCGCCGCGCGGTGCACTTCGACGCGAATCTCCTCGGTCAGCCGCGCCTTGAGTTCGGTGAACACCGGCGTCGTCTTGACCGAGTAGTGGCGCGGGTGCGCCAGCGGCACGGCGATGTCGCACTTGATGCGGCCGGGACGCGCGCTCATCACCACCACGCGGTTGCCCATGAAGATGGCCTCGTCGATGTCGTGCGTCACGAAGAGCACGGTTTTCTGCTCGGCCTCCCAGATGCCCTGCAAGAGCTCCTGCATCAGCTCGCGCGTCTGGTGGTCCAGCGCGCCGAAAGGCTCGTCCATCAGCAGGATGCGCGGGTTGTTGGCCAGGGCCCGCGCCAGCGCGGTGCGCTGCTGCATGCCGCCCGACAGCTGCTTGGGGAAATGGTTCTCAAAACCCTGCAGGCCCACCTTCTTGATGAACTGGTGCGCGATGTCGAGTTGCGCGTCCAGCGCCAAACCTTTTTCACGCAGGCCGAAGCAGACGTTTTGCAGGATGCTGAGCCAGGGAAACAGCGTGTAGCTCTGGAACACCATACCGCGGTCGGCGCCCGGGCCGGCGATGGGTTTGCCGTCCAGCACGATACTGCCGCTGCTCGGCGTGTCCAGCCCGGCCACCATGCGCAGCAGAGTGGACTTGCCGCAGCCCGAAGGGCCCAGGATGGTGATGAAGTCGTTTTCGGCGACGCTCAGGTCTGTGGCTTGTAGCGCCACCGTGCCTGGGCCTTTGTTGGCGGCGAAGGTTTTCGACAGCTGGGTAACGGTCAGGATGGGGGAGGAAGAAGTCATCGGCCTAACTGTGCCCACGGGAAAAGTTTGCGGTTCAGTGCTTTGAAGGCCAGGTCGGTGACCAGGCCAAACACGCCGATCACGATGATGCCGAAGATGATCTGGTCGGTGGCCAGCAGCGCCTGGCTGTCGGTGATCATGTGGCCTATGCCACTGGACGCGCCAATCAGCTCCGCGACGATCACATAGGTCCAGGCCCAGCCCAGCACCATGCGCAGGGTTTCGGCGATCTCGGGTGCGGCGCTGGGCAGCAGCACGCGCACCACGATGCCGCGGTCGGCCGCGCCCAGGGTGTAGGCCGCTTCCACCAGGTCGCGCCGCGTGTTGCCCACGCTCACGGCAATCATCAGCACCAGCTGGAAGAAGGAGCCGATAAAAATCACCGAGAGCTTTTGCGTCTCGCCAATGCCGGCCCACAGGATCAGCAGGGGAATGAAGGCTGACGCCGGCAGGTAGCGCGCAAAGCTCACAAAGGGTTCGAAGAAGGCTTCAACCGGTTTGTAGGCGCCCATCATCACGCCCAGCGGCACCGCCAGCAGGGCCGCCACGGCGAAGCCGCCCAGCACCCGCCAGACCGTCATGCCGATGTCCTTGATGAAGCCCTGGTTGGCCAGCAGGTCGTAGCCCGACCTCACCATGGTGATCGGGTCGGCCAGGAAGGTCTTGGAGACATATCCGCCCAGCGTGAAGAAAGCCCACACGGCAAAGAACAGAACAAAAAAACTGATGCCCAGCGCGATGCGCGCGCCGGGCGTTACGGGTTGGAGTGGCCGCATGCGCTCGCGTGCTTACTTGAGAAAACGCGTATCAGCCAGCTTGCCCATGTCGGGTAGCGACTTGATGATGCCCGCTTCCATCAGCAGCTCGGCGGCTTCCTTGCTGAAGGCGGCATGCTCACCGGCAAAGAATTTCTGGTTGGCCGCGCGGTCCTGCCAGCGCAGGTATTTAGACGAGGCCTCAAAGGCCTCACCGCTCTGCTTCACGTCGGCGCCCATGATCTCGAAGCTTTTCTTGGGCTCTTTCTGGATCATCTCGACGGCATCGAAATAGCTGTCGGCCAGGGCCTTGGCGGCCTTGGGGTTTTCGCTCAGGAATTTGGGCGTGCAGCCGAAGGTGTCCATCACCATGGGGTAGTCCAGCGTGGTGGCGAGGATCTTGCCGGCTTCGGGTTTGGCGCGCACCGCGCCCAGGTAGGGCTCGTAGGTCATCGCGGCATCGACGCCGTCGGTGCCGGCGATCATGGCGTTGGCCGCGGCCTGCGGCTCGAGGTTGACGACCTTCACGTCCTTGGTGCTCATGCCGTTTTTCTTCAGCATCCAGGCCAGGGCGAAGTAGGGCGAGGTGCCGGGCGCGCTGGCGGCCACGGTCTTGCCCTTGAGGTCGCTGATCTTGGTGATCGCGGGTTTCACCACCATGCCGTCGGCGCCGTAGCTTTTGTCGAGCTGGAAGATCTGCGTGGTCGCCACGCCGTTGGCGTTCCACACCACCCAGGTTTCCACCGTGGTGGCGGCGCACTGCACGTCACCCGAGGCGATCGCGAGGTGGCGGTCTTTTTGCGGAATCTTTTTGATCGAGACGTCGAGTCCGTTCTTCTTGAAGATGCCGGCTTCCTTGGCCAGGGTCAGCGGGGCAAAACCCGTCCAGCCCGAAATGCCGATGGCGACCTTGGTCTCCTGCGCGTGGGCGGCGCCCACGGCCAGGGCGGATGCTGCGGCCAGCAGGGAGATTACGAGTTGCTGTTTCATGAAGAGGCTCCTGTGTAGGTAGAGGTAACGGTATCGCTAATGTATGCAGGCTTCATGCCAGCCGCAAGGCGGTTAACTCGGTGATTTGGGCCTCTCCGGCCAGGCCTATGCGCCCGCCCGCCACCAATTGGTGCACCCTTTCCATGTCGGGCGCCAGGCTGCGGTCATGCATCATGGCCGGCGAGGCCTGGCGCACCAGTTGCAGCACGCCTTCAAGCACGGCCGAGCTCTTGAGCGGGCGCAAAAATTCAATGCCCTGCGCGGCGGCCAGCAGTTCGATGGCGACGATGTACTCGGTATTGCGCAGCATGGGCTGCAGGCGGCGCGCCGCGAAGGTCGCCATGCTCACATGGTCCTCCTGGTTGGCCGAGGTGGGCAGGCTGTCCACGCTGGCCGGGTGGGCCAGCGATTTGTTTTCGGAGGCCAGCGCAGCGGCCGTCACATGCACGATCATGAAGCCGGAATTCAGGCCCGGCTCGGGCGTCAGGAAGGCCGGCAGGCGCGAAGCCACGGTATCGACCAGCATGGCGATGCGGCGCTCGGTGATGGCGCCGATTTCGGCGATGGCGACGGCCAGCGCATCGCAGGCCAGCGCAACCGGTTCCGCGTGGAAATTACCGCCGGACAGCAGCGTCTCGTCCTCGGCGAACACCAGCGGGTTGTCGGTCACCGCATTGGCTTCGCGCATCAGCACCTCCGTGGCGTAGCGCATCTGGTCCAGGCAGGCGCCCATCACTTGCGGCTGGCAGCGCAGGCAATACGGGTCCTGTACGCGGTCGTCGCCTTCGAGGTGGGAGCGGCGGATCTCGCTGCCCACCATGATGGCGCGGTAGGCGGCGGCGCAGGCGATCTGGCCGGGCTGGCCGCGCACCGCGTGGATGCGCGGGTCGAAGGGGCCGTCGCTGCCGCGCGCGGCATCCAGCGTCACGGCGCCCGAAATCACGGCGGCTTCGAACAGGCGGTCGGTGGCGAGCAATGCGTCCAGCGCCAGCGCGGTCGAGACCTGCGTGCCGTTGATCAGCGCCAGGCCTTCCTTGGCCGACAACTTGACCGGCGTGATGGCGGCTTGCTTGAGCGCATCGGCGGCGGCGATCCGCTTGCCCTTGTAGAAAACTTCGCCCTCGCCAATCAGCGGCAGGCATAAATGGGCCAGCGGTGCAAGGTCGCCCGAAGCGCCCACCGACCCCTGGCAAGGGATCACCGGCGTGAGGCCCTTGTTGTAGAGCGCCATCAATGTGTCGATGACCACTTCCCGCACGCCCGAGTAGCCGCGCGCCAGGCTTGCGGCCTTGAGCAGCAGCACCAGGCGCACGACGCGTTCAGGCATGGGTTCGCCCACACCGACGGCATGCGAGCGCAGCAGGTTGAGCTGCAGGGTTTCGAGGTCGGCCTGCGCGATGCGCTGGTTGGCCAGCTTGCCGAAGCCGGTGTTCACGCCGTAGACGGCATCCCCGCCCTGCGCGGCTTTCTGCACCAGCGCGGCGCTTGCGCGAATGCCCGCTGTGGCCGAAGGATCGATGGACAGCGTCTTATTGCTGGTGTGGATGTCGCGCAATTGCGCCAGGGTGAGCCGGCCGGGTTGGAGAGTGAGGGTCATGGTTGTGTTATTCGGGTTTGATGTTTTTTTGCCGGATCACGTCGGTCCAGCGCTGGGTGTCAGCCTGGATGGCGACCGCCAGGTCGGAAGGTTTTCCGGCCGCGGCCTCCATGCCCAGCGCGGCCAGCTTTTCCTTGAGCTCTGGCCGTGCGAAGAGCTTGACGGTCTCCGCATTGAGTTTGTCGACCACGGCGCGCGGCGTGCCGGCCGGCACCATCAGCGCATACCAGGACACCGCCTCGAAGCGCGGCAGGCCTTGCTCGGCAATCGTCGGTGTTTCGGGCATCACGGCCGAGCGCTTGAGGCTGGCCACGCCGAGTGCGCGCAGCTTGCCGCTCTTGATGTGGGGCAGCACCGAAGACATCTGCGCGAACATCATGCTGACCTGGCCGCCCAGCAAATCATTGAGCGCCGGGCCTATGCCCTTGTAGGGAACATGCAGCAGCTGCACGCCGCTGTTGAGGGCCAGCAGCTCGCCGGCCAGGTGCGCCTGGCTGCCGGCGCCCGGCGAGGCAAAGCTGATACCGCCCGGCTTCTGCGCGGCCAGCGCCAGCAATTCCTTGACGGATCGGGCCGGCACGGCGCTGTTGACCACCAGCACGTTCTCCACCGTGGCCAGCATGGTGACGGGCGCGAGGTCGGTGGCCTTGTAGGACAGGTTGGGATAGAGGGCCGGGTTGACCGCGATATTGCCCAAAGGGACGATGGCCAGGGTGTAGCCGTCGGGTGCGGCTTTCGCGGCCTGGTCAATGCCGATGTTGCCGGCCGCGCCCACCTTGTTGTCGACCACGGCTGGCTGGCCCATGGATTCCGAGAGGCCCTGCGCCAGCACGCGGCCCAGCACGTCGACGGGACCACCGGGCGGAAAGGGCGCGATGACGTGCAGCGGTTTGGAGGGGTAAGCCTGGGCCGCGGCGCCGAAGGAGGCAGCGGCGAGCAGCAAGGCCAGGAACGTGGATCGCGTGGGCAGCAGCTTCATCAAATGTCATCCAGTGTGGGCGCCGGCCCGCCGTCCATGGCGGCCAGGGGCCGGTAGTCGTTCGCGTCGGGAAAGGCAAAACCCGCGAGCAGCAGGCGCCGCATCAGCGGTGCAGTCTCAGCCGCCGTGGCCGTTGCCAGCAGCGCCTCGCGCAGGCTTGACAAGGTCTCGGGCGGCAAGGCGGCGGTGGCCACCAGCGGCGGAATCGGCAGCGCTGCCGTGCTGGTGAGCGTGCGCACCTGCGCGGCGAAGGCCGGGTCGTAGGCCTTGAGCAGATCGTGGTAGTAGCTGTCCAGCGGGCCGGCGTCTATGCGGCCTTCGGCCAGGGCGGTGATCACGCCGCGCGCATTGATCAGTTCGCCCACGGCCTTGCGGTACAGGCGCGAGCCTTTCGCTTGGCGATAAGGCGCCAGATGATGGCGCAAGGCCACGCCACCCGACATGGAGTCGGCCAGGGTGTAGCCGATCACGCCGCCAAACGTGTCTTCCAGGCTGCGGTAGGGCGCGTCGGCGCGTACCACGATGTCGGTGAAGTACACCGGTTTGCCGCCGTAGCGCGCCGGCGACGGAATGGGTGCGGCCACCAGCGTAGGCTGTGCGCCGCGCTGCGCGAAGGGCAGGCCGCACATCATCGCCAGGCCCAGGTCATCGCGCGCCCACAGCAGCGACAGCGGCGCGGGCGCGTCGTAGTCCATCAAGTCCCAGGGCAGGCCCGCGCGGTCCAGCACCCAGGCCAGCAAGGCCTTCCAGTCGGCCTTGGCCGCCGGCGTGGCCGAGTACATGCGGGCATTGGCGACCAGCGCTTCCCCGGCTTGTGGTGAATTCACGGCGTGCACCCTGCTGGCCGTTCAGCGGAAACGCAGCTTTTGCCCCAGGCCCATGCGCTTGGCTTTTTCGAGCATGAAGGCGCCCAGCGCGATGTCCGACAGCGACAGGCCGCGGTGCCAGAACAGGTTGGTCTCGTCATCGCTCTCGCGCCCGGGCTTGAGGCCCGCGACGATCTGGCCGAGTTCGGCGTGCAGCGTGGTTTCCGACAGCTTGCCGGCGTCCACATGGGCGCGCAGCGCGCCCAGCGGTCCGGCCTTGGCCTGGCCCCAGTCGTCCATCACCATCTTGTCCATGATGTCGGTCAGCGAGAGCTCCACCGCACTCATGGTGCCGTAGGGAATCACGCAGGCGCCTTTTTTGATCCACTCGGTCTTCAGCATGGGCGTGGGTTTTTCCAGGCGCGAAGCCTCGACCACGATGTCGGCGCCGCGAACGCAGGACTCCCAGTCCTCGGTCACGGTGATCTTTTTGCCCAGGTCTTTTTCAAGTTTGGCGGCAAAGGCATTGCGGCTTTCGGGCCGGCGCGAGTGCACGCGGATTTCGTCGAAGTTGTAGATCGAGTCGAGCAGGCGCACGTTCCAGTAGGAGGTGCCGCGCGCGCCGATGTGGCCCAGGATTTTCGAGTTCTTGCGCGCCAGGTGCTTGGCGCCCAGCGCGGTGATGGCGCCGGTGCGCATGTCGGTGATGTCCGAGGCGTCGATGATGGCGATGGGCGAGCCGTTCTTGGGGTCGAACAGGTTGAGAATCGCCAGCTCCGAAGGCAGGCCCTGCTCATAGTTCTTGTAGAAGTCGCCCACCACCTTCACGCCGGCCAGGCCCAGCGGGCGTATGTAGCCGCGCAGCACATTGAAGTGGCCGGGGTAGTCTTTTTCCGGCACCAGGTGCATGCGCGGTTCGATCGTCGTCTGCTTGTTGCCCTGCGCGTGCAGGGCCTGCTCGACGGCGGCGATGATCTCCGCGTCGGTCAGGGCCAGGGCCTGGACGTCGGGATGGTTCAGGTAGGTGAGATGGATCTCGGCGGTGCTATCGGACATGTGTTTCAGCTTCCTATCATGGGCAGGTTCAGCCCGTTGTCTTTGGCGCTTTGTTTGGCGATGTCATAGCCCGCATCCGCATGGCGCATCACGCCGGTGGCCGGGTCGTTGAACAGCACGCGGGCGAGTTTTTCCGACGCGTCGGCCGTGCCGTCGCAGACGATGACGACGCCCGAGTGCTGCGAGTAGCCCATGCCCACGCCGCCGCCGTGGTGCAGGCTGACCCAGGTCGCGCCGCTCGCGGTGTTGAGCAGGGCGTTGAGCAGCGGCCAGTCGCTCACGGCGTCGCTGCCATCCTTCATGGCTTCGGTTTCGCGATTCGGCGAAGCGACGGAGCCGCTGTCCAGGTGGTCGCGGCCGATGACGATGGGGCCCTTGAGTTCGCCGCTTTTCACCATCTCGTTGAAGGCCAGGCCCGCGCGGTGGCGCTCGCCCAGGCCTATCCAGCAGATGCGCGCCGGCAGGCCCTGGAAGGCGATGCGCTCCTCGGCCATGTCCAGCCAGCGATGCAGGTGCTTGTTCTCCGGAAACAGCTCTTTCATTTTCGCGTCGGTCTTTTTGATGTCTTCCGGATCGCCCGAGAGCGCCACCCAGCGGAAGGGGCCGACACCGCGGCAGAACAGCGGGCGGATATAGGCCGGCACAAAACCGGGGTAGTCGAAAGCGTTGTCCACGCCGAAGTCTTTCGCAACCTGGCGCAGGTTGTTGCCGTAGTCCACCGTGGGGATGCCCATTTCGTGGAAGGCCAGCATGGCCTTGACGTGGACCACGCAGGACTCGCCCGCGGCTTTGGTCAACGCGGCATGCTGGGCCGGGTCTTTCTGTGCGGCTTTCCATTGCGCAACTGTCCAGCCCATCGGCAGGTAGCCGTTGATGATGTCGTGGGCCGAGGTCTGGTCGGTCACGATGTCGGGGCGCAGGCCGCCGGCCTTGGCGCGTTTGGCCAGCTCGGGCACGATCTCGGCCGCATTGCCGCACAGCGCGATGGAGACGGCCTCCTTGCGCGAGGTGTGGTGCTTGATCATCTCCAGCGCTTCGTCAAGATCCTTGGCCTGCTTGTCGACGTAACGGGTGCGCAGGCGGAAATCGATGCTGGACTGCTGGCACTCGATGTTGAGCGAGCAGGCGCCGGCAAAGGTGGCGGCCAGCGGCTGCGCGCCGCCCATGCCGCCCAGGCCGGCGGTCAGCACCCAGCGGCCCGCCAGGTCGCCGTTGAAATGCTGGCGGCCCGCTTCCACAAAGGTTTCATAGGTGCCCTGCACGATGCCCTGGGTGCCGATGTAAATCCAGCTGCCGGCCGTCATCTGGCCGTACATCATCAGGCCGGCGCGGTCCAGCTCGTTGAAATGCTCCCAGGTCGCCCACTTGGGTACCAGGTTGGAATTGGCGATCAGCACGCGCGGCGCGCCCGGGTGGGTGCGGAACACGCCCACCGGTTTGCCCGACTGCACCAGCAGGGTTTCGTCGGCCTTGAGCTTGCGCAGGGAGTCGAGGATGGCGTCGAAGGCTGGCCAGTTGCGGGCGGCCTTGCCGATGCCGCCGTAAACCACGAGCTCATCGGGGTTTTCGGCGACTTCCGGGTCCAGGTTGTTCTGGATCATGCGGTAGGCCGCCTCGATCTGCCAGTTGGCGCAGCTCAGCGTGCTGCCGCGGGGGGCACGCACCGGGCGGGCCTTGCTGTCAAGGAAAGGGGTTTGGGAAAGGTCGGACATGGGCTGCTCCGGAAATAAAAACAAAAACTTCTCGGACATTCAAGAAAAGAATGCGCGGCGACTGGTATAAATCGTAGTTGTCTATACAACTTGTGTCAACTGGCGTAATCTACGGTTTGTGCGCGCAAGGGCTGCAAAGGGATCGATCCCGGCCTTTTGCGGTGACAATGTTTTTTTCTTACACACCCGCTGAACCATGGCCACCACACCACTGCCCGCCTACGGCCAAGTCAAGGCATTCATCAAGAAACGCATCAGCGCCGGCACCTGGAAGCCGGGCGACCCGGTGCCCAGCGAATCCGTGCTGATGGAGCAGTTCGGCGTGAGCCGCATGACGGTGAACCGCGCACTGCGCGAGCTGATGGGCGAGGGCCTGGTCACCCGCATCCAGGGCTCCGGCACCTTCGTTGCGGAACTGCACCGCATTTCGTCCACGCTTACCATTCGTGACATTCACGAGGAAGTGGTGGAACGCGGCCATGTGCACACCTCGCGCGTGCTGCTGGCCGAATCCGAAAAAGCCAGCGCCGACCTGGCGCGCACCCTGGGCTTGCGGTCGGGCGGCCGGGTGTTCCACACCATCCTGATCCATCTGGAGAACGGCGTGCCCATCCAGTATGAAGACCGCTACGTCAACCCGGCGGCGGCGCCGCACTACCTGGAAACCGATTTCAGCGAGACCACGCCCACGCACCACCTGCTGGCCGAGGCGCCCTTGACCGAAGCCAGTTATTCGATCGAAGCCTGCCTGCCTTCAGCGCTCGAGGCCAAACACCTGGAGATCAAGCTGGGCGAGCCTTGCCTGGCCATGATGCGGCGCACCGTGAGCGGCAGCAACATCGCCAGCGTGGCACGCCTGGTGTACCCGGGTTCGCGCTACAGCTTTGCCGGGAAGTTCCAGGCATGAGCTGGAATGTCGTGAACCTGGCCGACATTCCCGCCACGCCTTGGCGCAATGGCGGTGGCGTTACGCGCGAGCTGGCCATGTGGCCTGATGCGGGCGACTGGGCCTGGCGCATGTCGGTGGCCGACGTCGACCAAAGCGGCCCTTTCTCGAAATTCGAAGGCATAGAGCGCTGGTTCGCGGTGCTCGAAGGCGCAGGCGTGCAACTGGAGGTGGCGGGTGAGCAGCACCGTGTGACGGCCGCCGACGCGCCCTTGTTCTTTGACGGTGCGGCCGCCACGGATTGCGAACTGATAGATGGCAAGACGCGCGACTTCAACCTGATGGTGCGCAGGGGCGCCCAGCCTTCGCGCATGCTCCGCATCGAAGGCCGTTTTGCCGAAACCCTGCACGCCGGGACCACCATCGCCGTGTACGCGCACGCTTCAGCCGCCACTGTGTTGCTGGACGAGGAGGTACTGCAGTTGGCCCCCGCCAGTCTGGCCTGGCGCACGGTCACGGGCAGCGCCGCGGTGCGAGTCGCCGCGCAGCAAGCCCTCTGGATGGAGATTCCCGCATGAGCCTGCAACTCTGGACCCACTGCAACATCGCCACGCTGCAGGCCGATGCCGCCCAGCCCTACGGACTGATGGAAGATGCCGCGCTGGTGGTGGAGGGCGAGTCCATCGCCTGGGTCGGTCGGCGCGCGGAACTGCCGGCCGAATTGCTGGCGCGCTGCAGCACGCAGCATGACGCGGGCGGTGCGCTCATCACGCCTGGTTTGATTGATTGCCACACCCACCTGGTCTACGGCGGCGACCGCGCCCATGAATTCGAACTGCGCCTAAACGGCGCAAGCTACGAAGACATCGCCCGCGCGGGCGGCGGCATTGCCTCCACCGTCAAGGCCACCCGCGCCGCGAGCGCGCAGGAGCTGCAGGCGAAAAGCGCACCCAGGCTCAAAGAATTAATCGCCGAAGGCGTGACCACGCTCGAGATCAAGTCCGGCTACGGCTTGGCGCTCGAGCACGAACGCAAAGCGCTGTCGGTCGCGCGCGCGCTGGGGCAGGCTCATGCGGTGGACATACGCACGACCTTTCTGGGTGCGCACGCCGTACCGGCCGAATTCGCCGGCCGCACCGATGCCTACGTCGATGCCGTGCTCGAGATGCTGCCGGTATTGCACGCCGAGGGCCTGGTCGACGCGGTCGATGCCTTTTGCGAGCGCATCGCCTTCAGCACCGCGCAGACTGAACGTGTCTTCGCCGCGGCCAAAGCCCTGGGTATTCCGGTCAAGCTGCATGCCGAGCAGCTCAGCGACAGCGGCGGTGCGCAGCTCGCGGCGCGGTATGGCGCGCTCAGCTGCGACCACCTCGAATGGCTGTCGCCTGAAGGCGCGCAGGCCATGGCGGCGGCCGGCAGCGTCGCGGTGTTGCTGCCCGGCGCGTTTTATTTCCTGCGCGAAACCAGATTGCCGCCCGTGGCCCTGCTGCGCGAGCAGCACGTGCCCATGGCGATCTCCACCGATTGCAACCCGGGCAGTTCGCCCTGCACCTCGCTTCTGCTGATGCTCAACATGGCCTGCACGCTGTTTCGCCTGACGCCCGAAGAAGCGCTGGCCGGCGTCACGCGCCATGCGGCGGCCGCCCTGGGCCTGCGCGACCGCGGTGTACTGGCGGAGGGCAAACGGGCCGACTTCGTGCTGTGGGGCGTGCAGCGGCCGGCTGAATTGAGTTATGCCCTTGGCGCGAACCCGCGCCTGAAGACTGTCTTCAAAGGCCGCTTGGTATGAATGTTGCTCAACGCCGGTGCGCTGCGCCGGCGTGTGGACTAGCCATGCAGCTGAGCGTGAGCTGTCGCGCCTGAGTTGCCGCCGACGGCGCAAAGCCTGCGTGCCGCCGGACGCCAAAAAAGAAACAGCCATTCCCAGCCAATGAGAAATAGTGCTTTGCGCGTACAGGCAAGCACCGGATACTGACGCGATGTTGCCCGATGCCCCCGCCCCTTCTACCGCTTCCGCCGTTGATCGCGCGCTGGTGGTGCTGGCCACGCTGGCGCAGCATGGGCGCCCCCTGACGGCCGTGGAGCTGCTGGGCAAGACGGGCTTGAGCCAGAGCACGCTTTACCGCCAGTTGCTCTCGCTCAAGCGCTGGGGTTTTGTGCTTGAAACGGACGGCCGTTATGCGCCCGGGCCTTTGAGCCTGCAGCTGGCCCTGGGTTACGACGTGGCGTCCCATCTGGCGCAGCAGGCGCGCCAGGAAATGCTGATGCTGGCGCAACAATCACAGGAAAGTGTCGGCCTGATCGTCGCGGTCAACGGCCAGGCCATTTGCATCGACATGGTCGAAAGCTGCCAATCCCTGCGCTGCTCTTTTGAAAAAGGCCGCAGTGTTCCCCTTGAAAAGGGTGCCTCGGCCAAATGCCTGCTGGCCCATATGTCGGTCGCTGCATTGAGCGCCACGCCAGCCCCTGATCGCCGGCCCCCCGAGTTGCTGGCCGAACTGGCCGAAATCCGCAAGGCCGGCTTCGCCGTCAGTGACAGCGAAGTGGATGCCGGTGTCTGGGGCGTCAGCGTGCCCCTGTTCGCCATGGGAAAACAAGCCGTCGGCGCCCTGACATTGATGGCGCCCAGCGTGCGTGTTCAGGGCAAACACCCGCCCCTGATCCAGATGGCAGTGGTCACCGCCGCCCGTATTTCCCGAAGTTTGAGCCGCTGAATTTATTTAACCCCCTGGAGAGACCCCATGAACTTTCGCCGCCAATTCCTTGCTTCCTGTGTTGCCGTCCTCGGCCTGGCCGCTTTCAGCGCACATGCGCAGGACGTGCTTCGTGTCGGGACCGACGCCACCTTTCCGCCCATGGAATATGTTGAAGCCGGCAAACGCACCGGCTTCGATATCGAGCTGGTGGAAGCCATCGCCAAGACCCTGAACAAGCGCATCGAGTGGATAGACATCGACTTCAAGGGCCTGGTCCCCGGGCTGGTCTCCAAGCGCTTTGACATGGCGGTATCGGCCATCTACATCACCGACGAGCGCAAGAAAGTCGTGGACTTCACCGATTCCTACTATGCGGGCGGCCTGGTGGCCATGGTGAAGGAAGGCAATACCGCCATCAAGACACTGGCCGACCTGAATGGCAAAAAAGTGACCGTGCAGGTGGGCACCAAGTCCGTGAGCTACCTGGCCGCCAACTACCCGCAGGTGCAGCTGGTGGAAGTCGAGAAGAACCAGGAAATGTTCAACCTGGTCGACATCGGCCGCGCCGACGCGGCCGTAACCGGCAAGCCGGCGGCCTTCCAGTACGTGCGCACCCGCGGCGGCCAGCGCGTGCTCGAGCAGCAATTGACCACTGAGGAGTACGGCATGGCGCTGCGCAAGGACACGCCCGAGCTGACCAAGGCCGTTAACGGCGCCCTGGCCAAACTCAAGGCCGACGGCACTTACGCGCAGATCGTGAAGAAGTGGTTTAGCAACACCACGGCTCCAGCCGCCGCCAAATAAGAAAACCCGGGAGCGCATCGGATGGAACTCGATTTCTCCCCCGCTTTCGCGGGGTGGCGCAACCTGCTGTCGGGTGCGCTGGTGACCGTGGAAATCACGGCGGTGGCTCTGGTGCTTGGCTGCATCATGGGCTTGCTGGTGGGGATCGGGCGCCTCAATCCGGCCAGACGCGTGGTCTATGCGCTGTGCACCAGCTACGTGGCGGCCATACGCGGAACGCCGCTGCTGGTGCAGCTGTTCATACTGTTTTTCGGTTTGCCGCAGTTCGGCATCATGCTGCCGGCGTTTTTGTGCGGCGTGATAGGCCTGGGCATTTATTCCGGCGCCTACGTGTCGGAGATCGTGCGCGGCGCCATCCAGTCGATTGACAAGGGCCAGATGGAGGCTGCGCGTTCGGTCGGCATGTCCTACGGAACGGCCATGCGCAACATCATCCTGCCGCAGGCGCTGGTGCGCATGATCCCGCCGCTGGGCAACGAATTCATCGCGCTGATCAAGAACTCCGCGCTGGTGTCGCTGCTGACCATCCATGAGCTGATGCACGAGGGGCAAAAAATCATCAGCGTGTCCTATCGTTCACTGGAGGTCTACCTCGTGATTGCCGTCATGTATTTTGTGCTGACCGGGCTGACGACGCTGGCGCTGCGCCGTATCGAGCAGCGGCTGCGCGCCGGAGGCATGGTGCAATGAACACGCCGCAACCCACCTTCCCTACACCCGCCGCCGGCGCCCCCATCGTCAACATCCGGGGATTGCGAAAATCTTTTGGCGAGCACGTCGTGCTCCACGGCATTGATTTTGAAGTCCAGCCCTCGCAGGTGGTCGTTGTCATCGGGCCCAGCGGCTCTGGCAAAAGTACCTTCCTGCGCTGCTGCAACGGGCTGGAAACGCCCGACAGCGGCCGGGTTGAAATCTGCGGCCGCGTGCTGGCCGATGCCGGCCGCATGCTGGACGACCAGGCGCTGAACCATTTGCGTGAAGACGTCGGTATGGTGTTCCAGTCCTTCAACCTGTTTCCGCACCTGTCGGTGATCGACAACATCACCGTCGGCCCGCGCAAGGTGCGCGGCTTGTCCAGGCAGCAAACGGAAGCCGAAGCCCTGGCGCTGCTCGACAAGGTGGGCCTGGTGCAAAAAGCCCATGCCATGCCGGCCAGCCTGTCGGGCGGGCAGAAGCAGCGGGTCGCGATTGCCCGCGCGCTGGCCATGCAACCCCAGCTGATGCTGTTTGACGAGCCCACCTCGGCGCTGGACCCCGAGCTGGTGGGTGAGGTCTTGCAGGTCATGAAGCTGCTGGCGGGCGAGGGCATGACCATGATGGTCGTGACCCATGAAATGGACTTCGCGCGCGAAGTGGCCGATGTGGTGGTGGTGATGGATGGCGGCGTGTTGATCGAGGCCGGGCCGCCCGATATCATCTTTACCAACCCGGCGCAGGCGCGAACCCGGGATTTCCTCCAGGCCGTGCTGTCACGGAACTGATCGCGGGCCGCCTTCCGGGCGCTCAATTTTTTCAGGAATCCATCCCATGAATGACTTCAGCGACGACAGCGGAGTTTTTAGCTTGCATCAGGGGCACGTGCCTTTGCTGGTCAGCATGCCGCACATAGGCACGGAAATCCCCGCCGAACTGCAGGGCGGCTACACGGCCGAAGCGCTCAAGGTCGAAGACACCGACTGGCATTTGCATCGGCTCTACAACTTCCTGCCCCTGCTGGGCGCCAGCGTGCTGCGGCCGCGCTATTCGCGCTATGTGATCGATTTGAACCGCCCGCCCGACGACGCGCCCATGTACCCGGGCGCCTCCAACACCGAGCTGTGCCCCACGCGTTTTTTCAGCGGCGCGCCGCTGTACCAGGCCGGCCGTGAGCCTGGCCCCGAAGAGCGCATGAGGCGGCGCGAAGCCTACTGGCAGCCCTACCATTCAGCCCTGGCCGCCGAACTCGCGCGCCTGAAAGCGCAGCACGGCTTTGCCCTGCTGTGGGACGCGCACAGCATACGTTCGCAAATTCCCTGGTTGTTCGAAGGCAAGCTGCCCGACCTCAACATCGGCACCGCCAGCGGCGCCAGCGCGCATGAATCCATCACCGCCGCGGTGGTGCAGGCCTGCGAGGCCGCGCCCCACATCAGCATCGCCGTCAACGGCCGCTTCAAGGGCGGCTACATCACGCGCCACTACGGCCAGTCCGCGCAAGACGTGCATGCCGTGCAGCTCGAGATGTGCCAGAGCCTTTACATGCAGGAAGTGGCGCCCTACGCCTATGACGAGGCCCTGGCCTGGCAGGTGCAGCCCCTGCTGAGGAATATGGTGGCCGGCGCGCTGCAGGCCGCCAACCACCTTTACGCCTGAGACACCATGATGATGAGCAGCGGCATCAAGACATTTTTCGCGCCCCAGGCCTGGGTGCAGGGCGCGTGGGCCAAAGACGTCCTGTTGACGGTGGCCGCCAACGGCAGCTGGCAAAGCGTGTTGCCCGGTGCTACGGCGCAGCAACAGCAAGGCGCGACACTCTTGCCCGGCCCGGTGCTGCCCGGCTTGGTCAATGCACACAGCCATGCCTTCCAGCGCGCCATGGCGGGCCTCACGGAGCGCCGCAGCGCCGGCGCGCATGCGTCTGACGATTTCTGGAGCTGGCGCGACCGCATGTACAGCGCGGCCAACCGCATCACACCGGAGCAGCTCGAGGCGATTGCGACCCAGCTCTACGCCGAGCTGCTGGCCGGCGGTTACACCCAGGTCTGCGATTTCCATTACCTGCACAACGACGTGAACGGCAAGGCCTATGCCGACCCGGCCGAGATGTCGCTGGCCCTGGTGCGTGCCGCGCAGCGCACCGGCATCGGCCTCACGTTATTGCCAACGCTGTACATGCGCTCCGGCTTCAAGGCCGCGGGCCTGCGCGAAGACCAGCGCCGCTTTGCCTCGACACCCGAGAGCGTGATGCGTGTGGTCGAGCAAATCCAGCGGCAAACACAAGGCGATGCGCGCATCAACGTCGGCGTCGCCGTGCACTCGCTGCGCGCCGCTGGCCCGGCCGCCCTGCATGAACTCGGCACCGCCGCCAAAGAGGCCGGCCTGCCGATGCACATCCATATCGCCGAACAGACGCAGGAAGTTGAGGACTGCCTGGAACACACAGGCCAGCGCCCGATCGAATGGCTGCTGAACAACGCCGACATCGACGCCCGCTGGAACCTGGTGCACGCCACCCATGCCACGCCGGCCGAACTGCTGGGTGTGCAGGGCACCGGCGCGGCCATCGTGATCTGCCCCGCGACCGAAGCCAACCTCGGCGACGGTGTGTTCGAGCTGCCGGCCTACGCGGCGGCGGGCGGCCGCTGGTCGATTGGCTCCGACAGCCACGTCACGCGCAGCTGGGCTGAAGAGCTGCGCCTGCTCGAATACTCGCAGCGCCTCACGCTGCGCCAGCGCAACATCGCCGCGCGTGTCCTCGGGAACGAAAGCAGCGCGGCCGGCCTGTTCGAGGCCGCTTTGGCCGGCGGCTTCCCTGCCACCGGCCGGATGCAAGGCGGCCTGGCGCCCGGCCACCGTGCCGATTTTGTGACGCTGGACCTGGAGTCCCCCGCGCTGCTGGGCGTGCCGGCCGGCCACCTGCTGGACGCGCTGGTGTTTTCCAGTCCGGACGCTACGTTTGGCGAGATGTTTGTGGCGGGCGAACGCACCGCCGCGCCTTCACCTGAGCGTGCGCAGGCCTTTGTTCGAGCCATGCGGGAGTTGTGGGCGGACTGATTTCGCCCCCGGGGCTGGCTGCATCGGGACTCCAAGCCGGGTCCTGTTGATGGTGACTTGGCCGTGCAGAATGTTTTTTTTGCAAAATTTTCGGCCGGTGGCTGCCTTGATTTCCCGGCAATGCCGTGCGGCAACTGATCGGCTCCCAATGGAGGCTTGCTTTTGGCCCAGGCCGGCGCTTGACCGCCGGTCTCTGCTCATAGCCCTCAAAAGTACTTTTTTAGCCGGATGCGTCATGGACCCGCCCGGCTTGCCGGACAATCGGTACATGGAGGGCAGGGTGGCCCGTCTGGCCGGGCATACAGCATGACCCTGAACTATCCTGCCGGGCAGTCGCTGCCGCACCCAAAAATCGACACAAAAGGGAGTTTGAATGACCATGAATGCCACGTCGGCTGTCGACGCATTTGTGAAGGAAACAGGCTTTGGCAACTGGTTCCTGCGCTCTGTCACCTGGAAAGTGCAGGTACTGCGCCGGGCGCTGAAGGATCTTCAGGCCTTGCTGCCTTCCCAGAGGCGGTACGACCGCATTCTGGATGTGGGTTGCGGCTTTGGGCACTCCTTTGCCGAACTTTCCGCTTGTTTTGCTCCTCAGCTTATTGTGGGCATGGATGCCGACCCGTCCCTGCATGAACGGGCGGGTCCCCAAGCTCGTGCTTGCGGCAGTCCCGTGGAGCTGCATGCCGGCAATGCGTCGCGCATGGACTGGCCGGACAACCATTTCGACATGGTTTTCTGCCACCAGACTTTCCACCACATCGTCGCGCAAGAAGAGGCTATGGCCGAATTTTTCAGGGTGCTCAAACCGGGAGGCGTGCTGCTGTTCGCTGAATCGACGCGTGAATACATCCACTCCTTGCAGATCCGCCTGTTGTTCAAGCATCCGATGGAAGTGCAGCGCACGGCGCCCGAATATATCGCGATGATCCAGTCGGCCGGCTTTGATTTGCCGCCGGAACGAATTTCATTTCCCTACCTGTGGTGGAGCCGCAGGGACATCGGCTTCCTGGAGTGGATCGGCGTGCCCGTGCCCAAACAGAGGGAAGAAACGCTGATCAATGCGGTAGCCATCAAACCCTGAAGGGCGGCTACGCGGGGCTGCCGGGGGCGGTCAGGCTGCTGCCTGGCTCCACCTTGCTCCAGTAAGTCCATTCGAGCTGCCGCAGGGCCTCTCCGCGCAGTTGCGGGCTCATGGCCGTGGTGGGATATATCGCCAGGGTCAGCAAGGCGTTTCGGCCCGTCATGGCCGCTGGATTCCCGTCATGGGTGCAGGATTCAAATCGCACTGACTTCATGGAAGGCCGGCCTGAGGCCGAGGCAAACTGTTTGAGCCAGGCTTCTTTCAGCGTCCATTGGGCGTAGAACCAATCCTGCTGTTGCTGCGGGGTCTTCGCGGCCCAGCCCTGGAGCGCGCCAGCTTCATGAACCCAGTTGTTGAGCGCCTGAAAGTCACGTGGACGGTCATTGCACTCCACGTCCACGCCCACAGGGCGCGCTGAAACGGCGCAGGCAACCCAGTCGCCGCTATGGCTCAGCGAAAAATGAAGTCCGATGGGAGAGGCGCCGGGCGGTGGCGCCAGAATTTCGGGAGCAGCATCATCGGGTGTGGACAAGGCGTAGTCTTGCCAGTGGCCGCCTGCATGGGCCGCCAGGCATTGGCGCGCGAGCCAGCGCCCGGCAATGAACTGCCTGCGGCGCCCTGGAGACGTCATGCCCGAAAGCCTGGCTTGTTCGGGAAGGCTCAGCCAGCCTGTTCCGCCTGCGGGGAGGCGGGCATGAACAGCTTCGATGCTTTCAAGGGTGACGCTGGTGGGAATGCCAGCCGGAGTCCCAGGCAGCGTCATGTCTGCGTTTTGCCGTTCTATGCAGGCCGTGCCGGTCATGCCTTGCTCAGCGGCTTGCGGTGGCTATCAGGCCTTGAGAAGGTCGGTGCGAATCGCGTCCTTGAGGTCTTGCACCCAGGTGTTGTAGAACGGATGAATGACCGGCTCGCCATTTCGTTCACCATAGTTCATGTTGATGCTGTCCTTGTAGGTCAGCGAATACTTTTGGGGCGTATAGGAGATCAGCACCACGACGGTGTGCTTGTTGCGGACCACGAGGGTTGCCTGGATTTTGCCGTCCGCCTGTTGGGCAATCGTCCAGCCTTTTGCGGCGGCGCCGGCCAGGATGGCCTGCTTGACCCGCTCACCGGAAGGCGCGGTGCCGCTGCTGGTGACAACGGCAACGTCGGGGTGGTTGACGATGGGTAGCGGGTAGCGTGCGCTGGCCGGGCCTGCGGCGAATGCCAGTGCGAGAAGAAGATAGGCAAAAATTTTCGATTTCATGGTTCAGTTCCCTCAGGGTTTGATGTTGATCGCCGGCTTATTGGGCCTGCAGCTTTTCATTCAGGCGCAAGGACGGGTCCTCAAGTGCCTTCGTGATGATGACCGACCAGTCATTGCGATCGCAATTTTCATGGTGTTGCGCACCTGGCCGGTAAATTTTGGGTTCTTTTGCTTCTTTTTTTGTCACTCGGTCTCCTCGATTGAAAATCAGTCCATCCAGCGCTTGAATACCAGCGACGTATTGATGCCGCCGAAAGCAAAGTTGTTGCTCATCACGTAGTCTGTCTGCAGGTCGCGTCCGCCCGCAAGCACGTAATCCAGCTGGCCGCACTGGGGATCGATGTCGCGCAGGTTGACCGTGGGGGCAAACCATCCGTCGCGCATCATCTCCACGCTCATCCAGGCTTCCAGTGCGCCACAGGCGCCCAGGGTATGGCCCATATAGCTCTTGAGTGAACTGATGGGCACCTTGGCGCCGAAAATTTCATGGGTACCGTGGGTTTCGGCCACGTCGCCGTGGTCGGTGGCGGTGCCGTGCGCATTGATGTACCCGATGGCCTCCGGCGGCAACCCGGCGTTGCCGAGGGCCAGTCGCATGGCCTGTGCCATGGTTCGGGCGTTGGGTCGGGTCACGTGCGTGCCGTCGCTGTTGGTGCCAAAACCGACGATCTCGGCCAGGATACGGGCGCCGCGTGCCCGCGCGTGCTCCAGCTCTTCCAGCACCAGCGTGCAGGCGCCTTCGCCCAGCACCAGCCCATCCCGGGTGACGTCAAAGGGGCGCGGGCTCAGGTGTGGGGCGTCATTGCTGACGCAGGTGGCGAACAAGGTGTCGAAAACAGCGGCGTCCACGGCGTCCAGCTCTTCCGCGCCGCCCGCCAGCATGGCGACCTGCCGCCCGCTCTGGATGGCCTCGAAGGCGTAGCCCACGCCCTGGCTGCCGGCGGTGCAGGCGCTGGAAGTCGGGATGATGCGCCCCGTCACTCCCAGGAAGACGCCGATATTGACGGCCGCTGTATGCGACATCATCCGCAGGTAGGTGTTGGCGTTGATGCCTTCAGTGTTCTTGCGGGCCACCATGTTCCCGAAGTCGCCCATCGCCGGCGGTGAACCGACAGAGGAACCGTAGGAAATGCCCATACCGCCATCGGTGACCAGCGCGCTACCGGTGAGGCCCGCATCCGCCAAAGCCATCTCGCTGGCCAGGGTGGCCATGATGGCGACGCGGCCCATGCTGCGGGTGACTTTGCGGTTGTAGTGCGCGGGTAGCTCAAACGGTGCGGCGCGCACGCCCAGCCGCGTGTTGAGGCCTTCGTAGTCGTCCCACTCCTTGATGTAGCTCACCACGTTGCGTTCTTCACGCAAGGCCGCGCGCACGGTGGGCCAGTCGTGGCCAAGTGGGCTCAGCGCTCCCACGCCGGTGATGACAACGCGCTTCATCCGACCATCCCCCCGTTCACGGAAATGACCTGCCGCGTGATGTAGGCGGCGTCGGGCGAAAGCAGGAAGGACACGGCGGCCGCGACTTCCTCGGGGCGGCCCATGCGGCGGGCGGGAATCATGTGGAGGGCTTCTTCAAGCACTTGGGGTTCAATCATGTCGGTGTCTATCAGGCCCGGGGCTACGCAGTTGACGGTGATTTCTCGTTTGGCCAGTTCCACCGCCAGCGCTTTTGTGGCGCCAATGATGCCGGCCTTGGCCGCACTGTAATTGGTTTGGCCGCGGTTGCCCATCAGGCCGGACACCGAGGACAGCGTCACGATGCGCCCGGGCGCGCGCCTGCGCACCATGGGCATGACCACGGGGTTGAGCACGTTGTAGAAGGCGTCGAGGTTGGTGTGGATGACCGCGTCCCAATCTTCGCCGCTCATGGCGGGAAAAGCGTTGTCACGCGCGATGCCGGCATTGCAGACGACGCCGTAATAGGCCCCGTGCGCCTCGATGTCGGCCAGCAGCATGCCGGCGGCCTGGGCGCGGTCCGTCACGTCGAAGCAGAGCACGCGCGCTTCGCGGCCCATCTCCAGGATGGCGTTGGCCACTTCTTCGGCCTGCTCGCGCTGCTGGCGGCAATGCACAACCACGTCGTAGCCGTCTTTGGCCAGGCGCAGGGCGATGGCCCGCCCTATGCCCCTGCTCGATCCCGTGACCAGCACGCAGCGATTCATGATGTCTCTCTCTTTTTGATATCCAGAAATGCCCCGCCTTCGGGGGGCTCAAATACCGACAGGCTGGCCGCCGCCGCCAGTTCGCCGCCCACCAGTATCCGGCAGGTGAACATGCCCAGGCCGTTGTTCCCCATCAGTTCGCAGTCCGCCTCGATGCGCAGGCACTCGCCCACCCTGAACGACTGGCGATGCGCGTCATAGCGGCGGGTGCCCACCAGGAAACCCAGCGTGATGCTGCGCCCCTCGCGGTGCGCCCGATGGCCGGCCCAGGCCGCGACGGCCTGGGCCATGTATTCGATGCCTATCCAGGCGTCCAGTTGCCCGCCGCGCAGGAACAGGCTGTCCTCGCGGATGGCGGCCTCGGCCACCACGCGTTCGGTATCCACGCTGACGATGCGGTCCAGCCAGCTCATGGTGCGGCGATGGGGAACCAGGTCGGCTACGCGACGAGCTTCATCCATTGGGCTCATTTCAGGCACTCCCCAGCAGGATGGAGGCATTGCTGCCGCCGAAAGCGAATGAATTGCTCAGCACATAGCGCGGCGTGCGGCCTAGGCTTTCGCCCGGGGTCACGACGCGCAGGGGGGGCAGCGCGGGGTCCGGCTGGCCGTCCCACCAATGGGGCGGCAGCAAGCCCCGGGGGTTGTCCACCAGGCTCAGCCATCCGAAGGCGGCCTCAATGGCCCCGGCGGCGGCCAGGGTGTGGCCGGTCAGGGGCTTGGTCGAGCTGACCGGTATGTCGGCGCCCAGAAGCTGCGACACCGCCAGGCTTTCCATCGCGTCATTGTGGGGGGTCGCGGTACCGTGAAGATTGAGGTAGTCCACCTCCGCTGCTTGCACGCCGGCGCGCTGCAAGGCCAGTTGCATGGCTGTCGCGGCCCCGCGGCCGGTGGGATCGGGCGCCGACATATGGTGCGCGTCGGAGCTTTCTCCCCATCCGGCGAGCCGGACCGGGCCGGGGTCTCGCGTCATCAGGAACAGCGCCGCGCCTTCACCGAGGTTGATGCCCTGCCGGTTCAAGGAAAGCGGGTTGCTGCGGGTGGCTGAAATCGATTCGAGCGCGGAAAACCCCGCCACGGTGAACTTGCCGAGCACATCGCAGCCACCGGCCACGACGGCGTCGGCCATGCCTGCTTTGAGCAGGCGCGCGCCGCTGGCCAGGGCTTTGGCTCCTGATGAACAAGCGGTGGAAATGACATGCGCGGCGCCGGTGACGCCAAGCTCCGCGGCGATGAAGTCGGCGAGATTTCCCGGCTCTTGCTGGGCGTAGCGGAATTCCGCGGGCCAGGACCCGGTACGTTTCCAGTGCGCGCGGGCGGCCTCGCGCTCCGGCAGGCCCGGGGCGCTGATTCCCAGCACGACGGCCACGCGGGCACCGCCGAAGCGGGCGATGGCGGCATCGACCGACGGCCGCATCTCTTGCAGCGCCAGCAGGGACAGCGCGTTGTTACGGGTATGGAACTCCGGCGCCGCATGCGCGAGGCTGGGTAGCTTGGCGTGTACTTCGCCGACCGACAGCACGCGGCCGGGCGAATAGCGGTCCGTCCGGGTCAGGCCGCCCGGGCCTGACGCGTCGAACAGCGCTTGGCGCACCCTGTGGGCTCCATGGCCCAAGGCGCAAACAAGGCCAAGATCTTGGAGGTAAATGGTACTCATGGGGTGGCAAAAACAGGTGAGGCGCCCTGGCTGTACACCTGCACGGTGTAGCCTTCGGCGCGTTGAGTCAGTTCAATCTGGCCGGCGGTGACCTCGCGCACGACCGTGACGATGTGTTCTTCATGGCGCAGCACGCGTCCGTGTGCAGTCTCCTCCAGGCGCCAGCCGGGCGGCAGCGCGGCGCTCACCGCCGTCGCCGGCCACCAGACCAGTTGCAGGTCGCTCAGCACGCGCTCGGCGCTGACCGCGGCGGGCCAGCCGGGCGCCAGGCTCTGGCTGAGTTGCCGGCCGTCCCACTCAAGGCGGGCCACGGTCTGCCCCAGCTGCATGACGGCCATGCGGACCGACGTTTCATCGGCTTCAAGCGCCACCTCCATGGAGTGCGTCCGGCCCGCGGCCTGCACGTCCAGTCGCTGCACGACGGTGATTTCGCGACCCAGCGACGATGGTGTCAAACGCAGCATGGGTGCGGTGCCCCCCTGAAGCGGCACGGCGCAGCCCGTCAGCCCGGCGCTGGCTGCCAGCATCCAGGCCAGGCTCATGCCCGCGAGCAAGCGACGCATCAGTGAGGTCACGCTTGCTCCATGGCGTTCATTGTGCATTGCCCCATGATCGGGGCGTTTTTCAGAATTCGCGTCATGCGTTTTCTCTGCGGGTTTCCAAATGGTTGAGGCGCATACTGGGAGCCAGTATGCACACCAGGGTCAATCCCACCAGCAGGGTAAGCCCAAAGGTATGCAGGGCGGGCGTGGCGGACAGTGCCAGCAAGCCGAAGGACAAGCCGGTGCTGACGGCTCCGAGCAGCACGGCCAGCCATGCGTAGCCCTGCTCTTCACCCTGGTGCTCCAGCAGGAAGATACCGTAGTCCACGCCCATGCCCAGCAAAAGCATCAAGGCGAGCAGGTTGAACAACTGAAGGGGCTCGCCCAGCGCGCCAAGCACCGCCAGGCAGCCCAGGGAGGCCAGGGCGGTCGGCAGCCAGGCGCGCCAGGCGGAGCGGCCAAAGCGCGCGGCCAGGGCGGCCCACACGAGCACATGCCCCGCCAGCAACAGCCAGCCCATGGCCGCGCGAAAGCGCCCCAGCAGCCGGGACATGTCGCCGGCGCGGTCCACCCACTGCACACCTTCGACTTGTTCGCCCAGCGCCTTCAAGGCTTCGCCCTGCGTGCGCTGTGTCAGCCCGCGAATCAGCACGACGCTGGCATAACCATCGCCTACCGGGCCCAGCCACTGCGCGCGCGCGACGCCGGATGCCGGGCTGTCCAGCCAGGGCTGCAACTCCAGAGCGGTGGTCTTGAACTCGGGGCGGCGCAAATCTTCACCCAGCGATTCGCCGATGCGGGCCAGGAGTTGCTGTTCAACGCGGGCAGTGATCTGGCGGTTCTCCGCCTGGCGCGCGGCGGAGGGCACCCAGTCGGAGAGTGTGCTCAGGCCCAGTTGTTCGCCGTTCTGCGCGAACTGGCCGAAGCGGGGCACCAGGGCGGCTTTCAGCGCTTCTTCACGCTGCAACACGGCTTGCACTGTCGGCCCCTGTACCAGGAAGAACTGGGCCGGGCTGGGCGTTTGCAGCAGTCGTGCCACCTCGACCTGGGCCTTGACGAGCGCGGCCGGCGATGACTGCAACTGGCGCAGGTCGTCGTTGGCCTCCAGGCGGTGGATGCCCCAGGCGCAAATGCCAAAAAAGAGCGCCATGGAGGTCCACAGCCAACGCCCTTTCAGCCGTGGCCAGCGGGCCAGGCTGCCGGCCACGGCGCCGGCCATGCGGCTGCCCGGCAGGGCGCCGCGGTCCAGCGCGGGAAACCAGCACACGGCGGTAAGAAACGCCGCGACCAGGCCGACCGCCGAAAACAGGGCCATCTGGCGCAAGCCCGGGAAGGGCACCACGGCCAGCACCAGGTAGCCCAGCACGCTGGTGGCCAGGGCTAGCGACAAGCCGGGCAGCAAATGCCTCATCAACGGCCAGCGCGGGGTATTTGGCGAGGCCAGGCGTGAGGCAAAGTAATGAATCCCGAAGTCTTCCGCCACGCCCACCAGGCTGGCGCCGAACACCAGGGTCAGCACGTGGATCTGGCCGAACACCCAGACGGTGGCCGACAGGCCCGCGGCGCACCCTACCAGCAGCGACGCCGCGATCAGGGCGACCGTGCGGCCCGCGCGAAAGGCCCACCAGACCAGCGCGATGACCGCGGCCAGCGATCCCCAGCCGATGGTGTTCATCTCCTGGTTGCCCTGTGCCGCCCCGGCTTCGGCGTGCAAGGGGACGCCCGCGCTGACGATGCTGAGCGGCGAAACGGACGCATCGGCGCCAAGGCCGGCCTGTGCGGCGCGCCCGGCTTGCTCCAGCGCGTCGCTCCAGCGGCGGTCGCCGTCCAGGCGAAAGGCCGAGCCTTCGGTTTCATAGAGCAAGACGGCCCAGTCGCGCTTGCCGTCGGGATCGGGCACGCTCAGCAGGCCATCGCGCGGCCTGGCTGCCGTCAGCCCCGCGCGTTGGGACCACCAGGCGGGCCACAAACCCAAAGGGTCTGCCAGCCAGGAGGTGGGCTGGATGGCGCCGAGGCCGTGAAGCCGCTCCAGCGCCTGCCCGGTCAGCAACTGCGTGTCTGTGCCGCCCAATGCCTGCCGCTGGGCGTCGGTGAGCAGGGCGTCGCGCCATGGCCGATAAAAATCCATCACCTGGGCCGCCAGGCCCGCATCCGCCACCCGGCGCAAGCCCGCGTTGGCGGCGATCAGCGACTGGTCGAATCGCAGCGCCGCCTTCTGGACCGCACCCCAATCGGCCGCGCCAAGCATGACCACGACCCTGCGCTCACCCTGCTCGCTCACCTGGCGCATGGCTCGCTGCGCGACCGGCGCCTGCTCGTCTTGCGGCAGCAAGGCGAACACGTCGGTGTCAAACCGGGGCGCGTGCCAGAACTGCCACTGGTGCCAGCCGATGCCGGCCACCACCAGCAGCCAGGCCAATGCCAGCCGCTGGGGCGTGCTCCAGCGCCAGGGTGGTGTCATGGCCCGAAGCGTCCGGCTTCGGACGGGCTCAGCGCTGAGGTGGCGTGGTTGAAAAAGCGGATGCGGCTTTCATCGCCGGAGGCTTCATGCAGTATCGCCAGGTTGACGTATTGGTCGCCTTGCAGCTCGATGCGGGTGATGAAGCCGGCCAGGACGCTGTCGCGCGGCGTTAAAACCAGGCGCCACCCTTGCGTGCCGAGCAGCGCCCCTTCGGACTGGAACCGCGCGCCCAGCACCTGGACGTCTCCGGCCAGCAAGGCCAGCAGCATTTCATTGACGGCGCGCAAACCGGACTCCGCCCGGGCGTCGGTCTGCCGGCTTACCCCGTTGTCGCCCAGCGTCAGAAGGCGATCCCGCGTGATGACCAGGGTGGAGGCAAACGGCTGGGTGGTTATCCATTGCACCCCTTGCCCGCGTGCCATGACAAATGTGCCTCGCGAAACCAGCGGCCGCTTGAATCCCCTGATCGTCTTGGTTTGTTCAAATTCGCCGCGCAACACCGCGGCGTTTCCCAGGCGCTTCCCGACCTCGGCCAGCAGCCCGCTCGCCGGTTGCGCGAGCGCCGGCACGCCTGCCGCGGACCAACCGGCCAGCAGCGCGAGCGCGGCCTGGAGGGCGAGGCGGCGGCTCATGCTCCGGGCCTTTCAACGCCCAGGCGTTGCCACAGAATGGCTGGGCACACCCAGCACATTTCGCGTGTTCGCATGTCCAGCGCGACCTGGATGGTGCTGGCTTTGTTCAGCCGGGCACCTGTCGAGGCGCACAGGATGAGGTAGTCGATTTTCAGGCGGCTTTCCCATTCAACGATGCGCGCGCTGATCCGGATGCGCTGGCCGTAGTGCACCGATCCCACGTATTTAAGGCGCAAATCGACGATGGGCCAGGCGTAGCCCGACTCGCGCATCTGCGGGTAGTCGTAGTTGAATTTGGCCATGAGCGCGTTGCGTGCCAGTTCAAGGTATTTCACGTAGTTGCCGTGCCACACGATGTCCATCGGGTCCAGGTCGTGAAAGGCCGGCGTGAGTTCGATCTCGTGGCTCAGCACCAGGCCGCTTGCCCGAACCGGCAAGCCTGGCTTCTGGTCAAGCGGCTCAGTCAAGATAGATTTCCCATTGATGCGTGCGCATCCCTGCGAGCAAACGCTGCAGATCGGCGTCCAGGGCCCTGTCTTCCACCACCAGCGGGATGGCCTGCGACAGTTGCCGCAGAAAATCGGTCAAGGGGCCGGGCAGGGGCAGCGGGCTCACCTGCTGGCGCAGTGCCATGGCTTGCCGCGCGGCTATCAGCATGGCCGCCACGACCTGCTCGGTCAGATCCAGCACCCGCAAGGCGTCGCGCGCGGCGATGGTGCCCATGCTGACCTTGTCCTGGTTGTGGCATTCGGTGGAGCGTGAAAACACCGAGGCCGGCATGGTTTGCTTCAAGGCCTCGGCCGTCCAGGCCGAGACACTGATCTGCAGCGCTTTCAGGCCGTGGTTGATGGCAGCCCGCGGCCCGGTCGCCGCCGACAGGTTGGCCGGCAAGCCGTGGTTGAAACGGGCGTCGACCAGCAAGGCGAGCTGGCGGTCCATCAGGTCGGCCACGTTGGCCACCACGTTCTTGAGCGTGTCCATGGCCAGCGCGATGTGCCCGCCATAAAAATGCCCGCCGTGCAGCACGCGCTCTTCGTCGGGATCGATCAGCGGATTGTCATTGGCGCTGTTGAGTTCGTTTTCAATTTGCTGGCGAAGCCACGGCAATGCGTCTTCGAGCACGCCGATGACGTGCGGCGCGCAGCGCAGGGAATAGCGGTCCTGCAGCCGTTGCTCGTTGCGGGCCGGCCGGTCCGACATCAAGTCCTGGCGCAGGCGCTGCGCCACTAGCTGCGGCCCGGCGTGCGGTTTCAACGCGAACAGGGTCTCGTCGAAATGGTGCGCATTGCCGTCGCTCGCCCAGACGTTGCACGCGGTCAAACGGGTGGCCAGGCGGGCCAGGCTGTCGGCGCGCTGCCAGGCCAGGCAAGCCAGGCCGGTCATGACGGACGTGCCGTTCATCAGTGCCAGCGCTTCCTTGGGGCGCAGGCGCAGCGGCTTCAGGCCGATGCGGGGCAGTGCCTCGGCCGCGGGTTGGCGCCGTCCCTCGAACCACACCTCGCGCTCGCCGCACAGCACGGCCGCCACATAGGACAAAGGCGTGAGGTCGCCGCTGGCGCCCACGGAACCCTCCGCCGGGATCAGGGGCAACACGTCGTGCACCAGCAGTTGTTCCAGCTGCACCAGCAAAGCCCAGCTCACGCCGGATACGCCCTGGCACAGAGACGACAGGCGCGCGGCCAGTACGGAACGGGTTTCTTCGGGCGTCAGGAAGCGGCCCGCACCTATGCCGTGATAGGTGTAGAGGTGGTGCGGCAGCTCGGCGATCAATTCGGGCGGGATGTTGACTGTGCACGAGTCGCCGTACCCGGTCGTGACACCATAGACCACGCCGTCTTCACGTAACAGGCGGTCCAGGAAAGCCGCGCCGCGTTCGATTCGATCGTGGAAGGCCGGGTCCTGGCTGAGCGCAGCCGGGCGCTCGCGCGCGGCCAGGGCGGCGACGTCATCGACAGTCAGGCGTTGCCCGTCAAAAATCACCGGGGACGGCAGGGCATCGCTCTTGTGTTTAGTCATGTTGCTTGGAATTGGAGGCAGCGCTTGCCTGCTGCCAGAACGGGAAAAAATTGAACCAGGCCATCGGAGCGCGAGCCAGCAGCACTTCCAGCCAATCGGCAAACTGTTGCGCGCAAGCTTGCAGGGCTTGCTGGCGTGTGGCCCGGGGCAGCACTACCAGTTCCGCGAGGCGGTGCACGCGCAGCACGTAGCCGGCCTGGCCTCGCGCGGCCGTTTCACGCACGCATCCCACGGCATACAGCGGGCATTTGAGCAACGCCGCCAGTACATAAGGCCCCACGGGCCATTGCGCCGGCCGGCCCAGAAAGACCGCTTCGGCGGTGGACCCTTGTTGCCGCGGGCTTGCATCCGTTCGCACCGGGACGCGGTCTCCGGCGATGGCCACGAACTCTCCTTGCGCGACCTTGTCGGCCAGCAGCATGGCCGTGGCCGGGTTGACTTCCGTGACCTGGATCAGGCGAACCTCGTTGTCGGGTTGCAAGCTCTGCATCAGGCGATTGAAGCGCTCGGCATGGCGGGTGTGCACCAGGACGTTGAGCCGAACCCCGCGATGGCGCTCGGCGCTGACGCGGCACAACTCCATGCAGCCGATGTGGCCCGTCACGATGATGGCTCCGCGCTTCTGCGCAATCAGGGCCCGTAGGCCCTCCTCGTCCTCGCCTTCAACGCGCAGCGCACTTTGCCCCAGGCCGCCGCTAAGGGTTAGCAGCTTGTCCAGGATGGTGTCGGCAAATGCCAGGAAATGCCGCAGGGTGTCACGCCAGCCCGGGGCGTGCCCCAGTGCACCGCGCGAAGCCTGGATTCGTCGCAGGTATTCCAGTGAAGAGCGGCGGGCTTGCGAGCGCGTGGCCCAGTAGTAAACCACCACGGGGTACAGGCAGAGCCTGAAAGGCAGGCGTCCCAGCACGCGGTAAACCCAGAACAGCAGCTTGATGCCCAGGACAAAGGTGTGTTCTCCCAGGCTGGCCCAGTGCAGCACGGCCGGGTCCGGAGTTTGCGGCCCAAGGCTGGCGGCTGGTTTCGTCATCGCGCCGCCTTTCGCCATAACAGCAGCGGCAGGCGCACCAGCATGCCGGCCAGCATGCGCGCATGCATGCAGGAGATCAGCACGTTGTCCCGCCATAGTTTGAAATGCGAGATGCCGTCCATGGGATAGCTGACCTTGGTCGGCAAGTTGGCCAGCGGTATGCCGCGCCAGTGAAGGCGCACCAGCAGTTCGGAGTCGAAGTCCATGCGCCGGCCCATGTAGACCTCGTCGATCAGTTTGACGACGGGGGCCAGCGGGTAAACGCGAAAACCGCACATGGAATCGCGAATGTCCAGCGACAGGGTGTTGATCCACACCCAGACATGGGTGGCGTACCGGCCATAGAGGCGCGATTTGGGCACGGAAGCGTCGTAGATCGGCACGCCGCACACCACGGCTTGCGGCAACAGGCTTGAGAGCGCCAGGAACTTGGGAATGTCGGCCACGTCGTGCTGGCCGTCGGCATCAATTTGCAATGCGTGCGTGTGGCCCAGCGCGAGCGCCTGGCGCAGGCCCGCCATCATCGCGCCGCCTTTTCCCTGGTTGCGAGGCAGGCGCAGCAGCCGCATCGCGGGCCCGTGCCGTGCTGCCAGGCTCGCCAGGACACCGGCGCAGGCCGCATCGCTGCCGTCGTCGACCACAATGACTTCAAGGCCGCTTGCGCGCACCGCGTCGACCATGAAGCCTATGGTTTGCGGGTGGTTGTAGCAGGGGATCACGGCCACCGGTTTATGCATGGGCGCTTTCCGCTTCATACGACCAGACGGCGCGTCCGTTGGCGTGCTCGTTCAGGCTGGACGGATCGGAAGGGTCCGCGCCCTCCTGCGAATACAGGCGAAAGCTCAGGCTGCACAAGCGGGGGTCGGCCAGCCTGGGCTTGAATTGCAGCGCCAGGCGCAAGGCCGTGCCGGGCGAGACCGGGCGCACGAATTTGAGCGCTTCCAGTCGTACGAAGTGTTGCGGCAGGGCGAAACATTCGCGGCCCAGCGATATCGCCCAATCGAGTTGCGCGACGCCCGGCAGTATGGGCGCCACCTCGAAGTGGCCGTCGAACACCGTCAGGCCCGCATGGATGTCCAGCGTGGCCAGCGCATCGGTGTCGCCGCGCTCCAGCCATTGCACGGCCGGCATTTCGGGGCGCACCGCGGGCGGCTGGGCGGCGAACAGCGCCGCCAGCAAGGCCTCTGTCGGCTTGCCCTGCGCATTGACCGGCAGGGCCTCCACAAAACGCCAGCGCCTCGGGATCGCGAGCGCCTCGACGCCGCTGGACAAGGCCTCGCGCAGCAAGTTGACCAGGCCGCGCCGGCCCTGGGCCTCCTGCGCGCGTCCCGCCGGCGTGAGCACCGCCACCACGCCCACGCGGGCGCCCACGGCGGTGTCGACCACCAGCGCTTTCGCTTCCTGCACCCAGGGCGTCTTCAGCACCTGCTGTTCGACCGCGCTGAGCGACACGCGTTTTTCCTCGATCTTGACGATACGGTCGGCCCGGCCCAGCAGGCGAAAGCTGCCGGCGCTGGCAGCTTCCGCGCGGTCGCTGGTCGTCCACCACCGGTCGTCGGGCAGCCTTGGCGAGGACACCGCCAGGCAACCCTCATCCAATCGCCATTGCACGTCCATAAAAGGTCGCCACGGCTCTTGCGCGCTGGCGGACTGGCGCCAGGCGATGCCGCCGGTTTCCGAACTGCCAAAGACCTCGATGGGTGAGCGTCCCAAAGCTTGCGCAGCGGCCTGTGACACCTCAAAGGGGAGCGGCCCGGCCGACGAAAATACCGCGCGAAGTTCTTGCCGCGCCGCTTGCCAGTCAACGTGTTCGCCCAGACGCTTGAGGTGCGCCGGCGTGGCGATGAGCACCGAGGGCGCGGAGCCCAGGCTGGCGGCCAGGTCGCCCGGATACAGCAGCCTCCGTTGCGAGAAAGGGCGTCCCGCAGCCATGGGCCACAGCACGAGGAAAAGCAGGCCGTAAATATGCTGGTGCGAGACTGTGGCCCACACCGTGGGTTCTCCAGCGCCGGCCAGCATCTGTCCGAACGAACTTTCGAGCGCCTCAATTTCCGACAGCAGCTGGTCGAGCCGCTTGTCGATTGCCTCCGGAAGGCCTTGCGATCCGGAGGTATAGACTTTTAATTTGGCAGCACGCGGGTCGATGGGGTGGCGGTGACCGGTTTCGCCGGGGATGCCGGCAGGCGCTTGAAGCGCGGCGGGCAGATCGCCAGCCAGAGCGCAATCCGAGTCGAGCAGGGCCTGCACCGTGCCGGGCAGGTCGTCGCCCGGCAGGGCAACCGTTTTGCCGGCATGCCAGGCTGCCAGCACGGCGGCCGCAAAATCAAGGGGATCTTTCAGGTAGATGGCCCACTGGGTGTGCGCCTGGCCGGAAAAGGCGGCCTGCCACTGCCCCAGTCGTATTAAAAAGTCGGCATGCGACAGCTCGCGGCCGTCGTCCTGCCGCGCCATGATGCGGGATGGATCAGGCGCGCGACATGCGAAGTCGGTCAGGGACCACCAATCAGCCATGGATTCGTCATCCCACCGCAGGCTTGGCTGCGTCGATGCGATCCCGAACCCGGCGGCGAACCAGCCATTCTCCCGCCGCCAGCACGCCGATCAGGCAATAGGCGATGAGGCCGTTATAGAGCGTCCAGGTGGCGTCGCTCGCCCACAAGGCCGTTGCCAGCGCCACTGAGCCGTTGAGAACAAAAAAAACGCACCACACCTGGGTGACACGCCGCGTATAGGCAACCGCATGCGGGGAGAGATCCGGTTCGCGCACGCGCGCAAAGCGTTCAACCGCACTGGGGGGATACACCAGACTGGCGCCAAAAAGCACCAGCATCAAGGCATTGACTCCCACGGGGTAGAGTTTGAGGGGCAGCAATGCGTTGCCAAACCAGGTGAACGCCGCCAGGACGCACGCCGCCCCGGCCATGCCCCAGGTCGCCGTGCTGCGGCCGGTGCCCAGGCGCATCAGCGCCAGCAGCACCAGGAGCAGCGCCAGCCAGCGCGGCTCAAAATGGCCCAGCCCCAGATAGACGATCAGCGGGTAAGCCAGCGTCACCACCGCCAGCACCACCGCGCCGAGACGGCCTTTATGCATCAGCCGTTTCGCTGCCGGCCACGAGGGCGTACAGAGCATCGACCACGTCACCGACCGTGCGAACCGTTTTGAAAGCCTCGGGCTGCAAACGCTGGCCCATCAGCGGTTTGAGCTGGACGATCAGGTCCACCGCGTCGATGCTGTCGATGTCAAGGTCATCACGAAGTCTGGCCTCCGGCACGATGCGCTCGGCTTCGATATCGAAGGTGTTGACCAGGATGCCCACAATACGTTGAAGTATTTCGTTTTTTGTCATGGGTAGGAGCCTCTCGGAAATTGAAGTCAGCGCGAACGCCCTGCGCCGACGAACGCCGCCAGCGCCTGCACCGAGCTGAAATGGCGGCGGGTTTCCTCGGAGTCCGCCGAAACGGTCACTCCATAGCGGCGTTGCAGAGCCAAGCCCAGTTCTAGGGCGTCGATGGAGTCCAGGCCAAGGCCTTTGACGAACAGCGGTTCGGTGGGGTTGATATCGCCGGCGACGATATCTTCCAGGGCCAGCGAACTGATGATCAGATCCTTGATCTCTAGCTCAAGCGCTTGCATGTCGGGGGTCACTTCGAGTCTCCACAGAGAAATAGTCGATCAGGTGTTCAGTCAGATGGCGGGCGGCCAATGCGTCGCTGGCACAACTCTCGACCAGCGCGGCCACCGGCATATCGTCGTGCACATCGATGCGGAAATGAGGCCGACGGG
Source organism: Polaromonas sp. P1_H6 (assembly GCF_056405195.1). Taxonomy (NCBI): domain Bacteria; kingdom Pseudomonadati; phylum Pseudomonadota; class Betaproteobacteria; order Burkholderiales; family Comamonadaceae; genus Polaromonas; species Polaromonas sp. P1_H6. Next base: position 64,793 of record NZ_JBFUCN010000002.1, read on the forward strand.
GCGGAATTCGCCACCATGGTACCCCTTTGGCCAGCATGGATTGGCTGCAGCGTATGAGCACCGGGGTGATATTTACTTTGCCTCGCACGGCCAGATGAGAGGCGCCACGCTGGAGCTTGGCGGGGAAGCCCGCCACCGGCGTGCGAGTGCCTTCAGGAAAAATGATCAGGTTGTTGCCTGCGTGCAACGATGCGATGCAATCCTCGACCATGCCGGGACCGGCATCGTTGCAGATGAACCCTGCTGACAGCACGGCGCCCCGCGTGAAGGGGTTTTCCGCCAGCGCCGCCTTGACCACGCAATCGGCGTGATCGATGAACGATATCAGGAACACCACGTCGATCAGGGACGGGTGGTTGGACAGGATCAGCAGTCCGCGCCGCTTGAGTTTGTCCAGCCCGTGGGTTTCGTAGGTAAATATTCCCAAGGTGTGCATCAAGGCGACGAATGCCTGAAACGCCCGGTTGATGATCCAGCGGGCGGTGACGGAAAGGCGCCCACGGTCCCGCACAAACAGGGACAGGATCGGAAACACCACGATCCAGAGAAGCAGGCCGCCCAGTCCGAAACAGGTGAAGCTGACAGCGGTTGCGAACAGCCGCCACAGATAATTAAGCCGGTCACGCATGGACACTCCACGACCATTGGGTCAGTTTTCTGTCGTGGCGAATCACCGCTGGTTCGGCCGCAGCCGGGCTCAGATGATGCCGGAGCACGTGCCGCAAAACATCCAGGCCCGCGGGCCAGGATGGAGTCTCGGGGCCTGGGGCTTCGGCCGCGTGGACCTGGAGGCTTACCGTCAATCCCGGTTGCGACGGCGCGGGCCGCGCCACTCGCCAGGCCCACGCGTATTCACAGGCCGGTTCATCGGCGAAAACGGTGTAGTCGGTTGGCAGCGGCGCTTCCGAATACACCACCAGCACTTCGCTGGCCCCGTCGGCCAGCAGGGCCGCCGCTTCGGTGAGCGCGGCGGCGACAGTGGCGCGTCCCGCGGCGACCACTACCGTGTTGTGAGTGTGTCCCTGGGCGATGGAGTAAAGCGCCGACACGGCATTGTGCACAGACAGGCCGAAACCGGCCGGGGACAGAGGCTGACCTCCGACCAGGTCATCCAGAAGAGACAAAGAGCCGGCTGTATCGCCGTACCTGGACGCGAACACCAGCGGCGCATCGCTGGCGGAAGATTGGCACCAGTAAGCGACCTGGCAGGCCATACGCCCCAGCCGGTCCAGCCGACGGCGCGTCATGGCGGGCATTTCCGTGAGCGCGGGAACGGTTTGCACCGTCGGTTGTGGAAGCACGGGAAAACCCTGGGCCCACCTGAGCCAGTCTTCGTGACCGGTCAGGCCGTCGGCATACGCCGACCATTCAAGAATGATGAATTCGAATCGCAAAACTAACTCGTTGGTTGATGACCTCAATGACTGATCGGGCCGATCACAAACCATTTCATCGTGCAGCGGGGCCCCCCGGTGACCCCGATTGTTCGGGGCCTTTTATGTTTTGGGCGATTTTACATGCCCCAAAGCGGTTCCAGCCCTCTGTTACGAGGGCCGCAGCCTCCTCCGATTGGGGGGTGAATCGAGGGAACACGGTGCAAAACGACCCAATCGGGCGCGTTTTCAGGCGATACCATCGTTTCATTTTCCCAACAAGGTGCTGCCGTGGACCATAAATGGCTGGAAGACTTCATCGCCCTGGCACGCGAACGCAGCTTTTCGCGGGCCGCCGAGCTGCGCCACGTGACCCAGCCGCAGTTCTCGCGCCGCGTGCGCGCGCTGGAGCTTTGGGCCGGCGCCGACCTGGTCAACCGCGCCGTCGTGCCGCTGGCGCTCACGGCCGCCGGGGAAGAACTGCTGCCCGTGGCGCGCCGCGCCGTGGACGGCCTGGGCGATGTGCGCGCCCGCATACGCCATGCGCAGGGCGGCCTTGACTGGGTCACCTTGGCGACTGGCCGCACGCTGTCGCGCACCGCCGTGCCCGCCTGGCTGGCGCGCGTGAAGCGCGGCGCCGGCGAGTTCCGCCTGCGCATACTCACCGGCTCCATCCACGAAGGCGCCACCGCGCTGGAGCAGGGCGCGGCCGACTTCCTGCTGTCCTTCACGCACCCGCGCCTGCCCATGCGCCTGGACGACCAGGCTTTCGAGGGCCTGACCCTGGGCACCGACGAGCTGGTGGCCGTGAGCGCGCCGCGCCCCGACGGGCAGGCGCTGCATGCCCTGCCCGGCAGCGCGCGCGAACCGGCGCGCGTGCTCGGTTACGCGCCCACGCTGGCGCTCAGCCAGGTCCTGCAGGACGGGCTGAGCCGCGATGCGCGCGAGTTCTTCCTGTACACGGTGACCGAATCCGACTTCGCCGAGTCCCTGCATGAGCAGGCCCTGCAGGGCGTGGGCCTGGCCTGGCTGCCGCGCGGCCTGGTCGGCGACGACCTGCGCAGCGGCCGGTTGGTCGCTGCCGACCCGCAGGCGCTTGCCGTGCGCTTCGAAATACGGTTGTACCGCAACCGCAGCCCGCGCAACGAGCTGGTGCAGCGCATCTGGGCGGCCACGACGGCCTGAACGAGTTTGCGCATGCGCCCATGCGCGATGCGCATGCGGCCCCAGGGGAGGGCTTCCTAGACTGGCTCCACTAAATAAGGAGACCGTCGTCATGCCCCCACATCCCATCATTTCCCGCCCCCACCTGGCCCGCGCCCTGCGCGGGGCCGCGTCCGCCTTGCTGGCTTTGCTGGCCCTCGGTACAGCGCAGGCCCAGAGCTGGCCCGCGGCCAAGCCGATTTCGCTGGTGGTCGGCTACCCGGCAGGCGGCAGCGTCGACCTGGTCGCGCGCATCATCGCCGAGCCGCTGTCCAAACGCCTGGGCACGCCGGTCGTGATTGAAAACGTCGGCGGCGCCGGCGGCACCATAGGCGCGCAGAAAGTCGTCAGCGCCAACCCCGACGGCTACACCCTGCTGCTGGGTTCGGGCAGCGAGGTGTCCATCGCCAAGCTGTTTAATGCCGCCGTCAAGTACAACGGCGAAACCGACCTGGCGCCGGTGGGGCTGATAGGCATCACGCCCATGGTGTTTGTGACCAACACCCAGACCGGCGTCAAGACCATCGAAGAAGCCATCGCCAAATCGAAACGCGAACGCAACCAGCTGAGCTTTGCGTCTTCCGGCATAGGCACGCCGCTGCACGTGTCGGGCGAACTCATCAACCTGATGGCCGGCACCAGCTTCCGCCACGTGCCCTACCGCGGCGCGGGCCAGCAGCTGCAGGACCTGCTGGGCGGCAACATCGAGTTCAGCGTGTCGGTGCTGTCCTCCGCGCTGCCGCACATCGAGTCCGGCAGGATGGTTCCGCTGGGCGTCACCACGCCCACACGCTCGCGCGCCGCGCCGCAAATCCCCGCGCTGGCCGAGAACCCCAGGCTCAAGGGGTATGACATGAACGTCTGGTTCGGCCTTTTCGGGCCCGCCAAGCTGCCGGCGCCCATGGTCGCACGGCTCAACCGCGAACTCAACGACATCCTGCGCGAGGAAGCCGTCTGGCAAAAACTCCAGAAGGCCGGCATTTCGAATGAAGGCGGCACACCCCAGGCGCTCACGGCTTTTGTGCGCGCCGAAACCCAGCGCGTGCGCGCCGTCGTCAACAAGGCCGTCAGCACTGGGGCTGCGAACTGATGCAACACCACCCGGTCCTGACCCTGCCGCCGAATCTGGCGGGCTGGGCGAATTCACCCACCGGCGTGCCGCATGTGCACGAGCGAAGCGGCGCCGCGCCCGGCCCCGAGATCCTGGTCACGGCGCTGGTGCACGGCAACGAATTTTCGGGCGCCATCGCGCTGGCCGAGCTGCTTGCCGCGGGCTGGCAACCGGCGCGCGGCCGCGTCACACTGGCCTTCTGCAACGTCGCCGCCTTCGAGCGCTTTGACGCGGCACAGCCCGACGCCTCGCGTTTTATCGACGAAGACTTCAACCGCGTCTGGGCCGCCGACGTGCTGGCCGGGCCGCGCCGCAGCGCCGAGCTGGACCGCGCGCGCCGGCTGCGGCCTTTTGTGGACCGCGCCACGCATCTGCTGGACCTGCATTCCATGCACGAACCCTGCGTGCCCTTGCTGGTCACCGGCACCCTGGCGCGCAACATCACTTTTGCCCAGGGCCTGCGCACCGCGGGGCAAGTGGTCGTCGACGCCGGCCATGCCGACGGCGTGCGCATGCGCGACTACGGCGAATTTTCGGATGCGCAAGGCGAGCGCATCGCGCTGCTGCTGGAAGCCGGCCAGCACTGGGAGCCACGCGCCGTCAGCGCCGCGCGCGACACCTTGATGCGCTTCCTGGTACAGGCCGGTGCGCTGGCCCGCAACGAAGTGCCGGTCGGCTGGCTGCTGCCCGACCGTGAGCCGCCCGCGCCTGTGGTGGTCACCGACCGCGTGGTGGCGACGTCCATGGATTTCAGTTTCAAAGAGCCCTACACCGGCGGCGAAACCATCGCCAAAGCGGGCACCATGATCGCCATCGATGCGGGGCGCGAAGTGCTCACACCGTATGACGACTGCGTGCTGGTCATGCCCTCATTGCGGCAATTGCGACCGGGGGTGACGACGGTTCGGCTGGGGCGGCGGGGCTGATCGGCAGCCTCTTCGAGAGGAGGCCGAACGGTCAGCGTACGGCCTGCCCCGTCGTTGCCTGCGCGAGCAACCACGCACGGAACACCGCGAGGGCCTCAAGCTTCGATGATTCCTCGGGATACACCAGGTAGTAGCCGCGAGGGGAAATCCATTGTTTCTTCGACAGCCGGCGTAAACGGCCGGTCGCCAGTGCATCGCTGGCCATGAAATCGGGCAGCAGCACCGCCCCCAGGCCCGCTATCGCGGCATTCAGCGCCATCGACATCAGCTCGTAGCGCGGCCCCTCCTGGCCGGTGCCTATTTCGATGCCGGCGTGCTCGAACCATTTGCGCCATGCGTCCAGCACGGTCGTGTGGTGCACCAGCGCCGACATCGGGGTGCGGGAGCTCAGCGATTTGCCGTTTTTGGCGATCCATGCCGGTGCGGCATAAGGCGCCATCGCCAGGGGCAAGACAAAATCGTTGTGCAGGCCGGCGCGGTTTCCGTCGCCGAATTCGAGCGAGGCATCCACCGCCATGCTCTTGAAATCAACCGACCCCACGCGCGTGGCGAAATTCAGGGTGATCTCGCTGTGCGCGCGCGTGAAGTCCGGCAGGCGCGGAATCAGCCAATAGCTGCCCAGCGACGCGCCGACCGACACCGCCAGCGACCCCCCGCGCCCCTTGAGCGCCATCACGTTGGCCGTCGCGCGTTCGAGGCGCTGGAGAATGGGGCCGACTTCGTCCAGGTAATAACGGCCGGCTTCCGTGAGCACGACCGCATCGCGCCGCCGCACGAAAAGCTTGACGTCAAGGCGGCTTTCAAGCGCCATGATCTGGCGGCTGACCGCGCCCTGCGTCAGGTGAAGCTCTTGCGCGGCCGCGGTGAAAGACCGCAGGCGCGCGCTGGCCTCGAGGCAGACCAGGGACATGGTGGAGGGTGCGCGCAGCATCATGGTGCATGAGAAAAAAGCATGGAAGACGCAGAAATTGTCGTTTGTAGCTGAAGGTTTGTCCACGCATCATTCGGTTTCCTCATTCCTCACGGCTCCTTCCAAATTCCCAAGGTGACCTCCATGACCGACTACCGGAGAACGCGGCGAACACTCCTCAAACTGGGGGCCGCCGCGATGGCATCCTCGCCCCTGCTGGCACGCGCCGCATGGCCCGACCGGCCCGTACGCCTGATCGTTCCCTCCGCCGCGGGCGGTTCGCCCGACAACATCTGCCGCATCCTGACCGGCGAGTTGGTGAAGGCCCTGGGCCAGCCTTTTGTGATCGACAACAAGCCCGGCGCCAGCGGCAATATCGGCATGCAGGAGATCGTGCGCGCTGCGCCGGACGGGTACACGCTGGGATACGGCAATGTGGGCACGCTGGCGATCAACAAATCGCTGTTCTCCAAGCTGCCCTACGACCCGGACAAACAGCTGGTTCCCGTGGCGCTGCTCGGCTATGTGCAGAACGCGCTCGTCGTCAGGAATGACCTGGGCGTCAAGAACGTGGCCGAGCTGATCGCGCTGGCCAAATCCAGGCCCGGCAAACTCAGCATGGCGTCTCCGGGCAACGGCACCACCGGCCACCTGGGCGGCGAACTGTTCAAGAGCATGACCGGCACCTTCATGACCCACGTGCCTTACCGTGGCAGCCCGCAGGCCATCCAGGACCTGATGGGCGGCCAGGTCGACCTGATGTTCGACAACCTGTCGTCCATCGCGCCGCACATCAAGAACGGGCGCATCAAGGCGCTCGGTGTTTCCGGCCGGGCGCGCAGCCCGCTGTTTCCCGAGGTGCCGACCATAGGGGAGTTCGTCAAGGGTTATGAAACGACGGCATGGGGCGGCATTGTCGCGCCGGCCGGCACGCCGCGCGAGGTGGTGCTGCGGCTCAACGGGGAAATCAACAAGGTGCTGGGCAGCGCCGCGGTCAATGAGCGCTATGCCGCCATTTCCTTTGAGACAACCATAGGCTCGCCCGACCGGCTGTTTGATCGCGCCCTGCGCGAGACGCGGATGTGGACGGAGGTCGTCAAGCGCGCCGGCGTCCAGGTGGATTGAACGCCTTATGTTCGATTCCATCATTGAAGGCGGCGAACTCATTGACGGGACGGGCGCCCCACGGGTGCGCGCCGACCTCGGCATGTCCCAGGGAAAAATTCTCGCGATCGGCGACCTGTCGGCCGCCCCGGCGCGCGAACGGGTCAGCGCGCACGGTCGGATTGTCGCGCCGGGTTTTATCGACGTGCACACCCACGACGACCGCTTGCTGCTCTTGCCCACCACGGGCGCGCACCCGAAGTTGTCGCAGGGCGTGACGACCGTGGTGTCGGGCAACTGCGGCGTCAGCCTGGCCCCCTTGCAGACACGCCATCCGCCGCCGCCGCTGGACATCCTCGGAACGGACGGCTGGATTTACCCGAGCTTCGCCGCCTACCTGGATGCGCTTGACGAGTCTCCGCTGGCCGTCAACGTTGCCTGCCTCGTGGGCCACTCCACGCTGCGGGTCAAGCACATGGTCGACCTTGACCGGCCCGCCACCCTTGCGGAATCGGCGGGCATGGCGGCGGAACTCGCAGGCGCGCTGGCCGCGGGCGCCATCGGCCTGTCAACGGGTTTGTACTATCCGCCCGCGAAAGCGGCCACGGCCGAAGAGGTGATTGCCGTGGGCGCGCAACTCAAAGCCGCCGGCGGCATGGTGGCGATGCACATCCGCGATGAAGGCGATGCCATCGACGAGGCGCTGCGCGAGGCCCTGCACATAGGCCGCGAGCTGGGCGTGGGCACCGTCATTTCCCACCACAAGCTGGTCGGCACGGCCAACCACGGCCGCTCGGTGCAGACCCTGGCGATGCTGGAGCAGGCGGCGCGAGGGCAATCGGTCTGCTTTGACTGTTATCCCTACAACGCGTCGTCCACCATGCTGCTGCCGTCCCGCGTGAAGCAGTCGAGCGACGTGCTGGTGACCTGGTCCCAGCCCGAGCCCGGCGTTGCGGGCCGTTCCCTGAAAGAACTCGCGCGCGAGAGAAACCAGACCGAGGAAGAGGTGGCGCGGGCCTTGCAGCCGGCAGGGGCCATCTACTTCGCCATGAGCGAGGAGGACGTCAGCCGCATCCTGAGCCATCCCATGGCCATGGTCGGCTCGGACGGCCTGGCGCATGACGTACGTCCGCATCCGCGTTTGTGGGGAACTTTCCCGCGCGTGCTGGGGCATTACGTGCGCGAGAGAAAGCTGTTTTCGCTCGAGACCGCCATCTACAAAATGACGGGGCTCAGCGCAAGGCGCTTCGGCCTCGCCGGCCGGGGAATCCTGGCGGCCGGAAACCACGCGGACATCGTCATCTTTGATGAGCACCGCGTCGCCGCCAATGCCAGCTACGAGCAGCCCACCGAAGCCAGCTCGGGAATCGATGCGGTTTTTGTCAACGGCCAGCTCGCCTGCCGGGACGGCCTCAGCGTCCGGGTGGATGCCGGCCGGGTGCTGCGCAGGCGGGGCGCGTTTTCATGAGCTTGCCTGGAGGAGAGCCCGGATGACCGCCGCAGCGCTACACCAGCGGAAGCCGTATCCATAAACGCGCACCCGTGGGCGCCAGGGCTTCATAACCCGACTGGCCGCCATGCCGCTCGGCCACGCTGTGCACGAAGTAGAGGCCCAGGCCGGTGCCGTGCGCCGTCTGCTGCGCCGCTTTCTGCGTGCTGAAGCGTTCGAACAGGTGGGGCAGCATTTCCGCGCTGACGCCGGGCCCCTGGTCGGCCACCGACAGTTCGGCTTTTCCGTCTTGCAGGGCCAGCGTCAAAGTGACGCTGCCGCCCGCGGGCGAGAAGCGCAGGGCGTTGTGCAGCAGGTTGTCGAGCGCGCGCTCGAGCAGGTGGAAGTCGCCGCGTATCCACACCGGTTCATCGGGGATGTGGCGCAGCAGGCGCACGGATTTGCCCTGGGCCGATTCGTAGACCGCGTCGGTGGCCTGGTGCGCGACGCTGCCGAGGTCGATTTCGCGCAGGTCCTTCTGCTCCAGGCTTTGCACGCGGGCAATCGACAGAAAGGATTGCGCCAGCTTGTGCGCGCGGCGCAGTTGCTGGAAAAGCCGGTGCTGGTGCGTCTCGTCCAGCGTTCCGCCGCCCAGCTGCTGCACGGCGGCGGCCAGGGGCACGCGGATGTCGTGCGACAGGAAGGCCAGGGTCTCCTCGCGCTCCTTGTGCAGGTCGTGAAAGCGCTGCTGCACCTGCTTGACGTGGTCGATGCGCTGCTCGAACCTGAGCCGGTGGAACGGGCTGTCCGCCGCCGCGCCGGTCAATTGATGAAGCTGCCAGTCCAGGTAGCGCCTGGCCGTTTCAAGGCGGCGCCAGCTCCACAAAGGGTAGGCCGCGATCGCGCCGACCAGGGCGCCCGAGGGCGCAAACCAGCGCCCGGACACCAGGGGCAGCGCCACGCTGAGCGCCACCAGCGCCGCAAACCATGCCGTGTTGACCAGCAGGCCCGGCAGCGGCATGAAGCGCAGCGCCCACAGCAGCGGCACCAGCGCCAGCGCGGCGCCCAGCGCCAGCGTCCAGGCCCTTCCCAGCGGCACGATAAAACGGTCGTCGCGCAGATTCAGCAGCACATTGGCCAGCACTTCCACGCCGGGCATGGCGGCGCCGTTGGTGGTGACCGGCGTTGAGAGGATGTCGCCCATGCCGGCCGCCGTCGCGCCTACGAAGACGATCTTGCCGCGCAGTGCCTCGGCGGGCGCGCCGGGGCGCATGAGTTCCACCGCCGAGACGGTGGGAATCGTGCCCGGCGGGCCGGCAAACCGTAACAGCCGGGGCTCGCGGCGCACCAGCGTGGGCGCCTGGTCGGTGACGAGCCGTGCCGTGTCCCCGGGCGGCAGGTAAGGGGTGGCGTCCGGGGGTTGCCAGCCGGTGATTTGCAGCGCGCTCTGTGCCAGCAGGGGCCAGCCGGCGGTGCCCACGCCTTCCCACAGGTCGACGCCGCGCGCCACGCCGTCGTCGTCCAGGCGCACGCTCACGCGGCCCAGGCCGGCCGCGGACCGGGCCAGCAGCGGGATGGGCGGCGACTCCAGCAACTGGCCGTCCAGGCGGGCGCTTTCCATCACGACGGGCAGCGACACGTTGCCGCAGGCGCGCATGGCCTTGGCCAGGGCCTGGTTGCCGGCGGGGTCGTCGCCGACCTCGTTGAAGGCGATGTCCATCGCCACGGCTTTCGGCGAAGCCCGGCATATCTGTTGCAGCAATTCGGCGTGCACACGGCGCGGCCAGGGCCAGCGGCCCAGTTCCTGCAGGCTGGCCTGGTCGATCGCCACGATCACCACGCCGGTCGGGGCGGGCTGCGCGCCCAGCCGCTGCGACAGGTCAAAGACAAAATGGTCGATGCGCGCCAGCCAGCCGCTGGCGCTGACCCCCAGTGCCAGCGCGGCCAGCACCAGGCCCATGCCCAGGAGTTCGCGCAGGCTGTGCGCGCTGCGGGGCGGCGGAGTGTCTCGCATGCCGGCCTACAGCAGCAACAGCGGCAAGCCCAGCATCCATAGATAGGGATGGCGCGAGGGCACGTCTATCTTCTGCAGCATGGGCGGCCCGGCGGTGCCGTCCTGGTTGTCGACCAGGCGGACGCCGAGGAAATGCGCACCGCCCGAGGGGCGGGGCAGGCGGACAGTGCCGTCGAAGGAGTCCTGTTGCTGGTCTTCGGGCGCCATGCCGGGCGTGGCCGACACCGAGACCCGGTAGTGATGGTCCGGCGGCGGTGCGGGCAGGTCCAGCAGCAGCGCGTCGGTCTCGTAGCGCAGGGCGGCCTGGCCCAGGTCGGGCATCCCCGGCGCGGGTTTGTAGCTGAAGGACGACGCGGGAGACCACGGTCCTTGTTCACCCTGCGCCGTGATGCTGGCCACACGCCAGTGCAGCTTGCCCTCGGGGAGGTCGTCCGCGGGCAGCCACTCGGTCTGTGCCACGGGCTGGTCCAGCAGGGCTTGCGCGAAATCTTCAGACTTGGAGGCTTGCACCCGGTAGCGCGCGGCGTCCACCGCGCTGGTCCAGCGCAGCACCGGGCGCGGCGAGCGCATGGTGGCGGCGCGGCCCGGCGCCTGCAGGGCGGGGGCGAAGGGGCGGGCGGCCACGGTGAAGGTGTGCCGCGCTTCCAGGCCTTGCAGGCCCAGCGCATCCAGGGCGCGCACGCGCAGGATATAGCGGCCGTTGGGCAGGTCGGCAAAACTCAGGACGCCGGAGGGTGAAGTCCTTTCCGCGAGGATGGCGTCAAAGCTGCTGTCCTGGGAAACCTGGCCCCACAAGACGGCGCCTTGTTCGCCGCGCGCGGGAGGCAATGAAAAGCGTAGGGGCAGTTGTTCCAGGCGCGGCGGCAGCGCCGACACGTCGGGCGCGCGGGGCAGGGCGCGGGGCGGCAAGGGCGCTTCGCCCGGGCGCGCAAGCGTGCCGAAGCCGGGTCCCACCACCACGGTTTTCCCGGTGGCGTCCACACCGACGGACCCTTCCAGGGTTTCCTCGCGCGTCTGGCCGGCTTCCACGCCGACGCGGAACACCGTGCCGCGCACCACCGCCTGGGCGCTGGGCGTCAGCACGCGCAAATTCTGCTGCGTGCGCCTCCCTGGGTTGTCGGTGATTTCCGTCTGGCCTTGCAGCAGGCGGACCCGCGTGTCGGCCATCAGGCCGTTGGCATACAGGCTGAGGGTGTCCAGCACCAGCGTCGAGCCTGGGTGCACGCGCAGCTGCGTGCCGTTGGCCAGCTCCAGCGTGGCGCTGGCCAGGGCCTCGGTCTGGAGCTCGGCGCCCACCGGCAGGACCTGTCCCGTGGACGCGGCTTTCCACGCCCCCTCGGGCTCGCGCCAGCGCACGCTGCCGTGCACTGTTTTTAACGTGGCCTGGCCGGGGCTGCTGCGCAGCATGGAGGCGGGAATGCGCAGCACCGTGCCGGGCGGAATGCGATGCGGGTCGGCGATCCGGTTGAGCCGCTGCACCACATCCCAGCGCTGCGGGTCCACCAGGTGGCGCTGGCCCAGGCTGATCAGCGTGTCCCCGGGGCGCACGCTGTAAAGCCAGACCGGCGCGCTGGAGGCCTTGTCGGGCACGCCGGCGGCGGGCAAAGGCTGGGCCGGCGCAAAGGCGGCGATGCCGAGCGACAGAAGCCCGCCGGCGGCAATTTTTTTGTACATGGGAAGGCTTCCGGAACATGCCGGCCCGGCAGGGCGGCGGCCTGGCTCGAACTTGCGGGAGGAGGGCGAGTGGACCTCAGTCATGCAGCCACTCGAGACGGTAGCCCTGGCCGTAGACCGACACCAGGCGCCAGCCCGATTCGGGCGACAGCTTGAGCTTTCTGCGCAGGGCGCTGGCCTGCACGTCGACCTTGCGCGACTCCACGTCGGTGTTGTGCCCCCAGACCGTCAGCAGCAGGTGGGAGCGCGTCAGCAGGCGCCCCACGTTTTGCAGCAGGTGCAGGGCGAAATCGGTTTCCAGGTCGGTCAGTTCCACGCGCCGGCCTTCCAGAAAACATTGCCGGGTGCTGAAGTCCACTTCCAGTTGCCCCCAGGCGCGGCGCCGTGTTTCCTGTTTCAGGCCGGAGCGATGCAGCACGACGTTGAGCCGCGCCAGCAGGATGGGCCGGGAAACCGGTTTGACCAGGTAGTCGACCGCGCCGGCCGACAGCATCTGCACCACGTCGTCCTCGCTGTCGCGCGCCGTCAGAAAAATCACCGGTGGGCAGGCGTCTTTGAGTTGCAAGCGCAGCCTTGCCAGCACCTCGGGCCCTGACATGTCCGGCACCAGCCAGTCCAGCAGGCAGGCCGCGTACTGCCCTCTTTCCACGGCCCGCGCGCAGTCGGCGCCGCGGCTGAACAGGTCCACCGCCAAGCCTGCTTCCCTGATCCATCCACAGATTGCTTCGGCGGTTTCAGGCTCGTCTTCCAGGTAGGCGATTCGGGGCGCGGAAGTGTGAGGCATACGAATTCAGGTGCCGGGGACTAAGCCGGATCATTACTTTCAGTTACATATTTTGGGGTCTAAGGACTTACCGAGTTTAGTGGTCTGACAACTGTCTGCCCACCCCTATTCGCCTCGAGTGTTGGTAATTAGTAAGTGTAAACAAGGATTTACCCTCTGTTTGTGACAGGCCTCCTATCATCCGCCGCGCTAGTACCTTTTACCTCCTGTCACAACTATGCTCGAACTATTCCGACGCTGCGCGAAACACCTGGGCAAGCTGCCGACCCCGGCCTCCTGGATCCGTCCGGGGTCCGTTTTGCTTGGTTTGGGGCTGCTGCCGGCGGCCGCTTTTGCCCTGACCGCCTCGGTCACGGCCGTGATTCCGGCACAGGGTATTTACCCGGGTGAAACCGCGATATTGCGCATCGCACTGTCGAACAGCGACCCGGTTGCGGCGACCAACGTGGCCTTCAGCAACAGCCTGCCCGGCCTCTTGCCCAACGGCCTCAAGGTGGCCGGCGCGGTCACCAACGGTTGCGGCGGCGCGTTCACGGCGGCATTCGGAACGCAGGCGCTGGACTTGACGGGCGGCAGCATTCCGGCCGCCGCCGGCGGAATCGACGGGCAATGCGTGATCGACATCCCGGTCACCGCGGGGACCTCGACCGGCAACGCCACCTCCTATGCCTACCAGATCCTCAACGGCGCGGTGACCAGCAGCGCCGGCAGCAACAGCGGGGACGTCTCGCAGACCTTCAACGTGCGCGCGCTCCAGCAGCCGCAGATTTCCAAGGGCTTCGGCAGTTCCACCGTGGTGCTCGGAGGCGCGGCAACCAACCTGACCATCACGCTGACCAACCCGAACCCGGTGGCGATTGAAGGCTTCAGCATCACCGACAACTTTCCGCAGCTCGGCGGCAGCGCCATCATCAAGGTCGCGGCTGCGCCCGGCGCCAGCGCCAGCTGCACCAGTGGGCCCGCGCCCGCGTTCAACCCGGCGCCGGCGGCCGGCGCCACCAGCGTGACGGGCACGGGCGACATTCCCGCCAACGGCAGCTGCACGTTCGTGGTCGCGGTGGAAGCGTCGCAGACCAACGGCCAGTACACCACCAACGCCCAGAGCAACCTGATCAACCGCAGCAGCGACTTCAGCAACGCGCTGGGTATTCCCGCGCAGGCCAATGCGCAAGCCAACATCACCGTCCGGTCGCCGCTCAGCGTGGCCAAGGCGTTTTCTGGCACCTCGCTGTCCAGCGGTTCCGCCGGCAGCCTCACCATCACCTTGACCAACAGCGGCAACACGCCGCTCAACGTCACCACCTTCGACGACAGCCCGATCGACGGGCTGGGCGGCGTCAACCCGGCGACCGGCCTGAACGTCACCTCGGCGTCCACCACTTGCGCCGGCGGCGTGGTCACCGCCATCAACAGCAACAAGGGCGTCAGGCTGACCGGCGGCACCATTCCTTCCTCGAACAGCAGCTGCACGGTCACCGTCAACTACACCGGTTTTGTCCAGGCCTCGGGCGTTCCGGTGACTTACACCAACAACATCCCGCAAGGCGCGGTCGACGTCGGCAACGCGGCCATCAAGAGCCAGAGCGCCTCGGCCACCATCCTGGTGGCGGACGACCTGCGCGTGCTCAAGTCGGCGCTGCCGGCCAGCCCCGTCGCGCCCGGCAACCCGGTCCAGTACCAGCTCACGGTGCAGAACTACGGCGCCGGCGCGATCAGCAACCTGACGGTGACCGACAACTTCAGCAACGGCCAGACCTTTCTGACCGGCACGATAGGCGGCATCAACTACACGCCGACCGTGAGCGCCGGCTGCGGCAACGTCAATTCCGCGAGCGCCCTCGGCAGCGCCACGGCGGTGTTCACGGTGGACACCGTGCCGGCCCGCGCCAGCCCCAGCGTGCCCGGCGCCTGCGTCATCACGATGTGGGCCATGGCCTCCAGCACGGCGGTGGCTTCGTCGGGCAACACCATTGCGCCCGGCGGCGTCTGCTACAACGCCGGCGCCACCTGCAACGGCGGCGCTTCCAACTCGACCAGCGTCGTGACCAACGCCGCCGTACTGGCGGCCAGCAAGGCATTCGCGCAGTCCTCCCCCGGCGTCAGCACCTTTGCCGAAGGCACCATCGTCCGCATGACCATCACGCTGACGAACAAGTCGGCGAACCCGCTGACCAACGTCTCGATCTCCGATACGCTGCAGCTGGCCAACAGCGGGGGCGGGCAGTTGCGCATCGCCAACCCGGCGAATGCGGCCAGCACCTGCGGCAGCCCCACCATCACCGCGGTCGCCGGTTCCACCTCGGTGGGCCTGAACGGCGGCACCGTGCCCGCGCGCGCCGGCAACGGCCTCGGCGCCGACGGCAGCTGCGTGCTGCAGGTCGACGTCGTCGGCCCGGCCGGCGTCTACCCGAACACCGCCACCGTGGGTGGCACGCAGACCTTCGGCAACGGCAGCACGCAGGCGCTGGTCCCCGTGACCACCAATACCGCGACGCTGACCTACACCTCGGCGCTGAGCGCGGCCAAGAGCTTCAACCCGGCCAACGTGTCCTCGGGCGGCAAGTCCACCGTCACGGTGCAACTGCTGAACTCCAGCGCGCTGGCCCTGACCAACGTGAGCGTGACCGACCCCTTGCCCGCGGGCATGGTGCTGGCCAATCCGCCGAACGGGCAGACCACCTGTGCCGGCCCCACGGCCATCACCGGCGCCGCCGGCGCCGGCAGCATTTCTTTGACGGGCGCCAGCATCGCGGGCAGCGGCAATTGCGCCTTCCTGTTCGACGTGGTCGCCACCGGCGCGGCCAACTGGGTCAACACCATCCCGCCCGATTCCATCCTGGCCGACGGCGGCGTGCGCAACGTCGCACCGGTCAGCGGCACTCTGCTGTTCACCCCGCCCACCGGCATCGCGATCAGCAAGGCCACGTCCATCAGCTCGCTGACCTTTCCGGGTGAGCCCAGCCGCCTGACCATCAACATCGCCAACGGCACGCAGGCGGTCACCAACCTGCGCTTTACCGACTACTTCACGGTAGGCGGCACGGCGGCGGCGGCCAACAACGGCTGGGTGCTGACGCCCAATCCCGCTCCCACCACGACCTGCCCCGGCGGTGTGGTGACCGCGGTGGCCAACGCACGCTCGGTCAGCCTGGACGGTGTCGCACTCGCGGCCAACGCCAGTTGCCAGCTCAGCGTCAACGTGACCTCTACCGTGACCGGCGGCAACACCAACACCATTCCGGCCGGCGCCATCGTGACGGACCAGAACCTCAGCAACGCCAACCCGGCGACCACCAGCCTGGCCATCAGCACCAACATCGGCCTGGTCAAGCAGTTCACGCCGAATGTGGTCAAGCCCGGCGCGCGCTCGCGCCTGCGCATCACCTTCTACAACCCGCTCTCGCAGCCCGTCAGCAACCTTGCCGTCACCGACACCCTGCCGGCCGGCGTGACCGTGCCCAGCGGCGCCAACCCGACAACGACCTGCCAGGGCGCGACGGTGACTTCGACGGTCAACAGCGTGCAGGTTTCCGGCGGCACCATCCCCGCCGCGGCCGGCAACGTGCCGGCGACCTGCCAGGCTGAAATCGACGTGCTCGTCGCGGCCCAGGGCGATTACGTCAACACCATTCCCGTCAACGCGCTAACCGCCAGCGCCGGCGGCAACCCGCTGTCCAACACCCAGCCCACCAGCGACACGCTGCGCGCCAAATCACCGGTCGTGGTGCACAAGGCCTTCAGCGCCCGCACGCTGGACGCGGGCAACCCGGCCGGCTTCACCACCGGTTCCGACAGCAAGGCGCCTGGCGCGCCGGCCGTGCTGACCTTGCGCTTTGACAACCCGAACAACACCGCCCTGACCGGCCTGACCCTGACCGACGCCTTGCCCGCGGGCCTGGTGGTCGCGCCCACCCCTGCGGCCGCCACCACCTGCGCCGGCGGCAGCGTTGTCGCGGCAGCGTCGGCGACCAGCGTGCGCCTGACCGGTGCGACGCTCGCGGCCGCCGGTTCGTGCACCGTCACGGTCAACGTGCTGAGCAACATCTCGGGCGTCTACACCAACACGGTTCCCACCGCCAGCATCACCACCAACGAAGGCGTGAGCAACGAGGAACCCACCAGCGCGCAGCTGATTGTTTCCACCCCGCCCACCGTCGGCAAGCAGTTCTCGCCGGCCGTGATTCCGCCCGGCGGCACGTCGCGCCTGAGCATCGTGCTGGGCAATGCCAACACCACCGCGATGACCTTGAGCGCGGACTTTGACGACGTGCTGCCCACCGCGCCCGGCCAGATCCAGCTGACCGCCACGCCCGGCATGGCGACGACCTGCGGCGGCACCGTGGTCGCCGCGGCCAATGCCACCAGCGTGCGGCTGAACAGCGGCGGCACCATTCCCGCGGGCGGCTGCACGATTGACGTCAATGTGACCGGCCTCACCGCCGGTACGCACACCAACAACATTCCGGCCGGCGCGCTGCGGACCAACCTGGGCAACAACCAGGCGCCCGCCAATGCGCCGCTGACCATCAGCACCCTGGGCTATGTCTCGGGCAAGGTCTTCAAGGACAACAACCCGACGCCCAACGGCACCTTCCAGAACGGCACCGACACGCCGATCGCCGGCGTGAGCATTGAACTGCGCAGCGGCGCGAACTGCAGCGGCGCGCTGCTGACGACAGGCACGACCGACGCGCTGGGCAATTACCTGTTCGCTGGCCTGGCGGCCGGCAGTTACTCCGTGTGCCAGCCCGCACAGCCCGCGGGCACCACCAACGGCATCACCACGGCCGGCGCGATCAGCGGCATCAACGGCAGCACCGGCACGGCCGGCACCGCGTCCAACCCGACCGCGACCAGCAGCCAGGTCACCAACATCACGCTCAACGGCAATGGCGCGGGCGGCGAAATCTCGGGCTCGGCCAACAACAACTTCGCGGAAGTCGCGCCTTCGTCGATCAGCGGCAAGGTCTTCAAGGACCTCAACAACAACGGCGTGCAGGACGGCGCCGACGACCCGCTGCCCGGCGTGACGATTGAACTGCGTGACCCCGGCACCAACGCCTTGCTGGCGACCACGGTCACCGACGCCGCGGGCGGCTACAGCTTCGGCAACCTGCTGCCCGGTTCCTACACCGTGGTGGAACCCACGCAGCCCGCCGGAACCTCCAACGGCATCACGACGGCCGGTGCGGTCCCCAACGGCGGCACGCCCGGCACGGCCACCACGCCAGCCGTCACGCCCAGCCGCATCAGCACCCTCGTGCTGCCGCCCAACACGGTCTCGTCCGGCAACAACTTCGCCGAAGTGGCCAACGGCGGAACGATTTCCGGCCGGGTCTTCCTCGACTACGACAACAACGGCGTGGTCAACGGCAGCGACCACGGCATAGGCGGGCAGACCCTCAACCTGACCGGCACCGACATCAACGGCCTGGCCGTTTCCAGGACCACCACCACGACGGCCGACGGACGCTACAGCTTCACCGGCCTGGCACAAGGAAACTACACCGTCACGCAGCCGCTGCCGCAGGCGGCGGGCACGAGCAACGGCCAGACCATTGCAGGCAGCACCGGCGGCGTGGCAACCCTGCCGGCCAACCCTGTGTCTTCCATCTCGGCGATTCCGCTGGCCACCGCCAACGCCGTGTCGGCCGACAACAACTTCGCAGAGATTCCCGGCGCGGCACCCGACCTCGCGATAGCCAAGACCCATTCGCCGGTCAGTTTCGCGCAGGGCTCGAGCACCGGCTTCTACACCATCACCGTCTCGAACGTCGGCACGGTGGCGACCTCCGGCACCATCACGGTGGTCGACACCCTGCCCGCGGGCATGACGGTGGCCGCCGTCGCCGGCGGCGCCACCTGGTCCTGCAGCAGCGCGGTCACCTCGGTCACCTGCACCACCGCCAGCGTCATCGCCGCGGGTGGCACGGCCCCTGTCTTCACGGTGCGCGTGGCGGTTGCCGCGGGCCTCTCCGGCCAGGTGCTGGTGAACACCGCCGTGGTCTCCGGCGGCAATGAGCCCGCAGGCTTCAACGGCAACAACACCGCCACCGACCCCACGGTGATCTCCGACGTGGCCGCGGTGCGCGGCACGGTGTGGCGCGACCTCAACCACGACCGCATCAAGGACCCCGGCGAGCCGCTAGTCCCCGGCTGGATCGTCGAACTGACGCTGGGCGGCGTGGTGGTCGGCACCACCACCTCCGACGCCAGCGGCGCCTACGCCTTCCCCAGCGTGGCGCCCGGCTCGGGCTACCAGATCCGTTTCCGCGAACCGA
The DNA here is from genome assembly GCF_056405195.1 of Polaromonas sp. P1_H6. NCBI lineage: Bacteria > Pseudomonadati > Pseudomonadota > Betaproteobacteria > Burkholderiales > Comamonadaceae > Polaromonas > Polaromonas sp. P1_H6. The sequence continues at coordinate 83,602 of NZ_JBFUCN010000002.1, forward strand.
CCAGCGGGCGCATCTACGGCCGCCCGGTGCCCAATGAAACCGGCTTGCCCTATACCAATGGCACGCCCAACCCCAACGCCAATCCGGCCGGCGCCAACAACACCGACGGCACCCTGCGGGGCCTGACCCTGGCCGCCGGCACCACCACGGTGGCGCAAAGCCTGCCGCTGGACCCGAGCGGCGTGGTTTACGACGCCGTGACGCGGCAGCCTGTGCCGGGCGCCGTGGTGACGCTCTCCGCACCCGGCCTCACCGCGGCCGACGTGATAGGCGGCAGCCTGACCCAGACCACCGGCGCGGACGGCGCCTACCAGTTCCTGCTGCTGGGCGGTGCGCCCGTCGGCGGCACGCTGTACACACTCACCGTGACCTCGCCGGCCGGTTACCTGCCGGGCCCCTCGGCCATGATCCCGGCCTGCACGGCGACCCTGGGTGTCGGCCTGGCGCCGCCCAGCCCGGACCCGGCGCTGGTGCAGAACAGCAACTTCGCGCCCGGCACCGGCGTGCCGCAGCACAACCCCGCGGCCTGCCCCAACAACACGCTGGCCCTGGCGGGCGGCGCGGCCACCACGCAGTACTTCTTCACGTTCACCTTTGCCGCGATTCCCGGCTCCGCCAACGTGCTGAACAACCACATCCCGCTGGACCCCATCCTGGGCGGCGCCATCGTGATGACCAAGAGCACGCCGCTGGTCAACGTGGTGCGCGGCGACCTGGTGCCTTACACCATCACCGCCACCAACACGCTGAACGCCGTGCTCGGCAACGTCAGTGTGGTCGACCTGATTCCCGCGGGCTTCCGTTACCGCACAGGCTCGGCCTCGCTCAATGGCGTGGCGCTGGAGCCCACCATCAGCGGCCGCAACCTGACATGGGCCAACCAGGTGTTCGCAGGCGGTGAACGCAAGACCTGGCGCATGCTGCTGGTGGTCGGCACCGGCGTGTCTGAAGGGACCTACACCAACCAGGTCGCGGCGCGAAACGCCCTGGTCAATGCGCAGATATCCAACACCGCCACGGCCGCCGTGCGTGTCGTACCCGATCCGACCTTCGACTGCTCCGACATCATCGGCAAGGTCTTCGACGACAAGAACGCCAACGGCTACCAGGACCAGGACGAGCCCGGCATCGCCAACGTGCGCATCGCCACGGCGCGCGGCCTGCTGGTCACCAGCGACCACGACGGCCGCTTCCACGTCGCCTGCGCGGCGATCCCGAACGCGGATCGCGGCTCCAACTTCGTGATGAAGGTGGACGAGCGGACCCTGCCGTCCGGCTACCGCCTGACCACGGAAAACCCGCGTGACGTGCGTGTGACGCGCGGCAAGATGGTCAAGCTCAATTTCGGCGCCACCGTGCACCGCGTGGTCCGGCTTGAGCTTTCGGGCGCCGCCTTCACCCCCGCAAACGACAGCACCGAGCTGCAGCCCGCCTACCTCGCCACCCTGCAAAAGCTTCCCGAGCAACTCGCGGCCCGGCCGTCGGTGCTGCGCATCGCCTACCGCCTCGGCGCCGAGCCGGCCGGCCTCGCCGAAAAACGCGTGGCCGCGGTCAGCGAGCGAATACAGGCCTTGTGGGAGGCCAGGCGCAAGAGGAAAGACGGGAATGAGGCCGCCGAAAGCGAACCCCTGCACCCCCTGATGATTGAAACCGAGCTGGAGACGGCGAAATGAATTTCCGTACACATGCGATAGCCGTCGCCGCCGGCCTGCTTTGCGCGGGCGCATCGACCTGGGCCGCCACTGAAGTCAGCGGCAAACGAATCGACAACGGGCGCATAGACCTGTTCAGCGTGCCGCCGCCGGCAGAAGTGCAGCCGGCCATCGCCTACCCCATGCCCTCGGGCGTGACGCGCGAAGAAGCGGCCGGCATGCGCGCCCGCGCCGCGCAGACGCCGCCCAGCCCGGCTTCCGTCAACAAGGCGCTCGAAGAAGCCGGCGGCCTCAGCCTGTTTGTCTCGGGCAAGGCCGAGCTCACGCCTTCGGCCAGGGCCGCGATTGAATCGCTGGCCGCTGAAATCCGCGGCAAAGGCGCGGCCTCGGCAGGCATGCGCATTGCCGTGGTCGGCCACACCGACAACCAGCGCCTGGCGCCGGATACCAAGCGCATCTTCAAGGACAACCAGGGCCTTTCCGAAGCGCGCGCGCTGGCCGTGACGGCCTACCTCAAGCAACTGTTGAACAACCCCACGATCACGTATTCGATCCAGGGCGAGGGCGAAAACAAACCGCTGGCCTCGAACGCGACACCCGAAGGCATGGCCCGCAACCGCCGTGTTGAATTGCGCGTGTGGTTCCAGCCCGCCGCGGTGGCGGCGCCCGTAGCACTTCCCGCGGCCGCGCTGCCGCCGTGCACGCCGCAATCGGTCGGCCAGTCGACCGTGCCCTTCCGCATCACCATAGACGGCGAGCCGATCAACACGGCCGAGATCCCGAACGAGGCCGACGGCCAGCGCTGCGCCGACGTCGCGCTCGAGCGGGCGGACATCCAGGTCCGCTACGACAGCCTGGCCGCCGTGCCGCTGATGAATGCCTGGGCGACACCCGGCACTGCCGTCAAAGGCGAGGCCGTGGAATTTCGCGCCTGGTCCAACTACATTCCGTGGATCAAAAAGGCCGAGCTGCGCCTCTTCCGCCCCGGGCAAAAAACCCAGGAGCGGCCATTTGAAATCGTGCCCATCGCCTGGTCGGGCGCGAGCCGTTGGACGGTGCCGGCCAACACCGCGGGTGACCAGGTGTTCTACCTGCTGCGTGTCTACGACGCGCAGGGCCGCTTCGACGAAACCAGCCTCAAGGCGCTGAACCTGCTGGCGCGCGCCATGCCGGCGAACGAAGACCAGGACAAGCTGGAACGCGAGCGCCTCACCGGTTATGGCGAGAACAGCCTGGCCCTGCGCAACATCCCGGTGGCGGGCGGCACGGTCACGGTCAACGGCACAAACTTGAAGCCCGGCCAGCGCATAGAGGCCCTGGGCCTGGAGCTGCCCATAGACGCGCAAGGCAAGTTTGCGATGAAGCAGATCATGCCGGCCGGCCCGCAATCGGTGGAAGTGACACTTAAGGAAACGGATGGCAAGGCCACCACCTTCCGCCGCAACCTCAACATCGCGGCCGATGACTGGTTCTACCTGGCACTCGGTGATTTGACGGCCGGCAAGAACAATGTCTCAGGCCCCGCCAAGCTGGTGACCGGCGACCTGAGCCACTACGAAGACAAGGTCTACGTCGACGGCCGCGCCGCTTTTTACCTCAAGGGCAAGATCAAGGGCGAGTGGCTGCTGACGGCTTCGGCCGACACGCGCGAAGGCCCCATCGAAGACCTGTTCTCCAACTTCTCGAGCAAGGACCCCAAGTACCTGCTGCGCAGCATAGACCCCAACCTGTACTACCCGGTCTACGGCGACGACAGCACCACCGTGGACGACGCGCCCACGCAGGGCAAGTTTTTCGTCAAGCTGCAAAAAGGCGATTCGCACATCATGTGGGGCAACTTCCAGACCTCCTGGAGCGGCACCGAGTTGATGCAGTATTCGCGCGGCCTCTACGGCGCTCAGCTGCGCCACCGATCCGAAGAAGCCACGGCCTATGGCGAGAAGCGCACGCAGATCGACGCTTTCGCGGCCGACCCGGGCACCCTGGCCTCGCGCGAGGAGTTCCGCGGCACCGGCGGCTCCATCTATTACCTGCGCCACCTGGACATCACCCAGGGTTCGGAGCGCGTCTGGATCGAAGTGCGCGACAAGGATTCGGGCATGGTGATAGAGCGCCGCGAGCTCGCGCCCACGCAGGACTACGAGGTCAACTACCTGCAGGGCCGCATCCTGCTGCAGTCGCCGCTGTCCGCCACCGGCGGCGGCGCAGGTCTGATCATGACTTCGGCGGTCGGCGGCCAGCCGGTCTACCTGGTCACGACCTATGAGTTCGCGCCCGGCGTCACCGCCGTCAGCAACCTGTCGACCGGCCTGCGCGCCAGCCAGTGGATCAATGACCACTTCCAGCTGGGTGCCAGCACCTACCACCAGGGCGAAACTGGCTCCAGCCAGACGCTCAAAGGCGTGGACGGCACGCTGCGCTACAAGCCCGGCACCTGGCTCAAGTTCGAGGCGGCCCGCTCCAAGGGCCCGGGCAACGGCGCGCAGACTTCGATTGACGGCGGCTTCGGCTTCAACACCCTGAGCAGCGGCGCCATCCAGTCGGCCGGCGCCGAACGCCTCGAAGCCTCGGTCGACCTGGCCGAAGTGACCGACAGCATGAAGGGCAAGGTCACGGCTTACGCGCAGAACCGCGACCGCGGCTACTCGGCCCCCGGGCAGATAGGCATTGGCGGCGAGGCCGTCAAGCAGGCCGGTGCTTCCGCCGACGTGGAGGTGATGCCGGGCACGCGCATCCTGCTCAAGGCCGACAGGCGCGATGGCGATTTGCAAGACAGCCAGAACGCCGAACTCGCCGTGCGCCAGACGCTGAACAGCGAATGGGAAGTCGCCGTCGGCGTGCGCGCCGACGACCGCTCCAATATCGTACCGAACGCCAGCCCCTTGCTGTCGCAAACCGGCTCACGCACCGATGCGCAGCTGCGCGCCGACTACCGTCCTGACCGCCAGGGCGGCAAGCCCGGCGAAAAAGAAGACTGGGAAGCCTATGGTTATGTGCAGGGCACGCTGGAGCGCGACGAGACGCGCGACCCCAACAACCGCGTCGGCCTGGGCGGCGCGCTGCAAGTCAGCGAGCGCGTGAAACTCAGCGGCGAAACCTCCAGCGGCAGCATGGGCGTGGGCGGCAAGCTGGGCGCCGACTACCGCATCTCCGACCGCAGCAACGCCTACCTGGCCTACACCGTGGAAACCGAAAGCCCCGACGTCGCCTGGCGCGGCCGCCAGGGCACGCTGGTCTCTGGCGCCAGCACGCGCGTCTCCGACCAGCTGCGCGTCTTCGGCGAAGGCCGCTCCGTCAATGGCGCTGGCCCGCAAAGCCTGACGCAGGCCTTCGGCACCGACTGGTCGCCCAATGACCGCTGGAACTTTGGCGCCAAGGTCGAGTTCGGCACCGTGTCCGATCCTTTGGCCGGTGACCTCAAGCGCCGCGCGCTGGGCGGCTCTATCGGCTACAAAAAAGACGGCCTCAAGTACGGCGGCAATATCGAGTGGCGCCATGACAAAGGCAATATCTCGGGTGAACGCACCACCTGGCTCATGCGCAACACCGTCGGCCTGCAGGTCGACCCGGCGTGGCGCCTGCTCGGCAAGCTCAACGTCTCACGCTCCAGCAACAGCCAGGGCGCGTTTGTCGACGGCAACTACCACGAGTTTGTCATCGGCAGCGCCTATCGCCCCGTCGACAACGACCGCTGGAACACCTTGTTCAAGTACACCAATTTGAACAACGTGCCCACCGCCGGCCAGCTCACGCCTTCGGGCCAGGCAGCCGACTACGCGCAGCGCAGCCAGGTCTTCTCGGTCGACACGATTTACGACGTGAAGCCATGGCTGTCGGTCGGCGCCAAGTACGCCTTCCGCATCGGTGAACTCAAGTCGCCGGTGGCCGGCGGCGAATGGTTCTCCAGCCGCGCCGACCTGCTGATCCTGCGCGCCGACCTGCACCTGGTCAAGGAATGGGATGCACTGGTGGAGCTGCGAAACCTGCGCGCCACCGAAGCCCAGGATGCGAAAGCCGGCGCGCTGCTGGGCATCTACCGCCACCTCGGCAAAGGTGTGAAGGTGGGTGTGGGCTACAACTTCACGCAGTACTCGGATGATTTGACCGATCTTTCTTATCGCAGCCGCGGCTGGTTTTTCAATGTGCTGGCGGCGTATTGAGGGCGGGGCGGCGGGCCCGGTGGGTTTGCCGCGGCCGGAAGCGTTCGGGCACGGCGTATCAAGGCAAGAGCTTGCGCGTACCCGCGGTGCTGATGTCGTCCAGGTGCCGGAACGCGGGTGCGATCCTGGCAATGTCGTCCGCCGTGGCGCCCGAGTGCTCGAACGACACCTTCCATTCCCGGACGACTCGCCAGACTTCATCGATCAATTCGCCGGCGCGGGCCCGGCTCAACGAGAACGCCGCATGCCCGTCGAGCGCGTTGTCGAGTGTCGCGAGGCGGCCCTGGGGCCCGATTCCCAGGTGAAGAAAGCGCTCGGTTGCAAGGCTGGGCCGCGGCAGCACGTCGTACAAGGGACTGAGCCGCCAGCCGGGCAAGCGCGGGTCCCATAAGAATCCGTGGTTGCGCAGGTGGTCGTCGTCGTTGCTGGCGAGGATGTTGAACACCATTCGCTTGAAGAGTTCTTCGTTGTCCGCGCGAATCACATCCGGATGGCAGTGCCGGCGCACGGCGGTGGCCAGGTCGGCGTAGGATTTTGTCCGTGACTCCGTCTCGTCGCATCCGACCAGGGTCAGGCCGCTCACGAAACCCATGCGGCGCTCGGTCAAGCCGCCGGCGGGTGCCAGCAGCAAGTCTGTCGCCGTGATGGGCTGCGCTCCTTGCGCCAGCCAGTAGCGGTCGAAACGCCGGATCATCATGATGCGGCGGTCGCCCAGAAGGCGCGTGGCCACAGGGGGCACGTTCAAGCCGGCCTCCCGCGCGAGCACCAGCGAAGCGCATTCGATCGCGGGAATGTCGAAGGCGTCGTTTTTGCTTGGAAACTTCGCGAGCCAGAGGGCGCCGCTCTCGTCGCGCACAGAGGCTTTGGGCCGGGCGCCGCCCAGCGCCGTGCCGCCCTCGAAGATGTATTCAAGGTTGGCGGGAACTTCCTCTCCGGCCTCGATGCGCTCCGCCGCTTCCATCAGGTAGGCGAGCGCATGAACGCCGCCGGCGACCCCCGTGGGCCCGTCAGAGATGCTGGAACGGATGTCCAGCGCGCCCACCCTCTCGCTGCCCGCATGCAGCAGGTACTGCGATTCGGCCAAGCTGTTTGCGGGCACCCTGAGCTTGGCCTCAATGACCCGGCGCCCCCAGGAGTCTGGGGCGGCATCGCGGATGCCGCCGAAACTCACAAGATTGTTGACCGGCAGCAGCAGCTTGCCCTTGACGGGCTCCGGCCCACGAATCGCCAGGCTGACCGGGTCTACCTCAAGGGCATCAGCGCGAGCCACGTAGTTTGTGCCGTAGGCGAAGCGCGATGCCAGGAGTTCGGGACCCTGCTCGGTCATCGTGAGCTGCCCGCAGGGCGCCCAGGCTTCGTTCAGGTACGCGAAGGTCATCAGCTTCAGTTCTTTGGCCGCCATAAAAATTCCGCGTTAGATGAAGATGAAAGGCACTGCTGGTGCGGGCATGAATTCAGAAGTTCAACTCGTCGAGCTCGGCGGCAGTCAGGTCGCGAACGCGTTTTGTCGATTCGCGTGCTTGAAGCGCCACCAGCGCGGGGTCGGCCTGCGTCAACAGGTCTGCCAGCGTGGCGCCTGGCGCGATGGCATCGAGGTAGCGAAGCACCTGCCCAATCGCCAGGCCGGGATCACCCTTTTCCAGGCGGTAGGCGGTGTTGCGCGAGAAGCCAGCGCGCAGCGCCGCATCGGCCTGCTTGACCTTGCGCGCCTGGCGCAGGCGCGCGAGAAGATGCCCGAGATTGGCCATCTCCTGCGTGAGTTGCGGGCTAAGCATTGCGGATTGGTCTACTTTCATATTCGTTAAATCATTCATTATGTTGATAAAGATCGATTTCACGACTATTTTCCCACGGTATAGCTATGCGGTCAATTGATGATCGATTAATCAAGCTTTAGGGAATAATTGATTGATTTAACGAGCATAAATGCCGTAGTCAGTTGGGCTGACCGTAAGCTCTCAGTAGGTATAAACGCCAATACTTCGCAGTAAATTAACTAATAAAGTAATTAACAAGTGTTTAATTTTCTATTTGGAAAAATAAACGACGTTAATTTTCCAAATAACTCTATGCGTGAACTCCTTGATTCCACTGATCGCCGTTTGACCCGGTTGCTGTCCGACGACGCCCAGGACGGCGTGAACCAGCTGGCCGAAAAAATGCAGCTGAGCCCGCCCACGGTCCGCACGCGCCTGAAGGCCTTGATCGAAAAAAACGCCCTGAAGATCGTCGGCCTGCTGAACCTGTCGGAACGGCCGGAACTGATTGGCGCCATCGTCGGCATCAGCGCCAACGCGCAGGGACATCTTGACGAACTCACGCAAAAGCTCGCGGAGCTGCCCTTCGTGACCTCCGTGAGTGTGGTGACCGGCCGTTTCGACCTGATCGTCGAAGTGCTGGTGGCCGGGGATGTCCAGGACCTCTACCGGTTCACCAGCGAACTGCTTCCCCGCGTCGCCGGGCCCGGGATCATCAGCCGCAGCGAGACCTTTGTGGTCATGAAGTCGCGCAACAAATGGGTCAACCTGCCGCGCGGCTGCTGGGAGCAGGGCGCCGACGGTGGCGCTGAGCCGCCGTCCCCTCAGCCCGCAGCGGCTGAGAAATGAGCTCGTCCCCGGCGGATGTTCCTCCGGGGAGATTGTCAAAGGAGAAAGCAATGAAGATCTCGAATTCCCTGGCCACGGGGCTGCTGGCCTGCGCGGGCTTCCTCGGTGTGTGCGCCGCCGCCCATGCCGCCACCCTTGAAGACATCCAGAAACGCGGCGAACTGCGCATCGCCGTGCAGACACAAGGCCCTCCGTTTTCGATGATCGACAAAAACGGCGCGCGCACCGGCAGCTCGGTAGAGCTTGCCAAATTGATGGCCCAGGAAATGGGCGTCAAGGTGGTGTTCCTCGACCTCGACTGGGACGGGCTGTTGCCGGCCCTGATTTCCGGCAAGGCCGACCTGCTTGCGGCGGACATGACGCCCACGCTGGCCCGCGCGACCAAAGTCGCCTTCACCAAGCCCTTTATGTATATAGGGCCCGTCGTGGCGTCCAAGGAAGGAAGCAAATTCACTTCCACGAATGCCTGCAAGGCGCCCGGCACCAAGATCGCGGTGCTTTTCGGCAGCACCGGCGAGAAGCTCGCCAAAACCGTGTTCCCCAAAGGCGAGATCAAGAGCTACAAGGGCGGCGGCACCTTGCTGCTGGACGCCGTGAAAAACGGCCAGGCCGACTGCCTGCTCAATGACAGCTCCGCAGTGGCAGGCCAGGCGGCCGGATACCCCAAGGGCACCTTCAAGGTCATGCCGGAACTGCTGGCCAAGGAACCCCTGGCTTATGCGACCCGTTATGACTCCATGGATCTTCTGAGCTGGATCAACCTCTTCATCGACCAGACCACACTGGACGGCCGCCTTCAGCAGAACCTCGACTACTGGGTCAACACGCCCAAGTGGAAAGAAGAGCACTGATATCCCGGATATTTTCGGAACTGAGCGCGAGCCCGGCCTCATGACCATGGTGTCGATTCCCGTGCCGCAAGCCCTTCAGGCCGGGGCTGGCGCATGCTGTTAAACCTGAACTTCCGGGTGATCGGGGAGACCCTCCCCGATTTCTTCGGGGGCTTTGTCTCCACCCTGTCCATTTCGCTGGCCGCGTTCGCGGGCGCCGTCGTTATCGGCATGCTGGCCTGCGTGATGAGCCTCCAGTCTTCGCGCATCGTCCGGGCGCCGGCAGTGGTGTATGTGGATGTGATCCGCGCAACGCCCTTGCTGGCCCAGCTGTATTTCTTGTATTTCGGGCTGCCGAATTTCGGCGTGATCATGCCGGAAATCATGATCGGCATCATTGCCCTGTCCATCAACAGCGGCGCCTACGTCAGCGAGATCATCCGCTCCGGCATCCATTCGATTCCGCGCGGCCAGCTGGAGGCGGGCGCCAGTTCGGGAATGACGTACTGGCAGCAGATGCGCCTCATCATTCTTCCGCAGGCTGTGCGGCCCATGGTGTCGCCGCTGATCGGGCAGGCCATCGTGCTGGTCAAGGACTCGTCCCTGCTGTCGCTGATCTCGGTGCTGGAACTTACACGCGTGGGGCAGACATTGGCCAATGACCGCTTCATGCCGGTCGAAGGCCTGGCAAGCACCGCGGTCGGCTACCTGATCATCTATTTCGGTCTCAAGCTCGCGGCCGCGGCGTGGGTCCGCATCGGGCAGCAGCCCGGGCGCTGCTGAAAGCCACGACCATGACCCTATTCTTCGAGCAGCTGTACGGCATGGCCCAGTACTATCCGGTCGTGCTGAAAGGCATAGGCGTGACGCTGGCGCTGTCCTTCATCGGCATTTTTGCGGGAACGGTGCTCGGCTTTGTGCTGGGCATAGGCCGCGCCAGCCCGCGCAAGTGGCTGTCGTTCACCGTCGGTGCCTACACCGACCTGTTTCGCGGCACACCCGTGCTGGTCCAGGTGTTTGTGGTCTTTTTTGTTTTGCCCGAGGCGGGCATAGAGCTCGACTCCTTCACGGCGGGCGCCATTGCCCTGTCCAACATCGCGGCCTGCTTCATCTCGGAAATCGTGGCCGCCGGGATCAAGGCCGTGCCCACGGGGCAACTGGAGGCGGCCGCCTCCTCGGGGCTGAGCCGCTTCCAGCAACTGAGGCTGGTGGTGATGCCGCAGGCCATCCGCATGATCGTCCCGTCCCTGGTCGGGCAATACGTGTTGCTGGTCAAGGATTCGTCGGTGGTCTCCGCCATCGGGCTGCTTGACCTGACGCGCTCCGGCTGGGTCATCGTGCAGTCCGTTCCCAACGGGCTGCTGGTTTTTAGCGCGGTGGGCGTGGGCTACTTTTTGATCTGCTATCCGCTGCTTTACCTGTCGCGGCGGCTGGAGAAGGCTTGATGAAGGAATACCCAGGATGATCCAGTTCAGCGAACTCAACAAATGGTATGGCACGCACCACGTCCTGCAGAACATCAACCTTGATGTCGCGAAAGGCGAAGTGGTGGTGGTCTGCGGGCCCAGCGGCTCCGGTAAAAGCACGCTGATCCGCTGCGTCAACGGCCTGGAAAAATTCCAGGCTGGCACGCTGACGGTCGACGGCATGCCGGTCGCCAGCGAGGCCAATCTTCGCAAGCTCCGCATGGAGCTGGGTTTTGTCTTCCAGCAGTTCAACCTGTATCCCCACAAGACCGCGCTCGAGAACGTCACGCTGGCGCCGATTCACGTGCGCAAGCTCTCCAGCAAGGAAGCCGTCGAACGCGGCCGCGAGCTCCTCGAGAAGGTCGGCCTGGCGGACAAGTGCGACGCCTATCCGCAGCAATTGTCGGGAGGGCAGCAGCAACGCGTCGCCATCGCCCGCAGCCTGTGCATGCAGCCCAAGGTCATGCTGTTTGACGAGCCGACCTCCGCGCTCGATCCCGAAATGATCAACGAAGTGCTGGACGTGATGGTGGCGCTGGCCAAAGACGGCATGACCATGATTGTGGTCACGCACGAGATGGGTTTTGCCCGCAAAGTGGCGGACCGCGTGGCCTTTATCGACAAGGGCGTGATGGTCGAGGTGGCCAAGCCCGACGCCTTTTTCACCGCGCCGCGGAGTGAACGCACGCGTGAATTCCTCGGAAAGATTCTTCATCACTAGCCAGGGCCGGTGATCAACAGTCATCACGGCCGCCGCGCGCGGCGGCACACACTTCAGAAAGACATTGGATGACTGACACGGGCAGGCATGAAACACAGGGCGGGCGCTCCATCGCCATCGTGGGGGCCGGCGTGGTCGGCGCGGCGACGGCCTTGGCGCTCGCGGCCCGGGGCCACGCCGTCACCGTGATCGACCGCGGGGAAGTCGGCGCCGGGACCAGTTCCGGCAATGCCGGCGCCATCGTGACGGGCGCCGTCACGCCGACCGCAACGCCGGGCGTGATCCGTTCGATTCCCTCTTACATCCTCGATCCTAAAAGCGCGGCTGTTCTGCGGCCGGCGCATTTTTTCCGTGGCCTTCCGTGGCTTCTCCGCTTTATGGCGGCAGGACGGCCCAAGCGGGTGGCGGGCATCGCGGCGGCCCTGCACCCGCTCGTGTCCAAGTCCCTGCAAGCCCACCTGGCCCTGGCCGACATGAGCGGCGCCCGTGACCTGATACGGCCAGGCGGCTGGCTGAAACTCTATACCTCCGCCGCCGGGTTTTCGGCCAGCGCGCTGGAGCGCGAATTGATGACGCGCCATGGCGTTCATTTTTCCGTCCTCAAGCCCGCCGAGGTTGCCGAGCTGGAACCCCGGCTCAATAAAAATGCCTACACCCGCGGTTTGTTCCAGCCCGACAGCGGCTTCGTCAACTACCCCAGGGCGCTGGCGCAGTCTTACTTCGAGTGCGCGCGGCAGCGGCAGGCGCAATACCTGCAGGAGACGGTGCTGGAACTGCGGCCCGTCGACGGCGGCGGTGTGTCCATCCGGACCGACAAGGCCACGCGGCAGTTTGACGCGGTGGTCGTCGCGGCGGGCGCATGGTCAAAACAATTCGCCGCACAGGTCGGCGACAAGGTCAGCCTGGACACCGAGCGGGGTTATCACCTGTCGTTTGCCTCGACCGGTGAATCCCTGCTGGGCCGCCCCGTGTGTTTCCCAGAAAAGCAGTGCGTGCTCTCGCCCATGCATGACGGCATTTCCCTGAGCAGCGGTGATGAGCTGGCGGGCCTTGTTGCGCCGCCGGATTTCCGGCGCATACGCGCCCTGGTACCTTTCGCCCGCAACGTGCTGCCGGCCATCATGGGCCAGCCAATACAGCGCGAATGGATGGGCTACCGCCCCTCGACGCCGGACTCCCTGCCCGTGATCGCGCGCTCACCGCGCTGCGCCAATGTGTTTTACGCCTTTGGCCACGGCCATCTCGGATTGACCCTGTCGGCGATCACCGCCCAGCTGGTCGCCGGCATGGTCAATGGTGATCCCGAACCCTTTGACCTGTCGCCCTACCGGATCGCCAGGTTCTGAATCGAAGAAACATGAACAACACCAACAGACACACCCGCGCGAGCATCCCATGCCCGCAGTAACTGAAGAAGCGGCAAAAATCGGCGTCCTGTGCTGGGAGACCGGGCAGGTGCCCCGAGGGCTGCAGCAACTTGAAACCCTGGTCGGCAACAGCACCAATCCCGCGTCCTATGCCTATCCCGTGAGCTTCCATCCCGTGCGCGGCGCCAACGTCCATACGATCCTGGAGAACCCGGATCAACGAGTGCTGGAGACCATGATGGCCGACGCCGCGGCCATGGTGGCCGAAAAAGGCATCAAGGCCATCACCACGAGCTGCGGCTTCAACGCCATCTTCCAGCGCGAATTGGCCCAGGCGGCCGGCGTTCCGGTGCTGACCTCCAGCCTGTTGCAAGTCCCCTTTGTCAGGCTGCTGCACGGCCCGCAGAGCGAGATTGGCATCATCACCGCCAATGCGCGCGCCCTGGGCCCGCGCCACCTGAGGGCCGCCGGCATAGCGAGCATGGACGGCCTGCATATCCTGGGCCTGGAGCAGTGCCCGGAATGGAACAGGATGTTTGCCGAACCGGATGCCGAGATCGACCTGGCTGTCATTGAACAGGAGGTTTTGGGCACGGCGCTTGGTGCGCTTCAAAAGCATCCCGGCATCCGGGCTTTTGTCCTGGAGTGCACCGACCTGCCGCCTTATTCGGAAGCGATACGGCGCCGGTCAGGCTTGCCGGTGTTTGACTTCATCACCATGGTCAATTTTTTGCATTCGGCTATTTGAGGGAGGCGTTATCAACGCTGGTGGGTCGCGTAGTTTGAAGCCACATAAACCGGCGCCGCCTGCACCGGCAACGGTGATTTGCCTCGAACCAGGTCCGCGATTTTTTCCGCGATCATGATGGTCGGCGCATTCAGGTTGCCGCTGACGACATTGGGCATGATGGAGGCATCCACCACGCGCAGGTTCTGGATTCCGTGCACGCGGCCGGCGCCGTCCACCACCGCCATGGGATCGGTCCCCATACGGCAACTGCAGGAAGGATGAAAAGCGCTTTCGGCCTTGTCGCGGATGAAGGCGTCGATTTCGGCGTCGGTCTGCACCTTGGCGCCGGGCGAGATTTCGCCACCGCGGAAAGGCTCGAATGCCGGTTGGGAAAATATTTCGCGCGTCAGGCGCACACCCGAGCGGATTTCCTTGCGGTCCTGCTCGGTCTGCATGTAGTTGAACAAGATGCGTGGATGCGCTTTGGGGTCGGCCGAGCGCAGTGTGATGTGGCCGCGGCTGGTCGCGCGCATCGGCCCGACGTGCGCCTGAAAGCCGTGCTGTGTGGCCGGCGCGCTGCCGTCGTAGCTGACCGCCATCGGCAGAAAATGGTATTGCAGATCCGGATGCGCCACCCCCGCCGCACTGCGGATAAAACCGCCGGATTCGAAATGATTGGTCGCGCCCAGGCCCTTTCCGGCGAACAGCCATTGCACGCCGATTTTTAGTTTGGCCAGGGGGTTCATCGCGCTGTACAGGGTAATCGGCTGCTTGCTGGCGTACTGCACGTAGACCTCGAGATGGTCTTGCAGATTCTGGCCGACCCCTGGAAGATCGACCCGCGGCTGGATGCCCAAGGCGCGAAGTTCCTCCGCCTTGCCGATCCCGGACAGCATCAGAAGCTGCGGCGAATTGATCGCGCCGCCGGACAGGATCACCTCACGCGCCGCATAGACCTGGTGCAGGCGCGACCCTTGCGCATATTCGACGCCGGTCGCGCGCGCGCCCTCGAACAAGACCCGCGTGACCCGCGCGCGCGTCACCACGCGCAGGTTGCCGCGCCTGGCCGCCGGGCGCAGGTAGGCCTGCGCCGTGCTCCAGCGACGGCCCTTATAGACCGTCATGTCCATCGGCCCGAGGCCTTCCTGCTGGTAGCCGTTCATGTCGTCTGTGTAAGGGTAGCCGGCTTGTTGCCCTGCCTCGATGAAAGCGCGATACAGCGGATTCTTGCAGGCGGCGGTGGAGACATACAAGGGGCCGTCATTGCCGCGATAGGCGTCGCCGCCTTTCAGGCGGTTTTCGGATTTCTTGAAGTACGGCAGGCAATGCGCGTAGGACCATTGCTCCAGTCCAGGCATGCCGGCCCAGGCGTCATAGTCAAACGCATGTCCGCGGATATAGACCATGCCGTTGATCGACGACGACCCGCCGAGCACGCGGCCGCGCGGGCAGTGCATCCGGCGCATGTTCATGAAAGGTTCCGGCTCGGTGTCGTAGAACCAGTTGTACTTGTCGTTGGCCAGCGGATAGGCGAAGGCCGACGGCATGTGGATGAAGATGCTGTGGTCCGCCGGGCCGGCTTCCAGCAGCAGGACGCGCGCGCCGTCGTCCTCGCCCAGGCGGTTGGCGAGGACGCAACCGGCTGAACCGGCGCCGACAATGATGTAATCGTATTGTTCTTGTTTCATGTGAATTCCTGATCGGGAGTCAGCTTGCCGTGAGGCCGGGCTGTGAACGCTTTGGGTGTCCGTGGAATTATTCTTGCCCCGGAAATTCGCGTACCGTGCTATGCCCGCGGGGATGGCATAAGGGGCTAGTGAGGCCAGGGCCGGCAATCGGCCTTTGGCTGCCGGACATGCCTATTCATAAGGACAAGCCACTTCGCCCAGTTCGACGTACACGCTCTTCAACTGCGTGTAATAGTCAATCGTCACCATGCTGTTTTCATGGCCGATCCCCGATTCCCGGATGCCGCCAAACGGCATCTCGATGGGCGTGATGTTGTAGTTGTTGATCCAGCACACGCCCGCCTGCAATTGCGCCGCCACCCGGTGCCCGCGCGCCAGGTCGGCGGTGAACACGCCGGCTGCCAGGCCGAAGCGCGTGTCGTTGGCGCGCGCCACCGCTTGCGCTTCATCACTGAAGCTAAGCACCGACATCACAGGCCCGAAGATCTCTTCACGCACGATGCTCATGTCGTCGCGGCAATCGGCAAAAATAGTTGGTTCGACAAAATTCCCCTCGGCCAGTCCGCTGGTCTTGAGCTGCTTGCCCCCGGCGACCAGCCGCGCGCCTTCAG
The DNA here is from genome assembly GCF_056405195.1 of Polaromonas sp. P1_H6. Classification (NCBI taxonomy): domain Bacteria; kingdom Pseudomonadati; phylum Pseudomonadota; class Betaproteobacteria; order Burkholderiales; family Comamonadaceae; genus Polaromonas; species Polaromonas sp. P1_H6. The sequence continues at coordinate 99,433 of NZ_JBFUCN010000002.1, forward strand.
CCACGCCTTTTTCGATGTAGTCGAGCACGCGCTTCATATGCGCGCGTGAAATCAGCGCGCCGACCTGCGTCGCCGGATCCATCGGGTCGCCGATGCGCAGCTTTCGGGTACGCGCCAGCAGCTGTTCCAGAAACGCATCGTGGATGTCCTCATGCACAAAGACCCGTGTGCAGTTGGTGCAGACCTCGCCCTGTGTATAAAAATTGCCGAGCATCGCGGCGGAAACCGCCTGCTTCAGGTCGGCATCGGGGAAAACCAGCAGCGCCGATTTGCCGCCCAGCTCCATGGTTGCGCGCTTCAGGGTTTTGGCGGCTTCCGCCATGACGGCCTTGCCGGTGCCGACCGAACCTGTGAGCGACACCTTGGCCACCGCCGGGTGCGTCACCAGCAGCCGGCCGGTGCGGCCATCGCCCTGCAGCACGTTAAACACGCCGTCCGGCACACCGGCCTCGGTGTAGATTTCCGCGAGCCTGGCGGCGCTGCGCGGCGTCAATTCGGAAGGCTTGAAAATCATGGCATTGCCGCAGGCCAGGGCCGGCGCCGACTTCCAACATGCGATCTGCAGGGGATAGTTCCAGGCGCCGATTCCGACGCAGATGCCGAGAGGCTCGCGCCGCGTGTACGCAAAAGCGTTTTTGAGCCCGTAATGGTGGCCGTGAATCGTCGGCGCCAGGCCGGCGAAGTACTCAATGCAATCGGCGCCACTGGCGACGTCGACCACTTCGGCCTCCTGGATCGGCTTGCCGCAATCCGCCACCTCCAGTTCGGCCAGTTCGCGGTTGCGCGCGCGCAGCAGTTGCGCCGCCCGGTACAGGATGCGGCCGCGCTCCGCACCGGTCATCGCCGACCATGTGGCCAGCCCGGCTTGTGCCGCCTCGATCGCGCGTTCGACTTCCGGCGCCAGCGCCAATTCGACGCGGCATAAAACCTGGCCCGTGGCCGGATTCAGGTTTTCCAGTGTTTCCGAAGCGGTGCCGGGATGGTAAGCGCCGCCTATGTAGTTGCGTAGTGTCTGGGTTGTCACGAGCTCACCTTGTTCCGATGTTTTGCCGTGCAATCGCCGATCGCGGTCGATTGCTGTCGATTGCCTTGACGGCTCACTATAGGTTCAGGGTAGCCGGTGCTCTTGATGTATTACGACCGCGAGATGGCGCAAATTTCCGGGCCCCGCCCAAGCGGCGGGCGGCAGTGGGCAAGTCATTTGCGTGCCGGTGAAACAGCCTGCCGCATCACCGGCGCCTGCACGGACTGCAGCCGGTCCGCCCTGGGCGGGCAGCCGAACTTGTCCCGGTACACGCGCGAGAAATGTTCAAGCGACGAATAGCCGGCGCCGACCGCCACCTGCGCCACGCTCAGGTCGGTTTGCTGCAGCAGCTTGTGCGCGCGCGCCAGCCGCAGGTTGATGTAGTACTTCAGGGGAGCCAGCGATGTGTAGTGCTGGAACAGGCGTTCCAGCTGGCGCCGCGACAGCCCGACCCTGGTGGCGATCTCGTCGCAGGACACGGGGTCTCCCACGGTTTCCTGCATGAGGTTTATCGCGGCCTGGACATGCCTGCTGGCCTCGCCGGGGCGCTTGTTTGCGTTGCTCAGCAAGGAGTCCGTCGGGTAGCGAACCTGCGTGTACTGCATGTGCTGGGAAACCTCGTGCGCCAGGTCGGCGCCTTCGCGCTCGCCTATCCATTGCAGCATCATGTCCAGCGTTGACGTGGCGCCCGCACAAGTCAGGCGGCGCCTTTCTATGGTGTAAAACTGGTCCTTCGCGTTGACGTTCGGGTACAGCTCCTGGAAGCCCTCCAGGTTGTCCCAATGGATCGCCGCGCTATAGCCATCCAGCAAACCGGCAGCGGCCAGGATTTCGGCGCCGGTCTCGATGCCCGCGAGTTCCGCGCCGAATGCCGCCTGCCGCCTCAGCCAGTTTTTGATCTTGCGGTTCTTTGCATACCGCTTGGCCTCGAAGCTGGCGATGACGAAAACCGCGGAGAACTCCATGTCGTCGGATAACGCCGCATCGACCGGCACATGCATGCCGTGCGTCCCGACCACCGGGTCGCCGTCGACCGACAAGGTGGTCCATTCGAACAGCTTGCGCTGCATCAGCCAATTGGCCAGTACCAGCGGTTCCATCACCAGGGCCAGACCCAGATTGGAAAACTGCGGGATCAGCAGCAAGCCAACCTTGCGCGCCGCGGGTGCGGCTTTTGGCGAAATGCGCTCCCTGTTTTCTTCCCTCATATGGACCCGCCGTGCGTTGACAAACAGCCTATAAGGTATTTCGGGCAGCCCTTATCTGGTTGTTGGAATACGACATATGTTAGTCGCAATACGTCAATATTGACCGTTTTCCTAAACCTATAGTTCGTCAACGGAAGAGCACTGCTTCCCGGCATGCACCACTCGCCTTGCACCGGGAGTGGCTGAAAAAAGCATGCGGTGGGCAGGCCCGTTCCAGTCCCAGCAAATGCGCTATCCAACAAGGAAAACGTGACATGAGGTCTCTGCACATACTCGGCCCGGCTGCGGTTCTTGCCCTCACGCTTTGCGCCGGCCCCGCAAGCGCACAAAGCAAATTGCCGGGCGGCGCAAAAGAGGCGGAAAGCTGCCGCACGGTGCGTTTTGGCGATGTTGGCTGGAGCGACATCGCCGCCACCACAGGGCTGGCATCGGTGGTCCTGGAGGGCCTGGGTTACAGCCCGAAGACGACGCTGGCTTCGGTGCCGATTACCTTCGCGGGCATCAAGAGCAAGCAGATCGATGTTTTCCTTGGCTACTGGAACCCGAGCATGACGCCCATGATTGAGCCCTTCGTCAAGGCGGGCCAAATCAAGGTGCTGGACCAGCCCAACCTGGTCGGCGCCAAATACACGCTGGCCGCCAACGGCCCCGCTTTTGAAGGTGGCTTGAAGACCTTTGCCGACATCGCGAAATTTCGCAAAGAGCTCGATGGAAAAATCTACGGCATCGAAGCCGGCAACGACGGCAATCTTCTGATCCAGCGCATGATCGACAAGAATGAATTCGGCCTGAAGGATTTCAAGCTGGTCGAGTCGAGCGAAGCCGGCATGCTGTCCGAAATACAACGCTCGTCGCGCCTGAAAAAATGGGTCGTCTTCCTGGGTTGGGAGCCGCACCCGATGAACGTGCAGCTGAAGATGAAATACCTGGAGGGCGGCGACGCCGTGTTCGGCCCGAACTTCGGCGAGGCCAAGGTGTACACCGCGACCAGCACCGATTACCAGGCGCGCTGCCCGAACGCGGCCAGGCTGATCGGCAATCTGCAATTCAATACCGACCTGGAGAACCAGGTGATGGCGCCCATCACCAACAAGGTCAAGCCGAACGACGCGGCCCGTGACTGGTTGAAGAAGAACCCGGATGTGCTCAAGAAGTGGCTGGCCGAGGTCAGCACCTTTGACGGCAAGGACGGGTTGGCGGCGGTCAACAAGCACCTGGGTCTTTGATCGCGCCGCCACCGAAAAATTCACGGGGAGCTGGGTTTGGCCAGCCACCACTCGGCAATCCGAAAAACTTGATGGAGATTCGTATGAATAGGGTTAAAAAACTGTTGTCCGGCCTGTTGCTGGCGAGTGTTGCTTTCGGCTGCTCAGCCGTCGAATTGAAACACTGGCCCGCCGATGCCGCGGCCAAGCTCAATGCGCTGGTCAAGACGCATGCGAACAAGGGGGAGTACGCCGTGTTCGATATGGATAACACGAGCTACAACTTCGACCTGGAAGAGTCCCTGTTGCCTTACATGGAAATGAAAGGCCTGCTGACGCGCGAGAACATGGACCCTTCGCTCAAGCTGATCCCGTTCAAGGATGTCAACGGCAACAAGGAAAGCCTGAACAGCTATTACTACCGGCTGTGCGAAATCGACGACATGGTTTGCTACCCCTGGGTGGCGCAAATTTTTTCGGGCTACACGCTCAAGGAGTTGAAAGCGCTCGTCGATGAATTGATGGCTTACGGCAAACCGATTCCGGCGACCTACTATGAAGGCGACACCGTCAAGACCATCGACATCCAGCCGCCGCGCATCTATCAAGGCCAGCGCGAACTGATGAACCATTTGATGGAGAACGGCATCGAGGTCTACATCATGACCGCCGCGCATGAAGAACTGGTGCGCATGGTGGCATCCGACCCCCGGTACGGCTACAACGTCAAGCCGCAAAACGTGATCGGCGTGGCGACCATGCTGAAAGATCGCAAGACCCAGGAACTGACCTCGTCCCGCCTGCAGATCCAGAAAGGCAAATACGATCCCGCCAAAAATATGGACCTGCAAATGCACCCTTACCTGTGGACACCGAACACCTGGATGGCAGGCAAGTATGCGGCGATCCTGACCTATATCGACCAGTGGAAAAAACCCATCCTGGTGGCGGGCGATACGCCGACCAGCGACGGCTACATGCTGTTCCATGGGACGGACATCGATCGCGGCGGCGTACGGGTCTGGGTCAACCGCAAAGCCAAATACATGACACAGATCACCGATATGTGGACCAAAAACGCGGCGCGCCAGAAGGAGCTGGGCTTGCCCGTCACGGCCGACAAGAACTGGATTGTGGTCAAGCCGGAAGATATTCATCCGCTCCCTGCCGGCAACAAGTAAGCCGGCCTCGTTCATCCGTTTGCCCGCCCATCGCCAGGAGGTGTTGAATGAACCCTGATCGCCTCTGCCACGGGATTCCCTCCCGGGCCCGGCGCGCCCTGTGCGCGGCCTTGTGCACGACCTTCGTGGCTGGGCTGGGACTGTTCCCGGTTCACGCTGCCGACAACCCGGCGCCTTTAACGCTGGGGCTCATTGTCACGGGCGATACCGTGGAGAAGATGCTGGAGAACTGGAAGCCTTTCACCGACGCGCTGGCCAAAGAGATGCAGCGGCCGGTGCGCGTTCTTGCTTCGAAAGACTTCGCCGAAGTCTCCGGCGCCTTGAAGAATGGGCAAGTGCAGGTGGCCTGGATCAACAACAAGCTGGCGATCGAACTGGTTGAAACCGACCAGGCGCTGGTGTTTGCGCAGATGGTCGGGCTGGATGGAACGCGCGGCTATAGCTCGGTGTTGCTTGCCCGCAAGGACGGCGCGCCCCAGACCCTGGCGGAGGTGATCGGCCATCCGGGCAGCTACACGCTGGGGGCCGGCAACAAGGAGTCCATCTCGGGTTTCCTGGCGCCGAACTACTATGTGTTCGCCAAGAACAAGATCGATCCTGAGAAGCACTTCAAGAAGATCAACCGCACCAGCCACCGCGACAACTTCCTCGCGGTAGCCGGCGGCCAGGTGGACCTGGCGACCAACAACACCGCGGATATGCAGCGCTACCAGGCGGAGTTCCCGGACAAGATGGCGCGCGTGAAAGTGATCTGGGAGTCGCCGCTGATTCCCAACGACCCGATCCTGTACCGCAAGGACCTGCCGGCGGCAACGCAGCAACGCATCAAAAAATTCTTCCTGGCCTACGGCCGCGACGAGGCCGAAAAGGCCACGCTGAAGAATATGTACGACCTGTCGGCGTTCAAGGCTTCGTCGAACTACCAGCTGCGGCCCGTAGCGGACCTGGCATTGTTCCAGGCGCTGACCAAGGCGATGGGCAGCCCCCAGGATGGCGGCGATTTCAGCGTCGTGCTCCAGCAACTGACCAAGCGCGCCGCCCGGCTGGACTCACTGCTCAATTCCACGCGCATTGAGAGTCAGTAGCCGGTGCTGCAGCAGATCATTTTGCTTGCCAACGTGATCAGTGCTTGGTCCACCGCATCCAGATTGGGGCAGCCCTGGTCATGACTTAAGACTGGGATACCCGAAGTCGATGCTTTCCGCACATTCCTGGTAAGCGAATTCTGCTGAAATTGATCCAATCCGACCGTCAGGCGTATCCAGTGGGGAAAAAAGGACACCGTCAAGTGGCTGTTTTTTTGGGGGCTTAGGCGTAGGGTGTGTTTCTGGTCGCGTCCAAAGACTTCGCTGTATGTTCTCTAATTTTCGTTCCATCGCCTGTGGCGTCACACATGTAATCTGAGAATGCAAACTGATGCTGAGTCTCGAACGTCCCCCCCGCTGATAGGGGTCGTGCAGTTGCACTAAATTCATACTTTCAAAGCCTCGCTTCCGTAGTTCTTCGTCGGTTGGGTGCTTGGGTGTAATCCAAAGGTGATCCGAATTTCGCTGTATGTTCAGCTCATCCACTCCTAGCTCTCGCATCACAGCCGCGGAATCCGTCAACCTGACGTTAGAGGCGATCTTGAGCAATGTATTCAAGAGATCTTCTCCGCGCTTGAGTTGCTCCTCCGTAGGAATAGGCGGTGCGGGCAGAACAGGATTTTCCATATAGTGCCAAGACTTTCCAGGTTCATTGACTTGCGCCCAAGAGTTGCATGACCCACATGTTGTAGCTACAACGAACAAGACTCCCGTAAATCTGCGTAATTGCTTCATCGCATTTATCCCCCTAAACATTTGTGAGCGCGATTTTGTAGTGTCGAGTGTTTTGCGTCACGTGCACCCGTATGCGCACGCCACAAAGGCAAGTGCATATGGGTGAAACTGAAGCGACTCATTTTTTGATGATGCATTTCCGGGATGCGTTGTGGGCATTGTTTTGAGATGGAAAATAGTGCCAAAAGGGTCTCAACCTCGTCATTTACCGAACTCCGTATGCTTGGGGCTGGGATATCCGAGGTCGATGTTTATTGCACATTCCTGATAGGAGAATTCAGCCGAAATCGACTCAATCCGCCCATCGGGTGTATTCAACGTCGAAAAATGGATGCCATCAAAAGGCTGTTGTTTTGGCGGTTTTGCTATCGGGTGTGTTTCCGGTCGCGTCCATAGGCTGCGTGACACCTGAGGGATGCCGGCATTGTGAGCATGGACGGCCTGCACATCCTGGGCCTGGAGCAATGCCCGGAATGGAACCGGATGTTCGCCGAACCGGATACCGAGATCGACCTCAATGTCATCGAGCAGGAAGTTTTGGGTACGGCGCTTGGTGCGCTTCAGAAGCATCCGGGCATCCGGGACTTTGGAATGCACAGACCTGCCGCCTTATTCGGAAGTGAGCCGGCGCCGGTCAGGATTGCCGGTGTTTGACTTCATCACCACGGTTAATTATTTGCATTCGGCTATTTGATGGGTTGCAGGCTAGAGCTGTGAAACTGCGCGCCACTGAGGCTCTGGATGTGTTGATGGAATATCGAGGGTGAGGCGGCGAGTTCCTGGGAGCATTTCCAAAATTTTTCCGCAAGCGCAGGTGCGAGCGGGCTGACGTGACCTCTTGATATCACAGACCTTCAATTTACACGCACCGCTACGCAGCGGTGCTGCGACTCCATTTCGATAACGAAATTGCCCGCGTCGTAGGTCGCGGCAAGCACCCGCCCACCATAGGTCGATTGCAGCGCGGCGTTACTGAATGAGAGCTCGGGCGAGGCCTGCCGGTGCTCGAACCGCAGCTCGAAGTTGTCGCCCACCATTGGGGTGTGTTGAAAGCTTACGGTGCGCGGCACGTTGATGATCAGGTCTCCCATCGTCGAAGGCAGGTTGCTCGAGATTTCGCAGCCCTCGGTCAGGCCGACGTTGTAGGCCTTGCCACCTTCGAAAACGATGTCGCTGCGCTGACAGACGTTGTCCTTTGCCGCCGTGAGTTCCACGATGACGCTATTGGCAATCACCGGCTGGGGCCGTGCGAGCGCCAATGCGATTTTGCGGCCGACGTCAACACTCTTGCCCGCCTTCATCTGCAGGCAGTCCGTGGTGCCGCGGCATTTTTGCGGGCAACTGCCGTCAGACTTGGGCAACTCGCCCATGCTTTGCAGATCAGCCTTGGCGGTAGTCGCTACGATGCCGCGCAGGATGGCATTGACATCGCCACCATAAGGTTTTCCCTCGTACATCGTCACCGTGCTGCGCTGGCACTGCTGGGTGGACTCCGTCAAATCGATCGTACAGGGCAGCGGGATGTCATCCTTCCCGATCAGGCGGGTGGTCGTCACGCTGCGGGGTTCCTTGTCGGCTGGTTCGCGACTGAAGGTGGTCCAGGAGATGTCGCCGGGGCTGCCCGAATTGCGTAGGGCGAACTGCTGCGCCTGCGCGCAACGGCACGTCTTGGCGGACCCTTCCAGTTCCACGACCGCTACCTTGGGCGGCTCCGGTTGCGGATGCGTCGGTATTCGGTGCGTACGCAACTTGCAGATACCCTGGCCGCGATAGCAGATGTTGATGTCGTTACCACACGCTCCTATGAGCAGTGGTAGTACGAGCGCTGCCAAGAATCGGATTTTCACTTCTTTTGCTCCTCTGCAAGATAAGCCTTCAGGGCTTCGGCCGTGGCAGCCGCAATACCCGGTTCCATCGCGGGCATGCGGCCGGTGACTACCCACAAGATATCGGTGCCCCCCTTACGCCGAGCAAAGAATGTGCTCTGCATTTCTACTGGTGGTATCGTAAACATACGCGATTCGGGTTGGCGCAGGACCTTGTTCATCGCAGCCGTTTTTGTGGCTTGGTAGGGGATGTTTGCAGTGATCAGTATCGTGAGGCCTTGGCCAATCACACTGCCCGCGGCGGTGACAGACACGGCGCCGTGCGTCTTGAACAACCGCGTCTTCACCTCGTTTTCACACCAGTGCGGCTTCCACCCCCGAAAGCACACCCATTTGTGCCGCACGCAGGCCCAAACCTGTGCCTGGACGTCCACACTGCCGACGAGTTGTCCGTCAAGGACGTCCCAACGCACGTCTCCATGGCTGTACCGAAGTTCGCATTTGTTCGCGGGCATGCGCTTATCCAGCTCGCTGCTCACCAGCGACAGCAAGGCATCGACCGGCAGCGCGACCACGACCTCTGGCTGGACGCGCGCCTGACCAGTGGTCGGATCACGCGCATCACGAAAAAGCAGGTACGCTGTGCCTTTCGCCGCTGCCGAGGCTATGCCCGCGCCCAGCTCGCCGTCAGGCGCGCCGGACGGGATAAGTGCTGTTGCGCCCTGGACCACGAGGGTCTTAAAGTCCCAATCCTTCGTCGCCGCCTTTGGACGGTACGCCATCAGCTCGGCGGTATCGAAGGATCGCGCAGGCGTCATTGGCGTCGCACCGATCGAGGCGGCGTAAAGCGCGGAGTGGTGCGATTCGATCCGAGTAATGAGCAATGTGTACTGGTTGCCGAATTCGCGCTCCAGCATCGCGACCTGCTGCCCGTAGAGCGCGCGGACCTGGAGGTCGCTCATCCTCGCCCCAAGCTTAACCAGGTTTGCCAAGTCGGCCTGCGCCAGTTCGCCGATGGGCTTGAGCGCGCGCAAGGTGTCTTCTAACGCCTGCAGGTCCTGGCGGATGGAGGACTCCGTCCAGGTCTTCGGGCCGCGCTGCAGGATCGGCTCGACGCGCGCACCGTAGACGCCAGTCTTCAGGCTCATGGCACGCAACGACTCAGGCCACGCGAACTGCCACATGGAGCGCTGCCAGTCGAACAGGAGTGGGAGGTCGGCAAGGATCGGCGGTCCTGACGTCGGCAGGGGATCTCCCAGTACTTCGGCCTGCGCGGTCAGCACCAGCGGCTCGCGCAGGACCTCCGCAAACAGTGCACGACCGGAGGGGTCGGATGCGCCTTCGTCGACGATGTTCTTCATTGCCGGCCGCTCGGGAAAGCGTGCGCGATACAGGGCGTCCAGCAACAAGGAGGCTGATCCGGCGTCGATAAGCTTTCGCCGCACATCGTTCGCAGCCAGCACGTGGTCGAAATCGGACGGCGCTACCAGGAAGAGGCGGCAATCGCTGGCGGCCGTGGGCATCAGCAGCATGCCCCAGGCGGCAGGCAAGGCCTGTGTCGCGTCGCCTGCCTTTGCCTCGAGGTCGATGAGCTGAGACGCATTGATAAACATCGTCGCGGGTAGGAAGAATGCGGCGAACTTCGGCGAGTTGCCGGATGGTGCTGGTTGCGAAACAGGCACCATGCTGACTGCGCCGTTCCCGGCAGGCGAAATTATTCCCGCGACGGACGCACCAACCCGCGCGCGTGCGGCCTTGCGGTAGTCCTGCAGGACCGATCCGTCGGCACACGACTGCGCGTGCACGGTGGCCGATGTGGCCACAAGGATGGATCCAATGATCGCGGCGAACCTCGTGCCACGCATTGATAGAGCATTTCGCATGACGACCCTCCCTCCAAATCCGAAATCCCTGCAAGCCGGTTCGGAACTTTTGTTTGATGCGGCAGAGCCCTCACTCCATACCCGCTCTTTTGACTGCCTGCGATTTTTAAGTGTAGCCAACCCCGTCGGACGCCGTCACCGTTTTATGTTGCGGTGGCAATGTGATTAATAACGTTGACGGCCGAACGTGAAATTCCGCAGGGTGATCAGTTTCTCAAATCGGAAAGTGGGAAAGGGCGATCCACCGCACGTTCGAGCCGCGCAAGCTCTTGGGCGTTGGCAAGGGTTAGGCGATGTAAAAGGTGCACCGCGAAGGAGGGCGGGCGGTTGAACTTGGTTTTTCCCGAGGCTGGGTTTTGACCTGGTACCACCAACAGGAATCGAACCTGTATCTAGCGCTTAGGAGGCACTCGTTCTATCCATTGAACTATGGCGGCACTTCTCTTGGAGAAGCCGTGATTGTATTCGGTGGCGGATGCCCGTCTTTCGCACCCGGAAACACCCTCAGTCGTAAGGCACGGTGAAGATCAAATCCACCGCGCTTTGCTGGCCGGCCTGGGCGCGCACCGTGAAGCGCTGCGAGAGGTCGTAGAACACATAGAGCGTGCCCAGCGCGCCGGAAATCGTTCGCTCATACGCCGCATAGAAGTTGCGTGAAAAGCGCTTGCCCAGGGTCAGGGCGCTTTCGGTGGTGCTGCCGTCGGTGTTGCTGGAGGCGCCGCGGTAGGACAGCTCGTCCAGCCCCAGCGAGGCGGCCAGGCCGCCGGACATGCCTCCGCCGCCTTTGCTGCCGAGCAGGGCCAGGGCGGCCTGCTGCAGCAGGGCGGCTTCGGCGCCGCCGGAGGCGGAGGAGCGTCCCACCACCAGCCAGGAGAGTTTTTCGGCGTCGGGCAGCTCGGGCTGGGCGTAGAGGCGCACGCGGGGCAGCAGGGCGGTGCCGGTGATCTGCACGCCGACGCGCTGCGTGAGGTTGGGGCGTATCGCCAGGATGTCCAGCATGGGGTTGTCGATGGCTCCGGTGAAACGCAGCATGCCTTGCTCGACGTCCAGGCGCTGGCCGTAGGCGCGGTACTGGCCGCCGGCGGTGTTGATGGTGCCGTTGAGATGGGGGTCGCGCAGGCTGTCGCCGCTCAAGGCTAATGTGCCGCGCACGCGGGTGTCTATGCCCTTGCCCTGGATGCGGAAGTCGCGGCCCAGGTCCAGCTCGACGGCCAGCTTGACGGGACGCGCGTCGCGGTCGGCGGTGTCGCTGCCGGCCTGGGCCGGCGCCTTCTGGCCGGCTGCCGCGCCGCGGGTGCTGCGCACCACCACGTCGTCGCCCAGCTGCGGCGTGCCTTCGTCGGGCAGGATGATGCGGGCCTGGTCGACCACCAGCTTGCCGGTGAGCTCGCTTTGCTGGCCCTTGAGGCCGGCCTGCACCTCGCCGGAGACGGTGAGCTGGCGGTCGGTGCGTATGCTGGCGCGCAGGCGCTCGAGCTTGGCGTTGAGCTGCACCTGGGGTTTGCCTTCGACCCAGCCGGCCTCGCCCTGGGCCGTGAGGATGCCGCCCGTGCCTTTGTCGCCGGCGCCCTGCAGCGTGAACTCGTTGATGCGCATGCGGGTGCCGTCGAGCTTGGCGCGCAGTTTGCCGTTGCCGAACTCGATGCCGTCGACCACCGAGCGCAGGGCCAGGTCGTCGGCCTGCAGGTCGCCGGCCAGTTGCGGCGCGGCGCGTGTGCCGCTGATGGCGACGTCGGCGCCGAGCGAGCCGCGCAGCCGCCAGCCCGGGGGCGCGAGCACCGACCACACGCCTATGCGCGGCAGCTGCGCGCGCAACTGGCCGGCCAGGGGCGCGTCGGCGGGCCAGAGCCAGCCGCCGCCGGCCGTGGCCGGTGCGCGCGCCAGGCGTGTGCGCAGCTGGCCGTCGGCGGTGCCGGCGCGTTCGCTGTCCCAGCGCAGCGCGACCGTGACGGCCTCGCCTTCGCTTTGCAGCGAGAGCCGCGCTTCCTTGACGCCGGCCGCCACGCGCGCCGAGGTGCCTTGCGCGGTTTCGGCCTGCACGGTGATGTCGCCGCTGCTGCGCGCCAGGCTGGCCTTGAGGCGCAGCGTGTCGCCCAGCGTGGCGTCCCAGTCGCCGTCGAGCAGCAGTGTGCCGCCCAGGCCGGCGCCGGCCATTTGCGGGCCGGCGAAAAGTTCTATCCAGGCCAGGGGCAGGCCGCTGAGCTTGCCGGCGGTGATCAGCTCGCGGCCTGGCCGCCAGCGTACGGGCTGCCAGGCCAGTGTGGCTTGCGAAGGTGCGGCCGTGCCTGAAGCGCCGGAAGCAGGCGCGGCCAGCAGCGCCTCACCGGCGCCGCTTTCAAATGCGCCGCCGTTGCGTGAGGGCGTCCATTTGAGCGGGACGGCGTTGCGGGTTTTGAGCTGCCAGGCGCCTGTGCCGAGTGCGGGGTCCTGCACGCTGAGGCTCAGTTGCTGGAGCAGGCCTTGCCAGGCTGAGTCGGCGAGCGGCGTGTTGCGCGATGCGGCGCCGCGCCCGCCTTCGGCCGCCAGCTGCAGCGTGTAGCGGCGCGCGCCGGCTTCGACGCGGCCCTGGGTGTTGAGTTGCGCCTGGCTCAGGCGGCCCGAGAGTGTGGCCTGGAAGGCGCGGATCTTGATGAGCTCTGCGTCCGCCGTGGAAGGCGCGCCCGCGGCGGCCGGTGCGGCGGCGGCCATGCGCCAGTCCAGCGAGGGCAACTCCAGCCGCGCCTGCAGGGCCGGGTCTTGCCAGCCGCCTTGCCAGCCGGCCTGCAGCTCGGCGCTGCCGGTGGCCGAAGCGGATTTGAGTGAGGCTGGCATGCCGGGCAGCTTTTGCAGCCAGCGCAGGGCTTGGGCCATGTCGCGGCCGCGCAGGCTCAAGTCGCCTTTGCCGCTGGCGGGGCGCAGCTCACCCTGTACTTGCGCATCGAGCCCGGGGGCGGTCAGCGTGAGCTTGCCTTTGCCGCCTTGCGCGGCGGGCTGGGCTTCGAGCTGGCCGCTCAGTTCAGCGTCGTCGCTGCGCACGCGCAGGGCCGAGAGCAGCAAGGTGCCGCCGGCCTGTTCGGCGTTCCAGCTGCCGGTGGCGCTGGCGTCGCGCAGGCGCAGCGCGCCCAGGGGATTGTTCTTTGTGTTGGCGGCGTCGTTGCGCGCCGCCTGGACATTCGCCTCAAAGGCAATCGCTGCGCCCTGGCTGTGGGCCTGGGCCTTGCCGTCCAGCGGCAGCGGCGCGAGCTGGCTGTGCAGCAGGGCGGGGTTGACCTGTTGCAGCGTGGCTTGCAGTTTCCAGGCGGGGGTTTTGGACGTGGTGGCCCCGGCGGGCGCATCGGCCCATTCGCCGCTGGCCAGCAGATCGCCGCCGCCCAGCCTGGCCTTGAGCGTGCGCACCAGGGCCGCGCCGCCGCGCCATTCGCCCTGGCCTTCGAGCCGTTCCAGCGGGAGCTTGTGCTGGTCCCAAGGGCCGGGCTGGGCATTGGCGAGTTGCAGTTGCAAGCCCCAGGCGGAAGCGGATGACACCGGCGCGCTGTCGGCCGGCCGCACGCTGGCGCTGCCTGTCAACTGGGTGAACGGGCCTTCGGGCCAGAAGGCGGCGACGTCGAGGTCGCGGAAGTTCGCGTCGGCTTGCGGCAACGGCTGTGGGGCCCAGGGCATGACGCGGGCCGTGGCGCTGGCCTGCGGTTGCGGCTGGCCTTTGCGCGCCTGCGTTTGCATCTGCAAATCGGCCTTGAGCAGCAGCTCGGTGAGCGGGCCCTTGGCCGTGGCCTTGAAGGCCAGCGGCACGGAGGTTTTTCCGCCGGGGATGGGCGCATCGAGCGCTCCGTTGAGGCTCGCATCGAGTTGCAGCGCGCCGCGTGAAGACAGCGAGGCCTTGCCGCTGTAACGGCCTTGCGCGAACTGTGCGCTGAGCAATTCAAGCTGGTGCGACAGGCCGTTGAAGGCGTAGTGGCCGCTGATATTCGACGCGGAAAACGCCGCGCCGCCGGTCCATTGCAGCCGGCCGACGGAGAAGCCTTCGAGCAGCACCGGCAGCGGCAGGCCCAGCGCGGAGGGCGGCACCGAGGGCGTGGTAGAGGGCGGGCGCTGGTCGTCGACCTGCACGCTGGCGGCGGCCAGGCGATTGACCTTGAGCGTGCCGTGCAGCAGCGACCACGGTTGCCAGGCCAGGGTGAGGTCACGCACGTCCACACGCAGGCCGTCCTGCTGCCAGACCAACTGGTCGATGTGGCCGCCGCCGCGCAGCGAACCGGTGACGCGCTCGGCGCTCAAGGGTTGCGAGCGGGCGATCCAGGCCAGCGCGGTGGCCAGCGAGCCGTCGGTGCCGGCCCACCACCAGGCGCCGCCTGTGGCGGTGACGGCGAGCGCGGCGACCCCGGCCGCGGCCCAGGCCGTGGCGCGCAGCCAGCGGCGCGGCGGCCGTGACGGTCGGGGTGGCCGGGAGGGTGCTGCGGGCGCAGCGGAAGTGGCGGGCGTGTCCATCAGAAAACAAATCCCACGCTGACGTGCAGGCGCAGCTGCTTGGACTTGACGCCGTAGGCAAGGTCTATCTGCAGCGGGCCTATGGGGCTTCGCCAGCGCACACCGGTGCCTATGCCGACGGAGGGTTTCATGTCTTTGGGGTTGTCGGCGACGGCGCCGGCGTCGATGAAAAAGGTGTTCTCCCACTCGCTGGGCCGGCCGTCTTTCAGCATGGGGCGCTGGTATTCGACACTGCCGACGGCCAGGTAGCGGCCGGGGCCGATGACGCCGTTGTCGAGCTTGATGCCGATGTCGCGGTAGCCGTAGCCGCGCACGGTGGTGTCGCCGCCGGTGCGGAACAGCAGGGTGCCGGGAATGCGGGCCGAGTCCTTGGCGATCACGGCGCCGCCTTCGGCGCGTAGCGCGATGCGGCCGCGCTCCAGCGGCACGATGCCGAGCCAGCGGCCCACGGCGCGGCCCAGGGGCAGGTGCTGCGAGCCCATGGTGCTGCCGGCGCCCAGTTCAAAGCCCAGGCCGTAGCCTTTGTTGGGGGCAATCAGGCTGTCGAAGTAGCGGCCGGTCCAGACGTAGTTGGCGGTGAGGGCCGAGCCGTCGCCGACGTCGGCGGCGGAGCTGTTGATCTGGCCGCTGCCGCTGACGCTGGCCCTGTCGTACTGCAGGTAGACGTTGCGGTCTATGCGGTCGCCGGCCTGGGTGCGGCCGAAGCGCAGGCGGCCGGAGCGCGTGACGAGTTCGTCGTCGTCGACGCGCTCGGCGCGCGCCAGCGCCACCCAGCGCCAGTTGGATTCATCGGGAATCGAGGTCCACTCGGTTTGCGCGAAGGGGGCTTTCTTTTCAAGCTGCAGCTTGGTGACGGCGCGCCAGTTGGTGCCGGGCACGCGCAGGTGCGTGTGCTCGACCGAGGCGCGCGGGCCGCTGTCGGTGGTGACGCCCACGCCGAGGATGATTTTTTGCAATTTGGCTTCCCGCACCTGCACCTGCACCGGCGCGGCGTTGGGGTCGCTTTCGGGGTCGACAAAGATATAGGCCGAATCGAAGTAGCCGCTGGCGGCCAGGCGCTGCTGCGCCTCGACCAGCTGGTATTGGTCGTAGGGCGCGCCGGTGGTCAGGCGCGCCAGGCGCGGCACCAGCACCGGGTCGTAGCGTTCGACGCCGGTGACCTGCATGGGGCCCAGGCGGTAGAGCGGGCCGGAGTCGAGCTTGAGGCTGAGCGCCGCGCTGTGCTCGGGCGCATCGACGTCGGCCAGGCTGCCGGCCAGCTTGCCGGCGGGGTAGCGGCGCGCCACCAGGTCGCGCAGGGCCTGGGTCTTGGCGCTGTCCCAGGCGTCTTGTGTGAAGCGCTGGCCCACGGACAGGCGCCAGTCGCGCAGGATGCCGGCGCGCTGGGCTTGCGCGTCACGGTCCGGCGACTCGGCGATGTCGCCGGCGAAGTCTATGGCCACGGCACCTATGGTGGTGGCCTGGCCGGGTTCCACGGCCACCACGATGGTGGGCCGCTGGCCGGACGCCACGGTGCCGCCCTCGCGCGTGATGGTGATCGTGGGGCTGAAATAGCCGAGCGTGCCGACCAGGTTGCGCACATTGCGTTCGGCCAGCACGATGAGGCGTGCCAGCTCGGCCTCGTCGAGGTCGGTCACGGCGCGGTAGCGCTGCAGCTCGAGGTGTTTTTCGAGCAGGCCCTTGACGGGCTGCGGCGCGCGCACCGCGATGTCGAAGGCCGTGACTTCGGGCTGGGCGCTGGTCGGGCCGGTGGCGCCTTGCGGTGTGGGTTCGGGTGTGACTTTTTCAGGGGGCGGCGGCGGGGCGGGCGCGGTCTGGGTGACGCCGGAGGGCGGTGCCGTGCTGCTGTCCATGGGCGCAGCCGTCTGCGCGCCGGCCGGGGGCGCCAGCAGGGCCGCAAAGAGGGCGAGGGCAGGGATGAGGCCGGCGCTGGCTGTCATCAGTCCTGCCGGGGTGGCCGTCCGTGCGCACTGGGAACTGTGGGTGCTGGGAGGGGTCACGGGGGCAGTTTACTTGAGCACCCCCGCGTGCCTGCGTAGGAGACCGTCCTTATTTGGACAAAAGCCGCATGGCTTCCTCAAGGCCTTTGATGGTGAGGGGGAACATGCGCTGGTTCACCAGTTGCTGGATCACGGCGATGCTTTGCCGGTACTGCCAGACGCCCTGCGGCTCGGGGTTGATCCAGGCGAACTTGGGGAAGGCGTTGGTCAGGCGCTGCATCCATTCGGCGCCGGCTTCCTCGTTGTTGTATTCCACGCTGCCGCCGGGCTGCAGGATCTCGTAGGGGCTCATGGTCGCGTCGCCGACGAAGATGAGCTTGTAGTCCTTGTTGTACTTGCGGATGATGTCCCAGGTCGGGAATTTTTCGCTGAAGCGGCGACGGTTGTTCTTCCACATGAAGTCGTAGACGCAGTTGTGGAAGTAGTAAAACTCGAGGTGCTTGAACTCGGCTTTCACGGCCGAGAACATTTCTTCCACGCGGTGGATGTGCTCGTCCATGGTGCCGCCCACGTCCATCAGCAGCAGCACCTTCACGTTGTTGTGGCGCTCGGGCACCATCTTGATGTCCAGCCAGCCGGCATTGGCGGCGGTGGAGCGTATGGTGTCGTCGAGGTCCAGCTCTTCGACGTTGCCCTGGCGCGCGAACTTGCGCAGGCGGCGCAGCGCGACCTTGATGTTGCGCGTGCCGAGTTCCTGGGTGTCGTCGTAGTCCTTGTAGGCGCGCTGGTCCCAGACTTTCACGGCGCTCTTGTTGCGGCTTTTTTCCTGGCCTATGCGTATGCCCTGGGGGTTGAAGCCGTTGGCGCCGAAGGGCGAGGTTCCGCCCGTGCCTATCCATTTGCTGCCGCCTTCGTGGCGTTCCTTCTGTTCCTCAAAACGCTTCTTGAGCGTTTCCATGAGCTCGTCCCAGCCCATTTTTTCGATCTTGGCCTTTTCCTCGGGGCTCAGTTCGAGCTCGAGGTTTTTGCGCAGCCATTCGAGCGGGATGTCCTTGGTGAAGTCGGCCAGCATCTCCACGCCCTTGAAGTAGGCGGCGAAGGCGCGGTCGAACTTGTCGTAGTTTTTTTCGTCCTTTACCAGCACGGTGCGGCTCAGGTAATAGAAGTCGTCGATCTTCCAGGCGCCTTCACCCGCATAGGCGTCGAGCTTGTCGCTGTTCGGGCCGACCACGCCGGCCTGCAGCGCTTCGAGCAGCATCAGGTATTCCTTGACGGAGACCGGCAGCTTGGCCGAGCGCAGGGTGTAGAAAAAATCGATCAGCATGAGAACTCCTTGGCGGGCGCCTCAGGTTCGGGGTTTGTCCAGCAAATACAGCAACTGCGCCTTCACTTCCGGCCATTCGCCGGCGGCCAGGCTGTACATCACGGTGTCGCGTATGGTGCCGTCGCGGCGCAGCGCATGGCCGCGCAGCACGCCGTCCTTGCGCGCGCCCAGGCGTTCGATGGCGCGCTGCGAGGAATGGTTGAAGTTGTCGGTGCGCCAGCCGACGATGTTGCAGCCCAGGGTGTCGAAAGCATGCGTGAGCATCAGCAGCTTGCAGGTGGTGTTGACGTGGGTGCGCTGGCAGCGCGCGGCGTACCAGGTGTAGCCGATCTCGACGCGCTTGAGGTTGGGCACGATGTCGTGGTAACTGGTGGAGCCCAGCACCTCGCCGCTGGCCGCGTCGGTGACCGCGAAGGCGAAGCGGTTGGCGGTGGCCAGCGCGGTCTCTATGTAGCCGCGGGTTTCATGCGGCTCGGGCACGGAGGTGATGCGCAGCTTCCAGAGCTCGCCGTCGGCGGCCGCGGCTTTGAGGCCGGCTTCGTGCTCGAGCGCAAGGGGCACCAGCTTGACGCCGCGCGCCGTGAGAGTGACGGGTTCTACGAAGGCCATCCTGCAATCCTTTTCCTGTTGGGCAGTGTGTTCACGTGGACTGCAGCCGGGCACAGGCCGCGGCGGCCTGGCCGCGCGGATTGTCCCGGCACAGTTTGTTGAGTTCGGTCCTGGCGCCGGCGTGGCCGGCATGGGCCGCGCGCACCAGCAGCTCCACGGCATGCCAGGGAACGTCCGGGGCCGGGCGATGCGGCGGCACAGGCCGCGCGGCGGCGGCCTTCTCGGATTCGAGGGAGACCTTGGCGCGCCGGCTTGGCGGCCCGGCGGCGGGCCGGCCTTCCAGCAGCTTTACGTAGTCATGGACCATCAAGTCGGCATCCGTCGCCGTCAGCTGCTTGCGCGGGAGCGACAGCCAGGAGCGTGTGCCGGCGTCAGGCACATCGCTGAGCTTTCGGCCGGGCGCCGTCAGCATGGCGGCGACTTCGTCGGGCACGGCCTTGCCCAGGCCTGAGGCGCGCGACAGTTCGTCGGCGTTCACCGCGCCGGCCGCCGCATTGCGTTCGGCGGCGCCGGCCGCGGCTGCCGCGTCGCCCGCGCCCAGCTCCACCGCGCTGGCGGCCTTGCCTGCCTTCGCCGCTGCATTGGCGCCCTGCGTCACCTCGACAGCGCCGGCCACGCCCGCTGCGCCGGCCGCGCCTTTGCCGGCGGCACCGGCGGCGGCTGTGCCTTTTCCGGCAGCGGAGCCGAGCTTGGCGAGGGCGCCCCAGAAGGCATGGGACGGGGCGGGGAGAAGTGCCAGGGCCAGCAATGCGGCCAGGCAACTGCCGTGGAGGGCTGCGCGGCGGACGGGGGCTGTTGAGTGCTGCATGGGCGTCTTCCGGTCAGGTGTTTGCGGGTCAGTCGGCTTTCTTGCGGCGGGCGCGCCAGGCCCGCGCAACTTGCAAACCGCCGCCGCCGCCCAGGCCGACCAGCACGATGCCGGCGATGGCACCGTTGCCGTAGCCGGATTCAAAAATATCGAAGCCGAGCAGATGGCCGGCCCAGAAGCCGAGCAGCGCACCGCCGACAAAACCGACCGCGTCGGACAGGCCTTCGACCAGCAAGGATTTTTGGCTCATGTGTGAATCCCGTGTTCAGCGATTGTTGCGCTGCATGAAAACCAGCTTCTCGAACAGGGTCACGTCCTGCTCGTTCTTGAGCAGCGCGCCCACCAGCGGCGGCACGGCGACCTTGTCGTCCTTGCTTTGCAGGGCGTCCAGCGGGATGTCTTCGGCGACCAGCAGCTTGAGCCAGTCCAGCAGTTCGCTGGTCGACGGTTTCTTCTTGAGGCCGGGCAGGTTGCGCACGTCGTAAAACGTTTTCATCGCGGCCGTTAGCAACTCTTTCTTGAGATCCGGGAAATGCACGTCGACGATCTGCTTCATGGTGTCGGCGTCGGGGAACTTGATGTAGTGGAAAAAGCAGCGGCGCAAAAACGCGTCGGGCAGTTCTTTTTCGTTGTTGGAGGTGATGAACACCAGCGGGCGGTGCCTGGCCTTGATGAGTTCGCGTGTTTCGTACACATAGAACTCCATGCGGTCGATCTCGCGCAGCAGGTCGTTGGGGAATTCGATGTCGGCCTTGTCGATCTCGTCGATCAGCAACGCCACCGGCGTTTCCGAGGTGAAGGCCTGCCACAGCACGCCCTTGACGATGTAGTTGTGGATGTCCTTGACTTTTTCGCCGCCGTCGACGGTGGACAGCTGCGAGTCGCGCAGGCGCGACACCGCGTCATATTCATAGAGGCCCTGCTGCGCCTTGGTGGTCGATTTGATGTGCCATTGCAACAGCGGCAGGCCCAGCGACTCGGCCACTTCCTCGGCCAGCATGGTCTTGCCGGTGCCGGGTTCGCCCTTGACCAGCAGCGGCTTTTTCAGGGCGGCGGCGGCGTTCACGGCAAGCATCAGGTCCTGGGTGGCGACGTAGTTCTTGGATCCTTGGAATTTCATGGTCTGGCGTCAATGTGGGCGGGTTTGGGGGGCTATTCTCTTGGTTTGAAAAACAGCCGGTGCTTGGGGGCAACAGGCCCAGATATAATCCGGGGTTGTTTATAAGATGAATTCCCACCTGATTGTGCGCGCAAAATGAATAAGCTGTTCACCACGATATTCGCCGTTGCTGTCTCTTGTGCGACGGCTGCCAGCCTGGCCCAGGAAGTCAAGGGCGACGCCAAGGCCGGCGAAACCAAGAATGCCATGTGCATCGGCTGCCACGGCATCCAGGGTTACCAGGCCTCCTTCCCCGAGGTCTACAAGGTCCCGAAAATTTCCGGCCAGAGCGCCAAATACATCGTCGCCGCGCTCAACGAATACAAAAAAGGCGAACGCAAACATCCGACGATGCGCGCCATCGCCGACTCCCTGACCGACCAGGACATCGCCGACCTCGCCGCCCACTACAGCGTCGACGGCATGACGGCCGCCGAGCTGGCCAAGGCAGCCGAATTGGCCAAGGCCGCCGCCGCGCCGGCCCAGGCCGCCTCATCGGCCAAGGCTCCCGAAATAGCCAAGCCCAGCAGGGAACCCAGCGCCGAAGTCAAGGCCCTGCTGGACAAAGCCAATTGCGCGTCTTGCCACGGCACCAACTTCAGCCTTCCGGGCGAGGGATACCCCAAGATCGGCGGCCAGCACGCCGACTATCTCTTTGTGGCCCTGAAAGCCTACAAGATGGAGCCCGGCAACCCCAAGGTCGGCCGCGGCAATGCCGTCATGGGCGCCATGATCAAGCCTTACACCAATACCGAGTTGAAGCTGCTGGCCAACTACCTGGCCTCTATCGACGGCGACCTGAAGACCATTCCGCAGAAGAAATTCCGCTAAGCCGGAAGATCCCGCCCAACAAAAAAGCCGCTTCATCAAGCGGCTTTTTTGTTGGTCAGTCTTTTGTTGCCCGGCGTTGAACGCAGTCTATGTACGCGGCGCCGTCGGGCGGGCGCCCCGCGCGCTGGCTCTCCCAGACCATCTGTCCCAGGCAGTCCATGGTTTCATGGTGGGCGTCGTGCAGGGAGTTGCGCCTGGCCGTCAGCAGTTCCACGGCCTGGCGTATGCCGCGCGGCTGGTCGATGGAGCATTGCTCGCTGATCGACAGGTGCATGGAGAGGTGCAAAAACGGATTGGTCTTGCCGGCCTCGACGTCGTACATCTTTTCCAGCGCACCGTCGGCATCGGCGAAATCCGCATGGTATTCGGGATGCTCTTCGATCCACTGGCTGGCGAGGGTTTCAATCGCCTCCATGGGCTGGCCGGCGCGGGCCTTGGCATAGACGGAGCAGAAGAAGCGACGAACGTCGGCTTGTGAGGGCGTGAACATGGACGAAAGCGTATCACGCGGGTGTTTTCCAATGCCGGCCTGGGGTTGTGCTTTTCAGTGCTCGGGCCACAGGGCTGGCTGGCTACGTCCTACAGACAGCTTCTCTGCCCCTGCCTACATTACGAAGCACAGTGGCGAAGTTCCGGGGCAAGGCCACTCCATAACCATTCACAAGCCCGGCGAGGAGATTTCAGATGAACGCAGCACGCATCACAGGCATTGTCCTGATCGTTTTGGGCCTGGCCGGATTTTTCACCGGCGGCTTCAGCTTCACCAAGGACACGACGGCCGCCAAGCTGGGCCCCATCCAGCTGACCGTGAAAGAAAAAGAGTCGGTCAACATTCCGCAGTGGCTGAGCCTGGGCGCCATCGTTCTCGGTGCGGTCGTACTTGTCGTGGGTTTTAAAAAGAACTGAGCTGTTCCATCAGCCTCAACTGCGTTGCACGCTCAGCATGCGAGAAATCGCATGCGCCGCCGCCAGCAGTTGCGGCAGCATGCTTTCCTGCATGGCCTTGGCGCTGGTGCGGTTGGCCTGGCCGCTGATGTTGAGGGCGGCCACTGTCTGGCCGGCGCGGTTGGTGATGGGCGCGGCCATGGACACCAACCCTTCTTCCAGTTCCTGGTTCACCAGCGACCAGCCCTGCTTGCGCGCCTGCGCGACCTTGGCCGCCAGCTCTTTCACGTCGGTCACGGTGTATTTGGTGCGGGCCGTCAATGTTGAGGCCTGCAGGCACTTTATGAGTTCGGCCCCGGGCAGGGCCGACAACAACATGCGGCCCATGGAGGTGCAGTAAGCCGGCAGGCGCGAGCCCACGCCCAGGCTGATGCTCATGATCTTGTGCGTGGGCACGCGCAGCACGTAGACGATGTCCGTGCCGTCCAGCACCGCAGCCGAGCACGATTCCTTGACCTCGCCGACCAGCGCTTCCATCACGGGTTCGGCCAGGTTCCAGATTGGCATGGAGGACAGGTAGGCAAAACCCAGGTCCAGGATGCGCGGCGTGAGGCTGAAGAGCTTGCCGTCGTTGTGCACATACCCCAGCGTTTCCAGCGTCAGCAGGATGCGGCGCGCGCCCGCGCGGCTCAGGCCGCTGCGCCCGGCGACCTCTGTCAGCGTCTGGCGCGGCGCGTCGGTGCTGAAAGAGCGTATGACCTCCAGCCCGCGCGCGAAGGACTGGACGTAGCCGTCGCCCGGCTTGTGGGCTGTGGCGGGCGTGGATGCGGCGTTTGCCATGGTGCGGGAAATCTCCTAAAATTCATTATACGAACTCTTGTTCTAATGTCGAACAATATTTGACGCGGCCCTCATTCAATGTGAGGCAACCGCCGTACCTGGAGACTTCTGGATGATCAACAAGATTGCCGCTTCCGTCGCCGATGCGCTGGCGGATGTGAAAGACGGCTCAACGGTGCTGATAGGCGGCTTCGGCACCGCGGGCATTCCCAACGAGCTGATTGACGGCCTGATCGCGCAGGGCGCCAAAGACCTCACGGTGGTGAACAACAACGCGGGGAATGCGGAGGTCGGCCTGGCCGCGCTGCTCAAGGCCGGGCGCGTGCGCAAGATCATCTGCAGCTTTCCGCGCCAGGCCGACAGCCAGGTGTTTGACGGGCTGTACCGCAGCGGCAAGCTGGAGCTTGAACTGGTGCCACAGGGCAACCTGGCCGAGCGCATTCGCGCCGCGGGCGCCGGCATAGGCGCGTTCTTTTGCCCCACGGGCTATGGCACCGAACTGGCCCTGAACGCCGACGGCAGCGCCAAGGAAACCCGCGAGATCAACGGCCGGCAGTACGTGCTCGAGATGCCGATCTACGGCGACGTGGCCCTGATCAAGGCCGAACGCGGCGATCGCTGGGGCAACCTGACTTACCGCATGGCGGCGCGCAACTTCGGCCCGGTGATGGCGACGGCGTCCAAAAAGACGATCGCCACCGTGCACGAGATCGCCGAGCTCGGTGACCTTGACCCTGAGACCATCGTGACGCCGGGCATCTTCGTCCACCACGTCGTCAAAATCCCACGCATAGCCACCCAAGCCGGCGGCCTCAAGAAAGCGGCATGACCATGACTTACCAACGCCGCAGCAAGGACCAGCTCGCAGCCCGCGTCGCGCAGGATATTTTTGACGGTGCCGTCGTCAACCTCGGTATAGGCCAGCCCACGCTGGTGGCCAACCATTTGCCGGCCGGCCGCGAGGTCATTCTGCAAAGCGAGAACGGCATCCTCGGCATGGGCCCGGCGCCCGCCGAAGGCCAGGAAGACTACGACCTGATCAACGCCGGCAAGCAGCCGGTGACGCTGCTCAAGGGCGGCGCGTTTTTTCACCATGCCGACAGCTTCGCGATGATGCGCGGCGGCCACCTCGACATCTGCGTGCTGGGCGCCTTCCAGGTCTCGGCCACCGGCGACCTCGCCAACTGGAGCACCGGCGAGCCCGGCGCGATTCCGGCGGTGGGCGGCGCCATGGACCTGGCCATAGGCGCGCGGCAGACCTGGGTCATGATGGATTTGCTGACCAAGCAGGGCGCCAGCAAGCTGGTGAGCCAATGCAGCTACCCGCTGACCGGCATAGGCTGCGTCAAGCGTGTGTATTCAGATCTCGCGACACTGGAATGCACGCCGCAGGGCCTGAAGCTGATCGACACCGTCGAAGGCCTCACGCACGCGGAACTCGAAATACTGGTCGGCCTGCCGATTGCGGCCGCCTGAACTTCACCCTCTTCGGAAAAAGACACACCATGACCCAAGCTTTTATCTGCGACGCGATCCGCACCCCCTTCGGCCGCTACGGCGGCGCCCTGAGCAGCGTGCGCACCGACGACCTGGGCGCGACCCCGCTGAAGGCGCTGATGGCGCGCAACCCCAAGGTGGACTGGCAGGCCGTCACCGACGTGATCTACGGCTGCGCCAACCAGGCCGGCGAAGACAATCGCAACGTGGCGCGCATGGCAGCCTTGCTGGCCGGCCTGCCCATGGACGTGCCGGGCGCCACCATCAACCGCCTGTGCGGCTCGGGCCTGGACGCGCTGGGCACGGCGGCGCGCGCCATCAAGTCGGGCGAGGCCACCTTGATGATCGCCGGCGGCGTTGAAAGCATGAGCCGCGCCCCCTTTGTAATGCCCAAGGCCGAAAGCGCTTTCAGCCGCGCCAACGCGGTCTATGACACGACGATCGGCTGGCGTTTCATCAACAAGCTGATGAAGGAAAAGTACGGCGTGGACGCCATGCCCGAAACCGCCGAGAACGTGGCGACCGATTACAAGATCAGCCGCGAAGACCAGGACAAGATGGCGCTGGCCAGCCAGCTGAAAGCCGTGGCCGCGCAAAAGGCCGGCTACTTCGACGCCGAGATCACGCCAGTGACGATTGCCCAGAAAAAAGGCGACCCGATTGTGGTCAGCAAGGACGAACACCCGCGCGAGACTTCGCTCGAAGCGCTGGCCAAGCTCAAGGGCGTGGTGCGGCCCGACGGCACGGTGACCGCCGGCAATGCCAGCGGCGTGAACGACGGCGCCTGCGCGCTGCTGCTGGCCGATGAGGCCACCGCCGCAAAGAATGGCCTCACGCCGAAGGCGCGAGTGGTTGGGATGGCGACAGCCGGCGTCGCGCCGCGCATCATGGGCATAGGTCCGGCGCCGGCCACGCAAAAAGTGCTGGCGCTGACCGGCCTCACGATGGCGCAGATGGACGTGATCGAACTCAACGAAGCGTTTGCCGCGCAAGGCCTGGCCGTGCTGCGCATGCTGGGCGTGCGGGACGACGACCCACGCGTCAACCCCAACGGCGGCGCGATCGCGCTGGGCCACCCGCTGGGCGCCTCGGGCGCGCGGCTGGCGACCACGGCCGTCAACCAGCTGCACAAGGGCGGCGGGCGCTATGCGCTGGCCACCATGTGCATAGGCGTGGGCCAGGGCATCGCGGTGATTCTTGAGCGCGTCTGAGCGGCTTCAGTGAACTCCCGCGCGGCCTGCCCTGTGGTGGGCCGCGTTGCCGGATAACATGGCGCCTCCCGTTCCTTTGCCTTTCACGCCTGCACGCCACGGCGTTGAGCGTTGGTAAACCGAAAGACACGCCGTGAGCTTCCCGCTGATCACCGATCCCTTCTTCTACGCCGTTGCCGTTCCCGCCGTGCTGATGCTGGGCGTTAGCAAAAGCGGCTTCGGCGCGGGCTTCGGATCCCTGGCGGTGCCGGTGATGGCGCTGGCGGTCACGGTGCCGCAGGCCGCCGCCATCCTGATGCCGGTGCTGCTGCTGATGGACCTGCTGGGCCTGGCGGCCTTTCGCCGCGACTTCGATTTCAAGTTCCTCAAATTCCTGGTTCCCTTCGGCCTGGTGGGCACGCTGGTGGGGGCGCTGCTGTTCAAGGTGCTGGACGCCAAGGTGGTCGCGGCCCTGGTGGGAATATTCACCTTGTTGTTTTTGGCGCAGCGCCTGCTGTTCCCGCCCCGGCCCAACAGCCCGCCGCCGCCGCGCTGGCTGGGGGCGATCCTGACGGTGACTTCGGGCTTCACCAGCTTTGTCTCCCACGCCGGCGGGCCGCCGCTGAGCGCCTACGTGATCCCCATGCGCCTGAGCCCGGTGAAGTTCACGGCCACCATGGCGGCCTTCTTTTTTGTCATCAACCTGTCCAAGTGGATTCCTTATGCCTGGCTGGGCCTGCTGGACCTGCGCAACATGGCGACCTCGCTGGCCTTGCTGCCGCTGGCGCCGCTGGGTGTGTGGATGGGCGTGCGCATGGCGCGAAGCATCAGCCCGGTGTTGTTTTACCGCCTGCTCTATGTCGGCATGCTGTTGACCGGCTGCAAGCTGCTCTGGGACGGCTTCCATTGAGAGAGGGACCGCTCAAAAACCCTCCTGGCGTTGTTGCGCCGCCTTGCCGTGCTGTAGCACTGTCTGCGGCGACGCGCCTAGCCAGGACCGCTTCGCTGGGTTTTGTGAGCAGTCCCTTAGCTCGAATCGCCTCTCGCGTCCAGTGTGACGCCAGTGCGGCCCCATGCCTCAATAGGTTTTAGCCCGGCCCCAGGGACTTTTACCGGCATGCATTTCGCGAATTTCTGTGAGAATCGCGGGCATGAGAACAATATGCTTACATTGCAGTTGACCTTCCCTTCATGACCACCGTTGTCTTTGCCGATCTCGTGGGCAGCACCAGCATGTTTGAACGGCTGGGCGATGAGACCGCGTCGCGTTTCGTGACGCAGCTCATCGGCGTGCTCAGCCAGGTGTTCCAGCAGCACCAGGGCCGGGTCGTCAAGCTGCTGGGCGACGGCCTGTTCGTGGTGTTCCCGAATGAAGGCGACGCGCTCTCGGCCTGCATCAGCATCCAGAAGCGCCTGCAGGAAAAGCCCATCAAGCCCGGCGGCAGCGGCGCACCGGTGCAGATGCAGATGGGCATTGAGTCGGGCGAAGTGGTCGAGATCGACGGCGACTGCTTCGGTGACACCGTGAACTCCGCCGCCCGTCTGGCCGACCTGGCCGGCGCCGCGCAAATCCTCACCACCGAAAACGTCTGGACGGCGCTGCTGCCGGTGCAAAGGGCCGCCCTGCGCAGCATGGGCCCGATGTACCTGCGCGGCCGGGCTGAAGCCAGCCACGTCTATCGGGTCGAATGGCAGACCGGCCGCGACGAAGACGCCACCATGGCCGGGCGCTCCATGTTCGCCTCGCCCAGCCAGGCCTTCCTGGAGCTCAGCTTTGCCGGGCAGACCGTGCGGCTGGACGCCAAAAGCAGCAAGCTGGCGCTGGGCCGGGGCGCCGACGCGGCGCTGAACCTGAACGACCCGCGCGTCTCGCGCATGCATGCCACGCTGGAGTGGCGCGGCGGGCAATTTGTGCTGACCGACGCCTCCAGCTACGGCACCTGGGTCTACCTGGGCAACCAGAGCGAAGCCGTGGTGCTGCGGCGCACCGAGTGCTACCTGGTGGGCAGCGGCCACATCGTGCCGGGCTGCGACCGCAAGGACGACAACGCGCCGCTGGTGGCGTTTTCGATACGCACCTGATCGCCGATGGCTGCGGCGGGCCGGAAAAAGTTACTGTTTTTCAAAGGTTTGCCCTCCCGGCGATGCAAGCTAGAATCGATTTTTGTTTCAAGACGTAGCCGGGCTTCTGGGCAGCCCGCAGGCCATCCCGCCTTTTTTGCCACCCAGCCCATTTCGCCCAATTCCATCTCCTCATGAGTCTCAAGAAGCTTGGCCGATACGATCTGATCAGCGTCCTCGGCAAGGGCGCGATGGGGCTGGTGTACGAGGGACGCGACCCGAACCTGGACCGGCGCGTGGCGATCAAGACCATCAAGGTGGAGAACCTCTCGGAAGAGGCGGCCGCCGAATACGAAGTGCGTTTTCGCACCGAGGCCCGCTCGGCGGCGCGCCTGCAGCACCCGCACATCGTCAGCGTCTACGATTCCGACCGCGACGGCGATATCGCTTTCCTGGTGATGGAGTTCGTCGACGGCGACGACCTTAAACACCACCTGGACAGGGGTGACCTCTACACCTTGGAGCAGACCCTGGGCATCATGGGCGACCTGCTGTCGGCGCTGGATTACGCGCACCGGCAAAGCATCGTCCACCGCGACATCAAGCCGGCCAACCTGCTGATAGAGACCAGCGGGCGGGTCAAGCTCACCGACTTCGGCGTGGCGCGCATCCAGGATTCGGGCGAGGCCACGCGCACGCAGGGCTCCATGGTGGGCACGCTCAAATACATGTCGCCCGAGCAGGTGCAGGGCCGTCCCATAGACGCGCGGGCCGACCTGTTCGCCGCCGGCATCGTGCTGTACCAGCTGCTGACGGGCAAGCGGCCCTTCGACGGCGACACCGATTTCTCCACCATCCAGCAGATCGTGGGCCACACGCCCGCCGCGCCCAGCAGCTTCAACCCCAAGCTGCCCGCGGCGATCGATGCGGTGGTAGCCAAAGCCCTGGCCAAGTCGCGCGACCAGCGTTATGCGAGCGCCCAGGACTTCCTCGCGGCGCTGCAGGCCGCAGCCCGCGAAGCGGCCGACACCAAGGTGCTGCCGCCGGCGCTGCCGCCCGGGCCGGGTACCAACTCGACCTGGACGTCGACGCTGCTGGCCGGCGAGGCGCTGGTCGACCTGCAGTCCGGTACCAGCGCCAACATCTCGGTGGTGACGCAGGAACTCGAGCTGGTTTACTGGAAAGAGATCAAGGAATCCATGGATGTCGAGGACATCCAGGGCTTTCTCACCAGGTTCCCTTCCGGCATCTATGCCGACCTGGCGCGCCGCCGCCTGAAGAAGATGGGCGTGCCCGGTGGTGAGGATTCCGACATCGGCAGGCGCCTGGGCACCGGCACCTTGATCGTTCCGCGACCGGCGGGCCAGGACGCGTCCGTCCCCGGGGCAAGTAGTTCGGGCACGTCGACCGACATGGCCTGGAAGGCGCTGGAGGAAGCCGCGGCGCAGGCGCCGGTGACATCTCCCGCCATGCCGCCCGCACCCGCCGCGGACGACCCGGATGCCACGCGCCTGGGCGCGCCGGTCATGGCCATGCCGGCGCAGGCCGAGCCGCCAGCGCAGCCGCAGGTACAACAGCCGCAAGTGCAGGAACAAGCTTCCGAGTGGCCTGAAACCGTGTTCAGCGACGCCGCCCTGGCACCAACAGAAGCCAAGCCTGCCGCGGCGCGCGCCGTGGCCGCAGTCGCCGCAAACAAGCTTGCGGCGCCGGTTGCCGCCACCGAGTCCTCCGCCAGGCCGTCGAAGACGGAGTCCAGGCGCAAATCCCGCCCGGCAGAGCCAGCCACCGCCACCGCCAAGACTTCAGTACCGACGTCGCGCTACCTTGCCTTGGGCGTGGCGGGGCTGGTGGGTCTTGCCATTCTGGGCATCGGCATCAAACAGTTCAGCAAACCGAAGGTGCCGGTTGCCGAGTCCGTCCAGCCGGCGGCTGCGGTCGATGCCGGTGCCCCGCCCGCGACGGCGAAGGCTGCGGAGCCGGTGGTGCAGGCCGCGCAGGCCCAGCCCGCGGCGGCGCCGGCTTCGGCCCCGGTGGCGGCTGCCGCACCCCTGTCACCGGCGTCCAAGGCCGCGGCGGCCCAGGCCCTCGCGGCCAGGAAGGCTGCCCTGGAGAAGGAACGGCTTGCCAAACAGCAAGCCGCGCAGGCCAAAACCGGTGGTACCGCAGCTGTGCCCGCGGCCGCCGAGCATGCCGCCGCACCGGCGCCGTCCGTGTCGTCCGGCGACCCGCGCAAGGCCTGCGAAGACCGCATGCTCATCGGTTTCCAGATCTGCATGAACGATCAATGCGCCAAGCCGGCTTTCACCAACCATGCGGTGTGTGTGGAGCGCCGCGCGATGGAACAGCGGCGGCGCGAGGCCGAACAGCTCAGGCGCTAACTCAAGAGCCAAGCGCGAGGCGGGGATCTCTCAAGAGGCTCTTTCCTGCCGCTTGCCTGTTTATTCCGCCTTCGGCGCTTCCGGGCCGTCCTGCCAGCCGGCGGGCCGGCGCTGCGCCTGTTGCTGGCGCTCCTGGGCCAGTTGTTCTTCCAGCTGCAGCCGCCCCTGTGTGGCCACGGCGATGACCTTGGTGCGGTCCTTGCGGTGCGGGTACATGCGTTCAAACAGGTCGAGGTTGTGCTGGCGAAAACGCATGGCGGCCTGGCGCGCCTCGTGCGGCGGCTGGCCCAGTAGCTCCAGCACGCTGCGCGCGCTGCGCAGGCTGGACTCGAAGACCTCGCGTTCGACCAGCATCACGCCGCGGTCGCGAAGCGCGTTCCAGTGCGTCACGTCGCGCGCGCGGGCGACGATCTGCATCTGCGGGAAGTTCTCGCGCGCGATGTCGACGATCTTGAGCGACTGCTCCATGTCGTCCACCGACAACACCAGGATCTTGGCGGTGGCCGCGCCGGCGGTGCGTAGCAGGTCCAGGCGCGTGGCGTCGCCGTAGAAGACGCGGTAACCGAAGGCGCGCACGGTTTCTATCATCTCGGCGTCGTGGTCCAGCACGGTGGCCGGGATGCCCTGGGCCAGCAGCATGCGGCCGACGATCTGGCCGTAGCGGCCGAAGCCGGCGATGATGATGGGCGCTTCCTGCTGCTCGGAGATTTCCTCCATCTGGGGCAGGTTGCAGTTGGCGTAGCGCGGCACCCAGAATTTGTCGACGGCCACCAGCAGCAGCGGGCTCAGCAGCATGGACAGCGCCACCGCGCCTATCAGCAGCGATGCGGTCTCGGCGGAAAACACCTGTGCGCCGGCGGCCGCCTGGAACACCACGAAGGCGAACTCGCCGCCCTGCGCCAGCAGCACCGCGAACACCGGGCGCTCCTGGAAGGGCAGTTTCATGAGTTTGGCCAGGCCGTAGATCACGGCCAGCTTCAGGCCCAGAAAGCCCACCAGGATGGCGGCCATCAGGCCGGGCGAGCGCAACAGCACGCCGAAATCGATGCTCATGCCCACGGCGATGAAAAACAGGCCCAGCAACAGGCCCTTGAAGGGCTCGATGTCGGTTTCCAGCTCGCGCCGGTATTCGCTTTCCGCCAGCAGCACGCCGGCCAGGAAGGCGCCCAGCGCCATGGACAGGCCGACGAACTGCATCAGCGCCGCGATGCTGACCACCAGCAGCAGCGAAGCAGCCGTGAAGATCTCGGGCGTGCCGCTGTTGGCGATCCAGCGCAGCAGGGGGCGCAACAGCAGGCGGCCGCCCAGGATGATGGCGGCGATGGCGCCGACGATCTTCAGCGCTTCGAGTGCCCGGCCGCTGTGGCTGACGGCCTCGTTGTCGCCGGCCATGGCGCCCAGCAGCGGCAGCAGCGCCAGGATGGGGATGGCCGCCACGTCCTGGAACAGCAGGATGGAAAAGCCCGCCTGCCCGCTCGAGGTCGGCATCAGGTGGCGCTCGCCCATGGCCTGCAGCGCGATCGCGGTCGACGACAGCGCCAGGCCCAGCCCGGCAACCAGCGCCGTCTGCCAGCCCACGCCGAAGGCCATGGCCGTGCCGGTGAGCAGGGCGGCGCAGCCGAGCACCTGCGCGCTGCCCCAGCCGAAGATGGGCCGGCGCAGGTTCCACAGGCGTTTGGGTTCGAGTTCAAGGCCGATCAGGAACAGCATCAGCACCACGCCGAATTCGGCGAAATGCAGGATGTCCTGCACATTGGTGACCAGGCCCAGGCCCCAGGGGCCTATGCCTATGCCGGCGGCCAGGTAGCCGATGATGGAACCGAGGCCGAGTTTTTTGGCCAGGGGCACCGAGATCACCGCGGCCGCAAGATAGATAAAGCTGTTGACCAGCCAGGTTGGCGCGTGCTCCATCAGAGGGCCCTCACGGCAGCGGCTTCGTGCTCGACAAGCCGGTCCTTCATGGGCACCACGCAGGCGGCACACTGCTCCAGGTCTTCGAGTTCGGGCCAGTCCGGGTAGCTTTGCAGGCGCTGGCTGAAGGTGGCGATGTGGCTGGCGACGGTTTGCCGGTCGACGCTATGGGCGCCGTGCAGCACCAGCGGCGGCAAAAAGCGCATGCCGCACAGCGCCGCACTTTGTTCATACGGGGGCAGGAAAGCGTCAAAAAAGTAGCGGTTGTAGCCTTGCGGGTGGTAGGAGTCCTCGGGGCCGCCGGTGGTGGCGACCAGCCACAAGTCCTTGCCTTGCAGCGCCCGGCCCTTGCCGTGGTTCTCGTCGCCGTGGCCTTCGCCGTAAGCCCAGCCGTAGCTGAAGACGTCGTCGAGCCAGAGCTTTTGCAGCGGGGGCATGGAATACCACTGGATGGGGTGCAGCAGCACCACCAGCTGCGCGCGTTCCAGGGCGGCCTGCTCCCTGGGCACGTCGATGGCGTAGTCCGGATAACTCGAGTAAAGGTCTTGCACCCGCACGCGGGGCTGGGCCCGCGCGGCCTCCATCAGGGGGCGGTTGACCCGCGATTCGCGCCAGGCCGGATGGGCTGCAATGACATAAATGTCAGGGTTGGCGGTCTGGCCCGTGGGTTTTTCTGTGGTTGTGATAACGCTGTCCATGCCGTTACCATAGCGGAAAAGCAAGACCAAGAGTTCCCAGGAACGACAAGTTCCAAACCGAGGAGATTCGCATGCCCGTGGTTGTGATCGCCAATCCGAAGGGGGGCGTCGGCAAAACGACGCTGGCCACCAACGTTGCCGGATATTTCGCCAGCCAGGGCCATTCGGTCATGCTGGGGGATGCCGACCGGCAGCAGTCTTCGCGGCTGTGGCTGGGCCTCAGGCCGCCGGCCGCCCGGCAGATCGCCACCTGGGATGTGAACGCCGACCTGATCGTCAAGCCGCCCAGGGGCACGACGCACGTGGTGCTGGACACCCCCGGCGGCCTGCACGGCTGGCGCTTCAACGACGTCCTCAAGCTGGCCGACAAGGTCATCGTGCCGCTGCAGCCCAGCGTGTTCGACATCTTCGCCACTCGCACCTTCCTGGACCAGCTCGCCGAACACAAACACGCCGGCAAGATGCAGGTGGGCATCGTCGGCATGCGCGTGGATTCGCGCACCATCGCCGCCGACAAGCTGCGCGCCTTCGTCGAAGGCCTGGGGCTACCGGTGCTGGGCTACCTGCGCGACACGCAGAACTACATCCACCTGGCGGCCCGCGGCCTGACCCTGTTCGACGTGGCGCCCAGCCGGGTTGAAAAAGACATGGAACAGTGGAAAGCCATCTGCCAGTGGCTGGACCGCTGAGAGCGGGTTTTTGCGCGGCGGCTTGTCGCTGAGCCGACAAAGCGCGCGCATGGGTGCCGTTACAGTGGCGCCATGAGAATTTTTGAGACATTGGCCGAACTGGCCGCCTGCACCGGCCAGGAAGTCGCCGTCAGCGACTGGATCACCATCACCCAGCAGCAGGTCAACCTGTTTGCCGAAGCCACGGGCGACCACCAGTGGATACACGTCGATGTCGAAAAAGCCGCCGCCGGGCCGTTTGGCGGGCCGATCGCGCACGGCTTTTTGACCTTGTCGCTGCTGCCGCGCTTTTTTGAGTCGTCTTTTGACATCACCGGCTCGCGCATGGGCGTGAACTATGGCCTCAACAAGGTGCGCTTCACGGCGCCGGTGCCGGTGGGCAGCCGCCTGCGGGGGCGCATGAAGCTGCTGGCGACCGAGGCCATTGCCGGCGACGGCATGCAGATGACCTGGGAGGTGACGGTGGAACGTGAGGGCTCGGCCAAACCGGTGTGCGTGGCCGAGTCGCTGGTGCGGCGCTATCCCTGAGCGGGCGGGGAGTCCGGGCGCCTAGATGCGCAGCAGCTGGCCGGCCGGCAGCCAGCCCTCAAACACTTCGATCAGGCTGTTGATGCGCTCCGCCGCTTCACCCTGGCTATGCGCCTGGGCGATGCACTGGTGCAGGTCGCTGCGCAGCAGCCACAGTTCGGCCGGCGTCTTGGCCACGTTGATCTGGTAGATGACCCGCTGGGAGCGCATGTCGCGGCAGTCGTGCAGCAAGGCCAGCAGGCTTTCGCGGACCTGTTCCAGCGGTACGCGGTCGACGGGGCGCCCCGAATCGGAAAAAGCAGGCGCCGCCCTGCCAAAAATACGCTTGATGACCATGTTCACTGAAGACTCCAGCCAGTCTTGTGAACTGGGGCTATGGGAAGGGATAAGGCCGGAATCGCCGGGTGTCGGCATCCACGCGCTTAAAAAAGTCGAAGGGTGAATCATAGGGTTTGTACCTAGTTCCTGGCAAGGCATTTGGACCGGCCTCAGATGGACGGTTGGCAGGCCGTCAGCCGGTCGTCAGGCTTGCGCCGCGCCGCCAAAACCATTCTGCCGCCAGGCCTCAAACACCGTGACGGCCACGCTGTTGGAGAGGTTCAGGCTGCGCTGGCCGGGCCGCATGGGCACTTTGAGGCGCTGGGCAGGGGCAAAGGAGTCCCGCAGCTCCGGCGCCAGGCCGCGGGTTTCCGACCCAAACACCAGCCAGTCGCCGGGCTGGAAACGCACGTCGTAGATGCTGCCCGAACCCCGGGTGGTCATGGCAAACAGGCGGTCCGCGGGTGGTTGCTCACTTTCGAGCATGGCCAGCCAGCTGGCATGGCGCAGCAGCTGCGCGTACTCGTGGTAATCGAGTCCGGCGCGGCGCATGTGCTTGTCGTCCATCGAAAAGCCCAGCGGCTCCACCAGGTGCAGCCGGCAGCCGGTGTTGGCCGCCAGCCGGATCACGTTGCCGGTGTTGGGCGGGATTTCGGGTTCGACCAGAACGATATTGAACATGCGGGAGACCGGTGAAGCGGAGCCCGGGATTCTAGGGCCAGGCCCTACGCGGGTGCGGTTCGGGCAAAAACGACCGCTGTGACATGCGCGGCGCCCGCGTCGCGCAAAGCCTGCGCGGCGGTGTACAGCGAGGCGCCGCTGGTCATCACGTCGTCCACCAGCAGCACGCGCCGGTCCCGCAGTTCCGCCGCGCGCAGCGGGTCGACCTGGAAGGCGCTCCTGACGTTGGCCAGCCGCTCCTTGCGTTTGAGCTGGCTTTGCGGGCGCGTGTGCCTGACGCGCAGCAGCAGCCCGGCGTCGGGGCGGGCGGGTGTCTGTGTCTGCCGGGCCAGCGCGGCGCACAGCTCCCAGGCCTGATTGAAGCCGCGTGCCTGCAAGCGCTCAGCCGACAGCGGGATCGGAAGCAGCCAGTCTTCGGGCCCCAGTTCGCCAAACACCTGGGCAAGGCCGGGCGACTGCAGCAGCAGGCCGGCGAAAAAAGCGGCCCAGCCATGCCGCTCGCCGAACTTGTAGCCGGCGACCAGCGTGGACCAGGGGTAGGCATAGGCCACGCCAGCGAAGGCGCGGTCCAGCGGGGGCGCTTCGATGGCACAGGTGCCGCATAGCGGCGGGCCTGTTCGAAGGCCTCCGGAAAGATCGGCCGGCAAGGCAAGGGCGCAGCACATGCAGCGCAGTGCCGGCGGCGCAAAACGGGCCACGCAAGGCCCGCATACCTGCCGCGCGGGCCAGCTGCGGCAGACCGCGCACTGGCTCGCGATGCCGGAGGCAAAGCCTGAAGCAAAGCCGGGAATGCGTGACAGGAATGCGGAGGGAGCAAGCAAGCGTGTGAACACCGTGTCAATATACTCGCGTACTTTTCAGCGATACACGTTCTCTTCCTTTGCCTTCCTCCATGACCCCCACCGAACGCCCGCCCACGTTGGACCCAATTGCCGTGAGCCGCTGGGAGCGCAGCGCGCCTTTGGCCTCGCCGTGGCTGCATGAGGAAGTGGCGCGCCGCATGATGGACCGCCTGCAGTGGATCAAGCTGCAGCCTCAAACCTGGGTGCATTGGGGCGCGCTGCGCGGCGGGCTGCAGGCCCATGCGCAACTGGCGAAAACCTATCCGGGTGCGACGGCCTTCGTGCTGGAAAACGGGCCGGAGCGCCAACAGCAGGCCATAAAGCACATCGTGGCCCCCTGGTGGAAGCCACGGCGCTGGACCGCAGCCCCGGTGCGCTTCGAAGCGCCGCCGCCCGGCAGCGCCGACATGCTGTGGGCCAATATGGCGCTGCACGAATCGGCCGACCCGCAGGCCTTGCTGGCGCAATGGCACCAGGCGCTCAAGGTCAACGGTTTCCTGATGTTTTCATGCCTGGGCCCCGACACCGCGAAAGAGCTGCGCGAGGTCTACGCGCAACTGGGCTGGCCGCCCGCGGGCCACGAGTTGACCGACATGCACGACTGGGGCGACATGCTGGTGCAGACCGGTTTTGCCGAACCGGTGATGGACATGGAGCGCATCACATTGACTTATGCGACACCGGCGCGACTGCTGCAGGATCTCACCGAGCTGGGCCGCAACTTCCACCCTGGGCGCTTTCCGGCCCTGCGCGGACGGGCCTGGAAGGCGCGGCTTGAAGACGCGCTGGGCCGCCAGCTCGTCAAAGGCGAAGACGGGCGCCTGTCGCTGACCTTCGAAGTCATTTACGGCCACGCGCTGAAGGCGCCGCCCAAGGTCAAGGTCAGCGCGCTCAGCGCGGTGTCGGTGGCCGACATGCGCAGCATGCTGCAGGGCGGGCGGCCCGGCGCTTGAGAACTTGCTTCGGGGCCGGGCCGTTGCGCGGGCGCCCATGGCGCCTGCCGCGAGCGCCGGTTCAGGGGCTTTTTCAGGGGAGCGGCAGGGCAAACCGGCTACAATTCACAACAGAATTTTGGGGATGTTCCCGAGCCTCATGCGGCCCGTGCCCGGCACAGACCGTTGTTTTTTTGGGGGGTTGCCGCATGCTGCAGCCAACGCCAGCGTTTCGTTTTGCCACCCCGCCCGCGCAGGGCACCCACAGCCACGATGCTGTGCTGTGGCTTCTCAAGCGTCACTGTTCACTCACCCCGGCCCAGCTCGGGTGGCTTTACGTGTCGCTGTGCGGCGTTTCGCTGGGCATCGCGGCATTCTTCTGGGCCCAGGGCGCCACCATGGTGATGCCTTTTGCCTGGGCCGAGCTGCTGGCGGTGGGCGCGGCTTTTGTGGTGTATGCCCGCCATGCGGGGGACGGTGAAAAAATCGTCCTCGAAGGCGGGCAGCTGGTGGTGGAACTGGAAACGGCGGGGCGCACCGAGCGGGCGGAGTTCAACCGCGAATGGGTGCGAATCGAGCCCAAGGATGGAGACGGCTCGCTGATCGAAGTGTCGGGGCAGGGACGGTCGGTGCAGGTGGGGCGGCATGTGCGGCCTGAACTGCGGCCGGCCTTGGCCCGCGAGATCCGGATGGCGTTGCGGGGCGGTTGAAGAGGCGCTGAAAGTCTCGCGTCAGTTCAGGTGCGGCGGGGGGACCCGCCGCTAACTTTATAATCAGCCGGTTAATTTGGTCGGTAATTGAAGCAGAAAAAGTGATCACGATGAACGTAAGCAACACCATGAGCAAAATGACACGGCTTGGCATGCAGCATGCAGGCGCAATTCTGGTATCTGCGGCCGCCTGGGTCAGCACCGCCGCTTACGCCGTCAACGACCTGAAGGGCGGACCGGCCGTCAACCAGCTGAACCTGCACCCGGCCGTGACCAAGATCGCCGAAGAGCAGCAATGGCTGCACTGGTTCATGATGGCCATCTGCCTCGTGATCTTCGTGGCGGTGTTCGGGGTGATGTTCTATTCCATCCTGAAGCACCGCAAGTCGGTGGGCCACAAATCAGCCAACTTCCACGAATCCACCGCCGTTGAAATCGCCTGGACCGTCGTTCCCTTCATCATCGTGATCGCCATGGCCCTGCCGGCCACCAAGGTGCTGGTCGCCCAGAAGGACACCACCGCCGCCGACCTCACCATCAAGGCCACCGGCATCCAGTGGAAATGGGGCTATGACTACATCAAGGGCGAAGGCGAAGGCATCGGCTTCGTTTCCACGCTCGACAACACGCACCGCGAAATGTCCGACAACGGCGGCCCCAAGGCCGGCGAAGCGCCTGACAACTACCTGCTCAAGGTCGACAACCCGCTGGTCGTTCCCGTCAACAAGAAAATCCGTATCATCACCACCGCCAGCGACGTGATCCACGCCTTCGCGGTGCCGGCCTTCGGCATCAAGCAGGATGCGATTCCCGGCTTCGTGCGCGACACCTGGTTCCGCGCCGAGCAAGTGGGCGACTACTACGGCCAGTGCCAGGAGCTCTGCGGCAAGGAACACGCCTACATGCCCATCCACGTGAAGGTTGTGTCCGCCGCCGATTACAGCGCCTGGGTCGCCGTCAAGGCCAAGGAAGCCGCCGCCAAGGCCGATGATCCTTCCAAAGTCTGGACGCTGGTCGACCTCAAGGCCCGCGGCGAAAAGGTCTATGCCAATTGCGCAATCTGCCATCTGGCCACCGGCAAGGGCGCCGGTCCGGTCAAGCCCCTGGACGGCTCTCCTGTGGTCCTGGACGCCGACAAGCTCAAGCAGATCGACATCGTGCTGAACGGCAAGGGCGGTCCCGGCGCCATGCCTCCATGGAAGTCGCTCAGTGACACCGACATCGCCGCCGTGATCACTTACACCAAGAATAACTGGTCCAACCAGACCGGCCAGATCGTCCAGCCCGCCGAAGTGCAGGCTGCCCGCAAGTAAGCCGATCCGCCCCCACGACCAGAATTCGCCGGCGCCATATTCATATGTGCGCCGGCCGCCAAGATAAAGCTACAGGCCAAAGCCACCAAAGGAAGCCAAGATGAGTGCAGTTCTAGACCATCACGACCACGCGCATGATGACCACCACGACCACGCCCCAGCGGGCTGGCGCCGTTGGGTCTTCGCGACCAACCATAAAGATATCGGAACGTTGTACCTGCTGTTCAGTTTCTTCATGTTGATGTTCGGCGGCGTGCTGGCCCTGATGATCCGCGCCGAGCTGTTCCAGCCCGGCCTGCAACTGGTCAATCCCGAACTGTTCAACCAGCTCACCACCATGCACGGCCTGATCATGGTGTTCGGCGCCATCATGCCGGCCTTCGTGGGCTTCGCCAACTGGATGATCCCGCTGCAGATCGGCGCGGCAGACATGGCGTTTGCCCGCATGAACAACTTCAGCTTCTGGCTGATGATTCCTGCCGGCCTGATGCTGGGCGGCTCCTTCTTCATGCCCGGTGGCGCCCCCGCCGCGGGCTGGACGCTCTATGCGCCGCTCACGCTGCAGATGGGCCCGTCCATGGACGCCGGTATTTTTGCGATGCACATCCTGGGCGCTTCGTCCATCATGGGCTCGATCAACATCATCGTCACCATCCTGAATATGCGCGCTCCCGGCATGACGCTGATGAAGATGCCGATGTTCTGCTGGACCTGGCTGATCACCGCCTACCTGCTGATCGCCGTGATGCCGGTGCTGGCAGGCGCCATCACCATGACGCTGACCGACCGCCACTTCGGCACCAGCTTCTTCAACCCAGCCGGCGGCGGCGACCCGGTGATGTACCAGCACATCTTCTGGTTCTTCGGCCACCCCGAGGTCTACATCATGATCTTGCCGGCCTTCGGCATCATCAGCCAGATCATTCCCGCCTTCTCGCGCAAGCGCCTGTTCGGCTACGCCTCCATGGTGTACGCCACCGGTTCCATCGCCATCCTGAGCTTCGTCGTGTGGGCGCACCACATGTTCACCACCGGCATGCCGGTCACGGGCCAGCTGTTCTTCATGTATTCCACCATGCTGATCGCCGTGCCCACGGGCGTGAAGGTGTTCAACTGGATCGCCACCATGTGGCGCGGGTCCATGACCTTTGAAACCCCCATGCTTTTCGCGGTAGGTTTCATCTTCGTGTTCACCATCGGCGGCCTGACCGGCGTGATCCTCTCGGTCGCGCCTATCGACACGCAGCTGCAGGACACGTATTACGTCGTGGCCCACTTCCACTACGTGCTGGTGGCCGGCTCGCTCTACGCGCTGTTTGCCGGCTACTACTACTGGTCGCCCAAATGGACCGGCGTCATGTACAACGAAACCCGCGGCAAGATCCACTTCTGGTGGTCGCTGATTTCCTTCAACGTGACCTTCTTCCCGATGCACTTCCTGGGCCTGGCCGGCATGCCGCGCCGCTACGCCGACTACCCCATGCAGTTTGCCGACTTCAACGCCGTGGCCAGCGTGGGCGCCTTCTTCTTCGGCTTCGCACAGGTCTATTTCTTCCTGTTCATCGTGGTGCCCACGATGCGCGGCAAGGGCGCACCGGCCAAACAGAACCCCTGGGTGGACGAAGGCGGCAAGGGCGCCGAAGGCCTGGAGTGGGAAGTCCCATCTCCTGCGCCTTTCCATACCTATGAAACCCCGCCCAAGCTGGATGCCTCGGCAACCCGCGTGATCGGCTGATTGAACCCCATCGGTAACGGCCATGGCGACACCTGAACAAAAGAAGAGCAACCTGAGGCTGGCCCTGATACTGGCCTCGGTCGCGATCGTCTTTTTTCTGGGTTTCATGGCCAAAATGATTTTTCTGGGCCGCTGAGCCAAAACCGGTACCACTGTGATGCGGCTCAAGCGCGAAAACTTCAACATGATGGGCAAGCTGGGCGTGATCGTGCTCGGCATGTTTGCCTTCGGTTACGCGCTGGTGCCCATTTACAAGGCGATCTGCGAGATGACCGGCATCAACGTGCTGGCCCTCTCCGACCGCCAGATTCCCGGGGCGACTTCCAGCCAGCCGGCGAATACCCAGGTGGACTTCAGCCGCACCATCACGGTCGAGTTCGACGCGAACTCGCGCGGTCCCTGGCATTTCAAGCCCGCGAAAAACACGCTGCAGGTACATCCGGGCGAATTGACCACGGTGATGTACGAGTTCCAGAACGTGCAGAACCGGACCATGTCGGCCCAGGCCATTCCCAGCTATGCCCCGGCACAGGCCGGCGCGCATTTCAACAAGCTGGAATGCTTCTGCTTCAGCCAGTACACCCTGGCGCCCGGCGAAAAAAAGCAGTGGCCGGTGGCTTTTGTCATCGACCCGAAGTTGTCGAAGGACGTGAGCACCATCACGCTGTCCTACACTTTCTTTGAGGTCGGCGGCAAGACGCCCGCTGCGCCGGTCACGCCCAAAGCGACGACCGCCGCCGTGGTCCCTGAAAAGCAGGCAGGCGCATGAGCATGGCCGCTGCACCTGCCAAAAAACCCTCCTTCTGGCGCACGGTCAAGGCCGTGGCCTGGTCCTTCGTGGGGCTGCGCGCGCGCGGCGACTACGAAGAAGATGTGAAGAATTTGAATCCCCTCCACATCATTGTGGTCGGGCTGATCGCCGTGGTGGTGTTTGTCACCGTCCTGGTGCTGCTGGCCAAGTGGATGGTCGCGCACTGAGGCCGGGTATCCGCCAGCCCATCACGGTGTGAATCAAGAAATTATTGGAAATTCGAGAGAAAAACAGGAGTCGAGCGATGTCATCAGCAACCCACGGGTCAACCCCCCACTATTTCGTCCCCAGCCCATCGAGCCACCCGGTGATGGCGTCTATCGGCCTGTTTTTTGTCATTCTCGGTGCCAGCCAATGGATCAACGGCCACGAGTGGGGCCAATGGTCGCTGGCTGTCGGCATGGTGTGGTGGCTGGTCACGCTGTTCCGCTGGTTCAGCCAATCCATCGGCGAAAGCGAAAGCGGCATGTACGGCCGCAAGATCGACATGTCCTTCCGCTGGAGCATGAGCTGGTTCATCTTCTCTGAAGTGATGTTCTTCGGCGCCTTCTTCACCGCCCTGTGGTGGGCCCGCGCGCACTCGTTGCCGGCGCTGGGCAGCCTTGAGAACGCGCTGCTCTGGCCGGACTTCAAAGCCGTCTGGCCTTCCATCGTGGCCGGCGCCACGACGTCACCCGCAGACATCGTCGAACCCTTCACGGCCATGAAGCCGCTGGTGATAGGCGGCGGCATCTGGGCCAGCATCATGGGTTCCCTGCCGACGGTCAACACGGCGTTGCTGCTGAGCTCCGGTGTCACCATCACCATCGCCCACCACGCGTTGATCGAGGGCAAGCGTGCCCGCACCATCGGCTTCATGTGGGCCACGGTGATACTCGGCGTGGTCTTCCTGTTCGTGCAGGGCTATGAGTACTTCCATGCATACCATGAGATGAACCTGAAGCTGTCTTCCGGCGTGTACGGTTCGACCTTCTTCCTGCTCACCGGTTTCCACGGTTTCCACGTGTTCGTCGGCATGCTGATGCTGCTGTTCATCACCTTGCGCCTGCAAAAAGGCCACTTCACGCCTGAAAAGCATTTCGGCTTTGAAGGCGCCGCCTGGTATTGGCACTTCGTGGACGTGGTATGGCTGGGCCTGTACATCCTGGTGTACTGGCTGTAAGGCGGAACCAACGGCGGTGAAAGCCGCTCAACCAAAGGCCGCTTGATGCGGCCTTTGTTCTTTTTTGTCAGTGTGAGTGGCGCTTATTTGCCTACCGGGATACCGGTGGGCTGGATATAACCGAGTTTCCAGGCGATCAGAATGCAGATGAACAGCAACACCGAAAACCCGATACGGAACGCCAGTGCGCGCGCCATGTTGCTGGTTTTGCGTTTGCTGCCTTCGGGGTCCTTGCCGCCTTTGAGCATGAAAAAAAGCGCGGAAGCCAGGCTGGCCAAGATGGCGATGAATGCCAGTGCAACGAGGTAAGTCATGAACAGGATTATCGGCGCATGACACCAGCTTTGCACTCCCCGCGCTTCTGGCTGCTGACCGCGGCTGCCGTGCTGGTGGCCGGCACCACGTTTTCGCTGGGCCAGTGGCAGCTGCGCCGCGCCGCGCAAAAGGAGGCGCTGCAGGCCGCCATCGAGTTCAAGGGCCGGCTTCCAGCGCTGGATGCGCAATCCCTGCTCACGGCCAAAAACATCACAGACGACATCCACCGGCCGGCCGTGCTCAAAGGTGTCTGGCGGGCGGAGCACACGGTCTACCTCGACAACCGGCCCATGAGCGGCAAGACCGGTTTCTGGGTGCTCACGCCGCTGGTGCTGGAAGGCACGTCCCAGGCCATCGTGGTGCAGCGCGGCTGGGTGCCGCGCAATTTCGCCGACCGCACCCGCCTGCCCGAGGTGGCGACGCCCGCGGGCACCGTCACGGTGGAGGGCCGCATTGCCCCGCCGCCCTCCAAGCTTTATGAGTTCCAGGGCATAGAGACCGGCCGTATACGGCAAAATCTCGACTTGCCTGCCTACCGGTCGCAAACCGGCTTGCCGCTGCTGGAGGTTTCGCTACTGCAGACCGGCGCCGCGGGCGGCCTGTTGCGCGAATGGGCGCCGCCCAATCTCGGCGTGGACAAGCATTACGGATATGCCTTCCAGTGGTTCGGCCTCTGCGCCCTGGTGTTCATCCTCTATGGCTGGTTTCAGCTGGTTCTTCCCTTTCGTGCCCGTACTTCATCACGCCGCCCAAAAAGCCGCGATCAACTGCCGTGACCACTACGCCTGACACCTCCCCCAAGCCCGCCCCGCAGGACCAGCCCCTGGGCCTGACCGTGCACACCATGCCCGTGCCGGACCAGTCCGCCACGCGCGCGCCGAGCACCGTCGCCGGCCGCTGGAAGATGCTGGCCGTGCTGCTGATATGCGCCTCACCGGTGATCGCCTCCTACTTCACCTACTACGTGGTCCGGCCCGAAGGCCGCCGCAACTTCGGCGAGCTGATCGACCCGCAACGGCCCCTGCCGCCGCTGGCCACGCGCACGCTCGACGGCCGCGCCGGCACGCTGACGGCGCTCAAGGACCAGTGGCTGCTCATCAGCGTGGCCGGCGGCGCCTGCGATGCGCGCTGCGAGCAGAACCTGTATTTCCAGCGGCAGCTGCGCGAGTCGCTGGGCAAGGAAAAAGAACGCCTGGACCGCGTCTGGCTGGTGGCCGACGACGCGCCCGTGCGCGATGCCTTGCTGCCGGCGCTGGCCTCGTCCGCCGTGCTGCGCGTGGCCCCGGCCGAACTCGCGAAGTGGCTGGAGCCCGCCGCGGGCCAGCGCCTGGAAGACCACCTCTACCTGGTCGACCCGATCGGCAACTGGATGATGCGTTTTCCGGCCGACATGGATGCCGCCGCCGCCGCCAAGGCCAAGCGTGACCTGGAGCGGCTGTTAAGAGCCTCCAGCAGCTGGGACAAGGAAGGGCGCTAGACCGGCAAAGCTGGTCTAACTCTTATCTTCACCACGCCATGTCAAGCACCGCACTCAACGACCTGAGCCCCGCCCTGCGCCTGATGATCATGGGCCTGGTGATCGCGCTCGGGCCGCTGGCCTGGGTGTGGGTGCACAACAGGAATGCGCTGTGGGCGCAGCGCCTGCGGGTGCTGACGCTGGTCACGCTGTTTCTCACCTTTGACCTGGTGATCTTCGGCGCCTTCACCCGGCTCACCGATTCGGGCCTGGGTTGCCCCGACTGGCCTGGCTGCTATGGCAGCGTCAGCCCGGTGGGCGCCCAGATGCACATCGAGGCCGCGCAGACCGCCATGCCGACCGGGCCGGTCACGCATTCCAAGGCCTGGATCGAAATGATCCACCGCTACCTGGCCACCGGCGTCGGGGTGCTGATCCTCACGCTCACGGTGGCCAGCTGGCTGGAGCGCAAGCGCATAGCCGTGTCACCCTGGTGGCCCACCGTCACGCTGGTGTGGGTGTGTTTGCAGGGCGCGTTTGGCGCGTTGACCGTCACCATGAAGTTGTTCCCGGCCATCGTCACGCTGCACCTGTTGGGTGGCCTGGTGTTGCTGGCATTGCTGCGGGCGC
Organism: Polaromonas sp. P1_H6; assembly: GCF_056405195.1. NCBI lineage: Bacteria > Pseudomonadati > Pseudomonadota > Betaproteobacteria > Burkholderiales > Comamonadaceae > Polaromonas > Polaromonas sp. P1_H6. The sequence goes on from NZ_JBFUCN010000002.1 coordinate 144,297, forward strand.
AGGCTGTGCGGTATGCGCCGGCGCAGGGCGCCAACACGACGATTCTTTCTGCCGGCCTGCGCCTGGCCGTGATCGCGGCCTTCGCCTTGCTCTGGGTGCAGATTGCCCTGGGCGGCTGGGTCAGCACCAATTACGCGGTGCTGGCGTGCACCGACTTTCCGGCTTGCCAGGGCTCGCTGTGGCCGGCCATGGACTTTCGCCAGGGTTTCACGCTGTGGCGCGAACTGGGCGCGGGCCATGACGGCGCCAACATCAGCTTCCAGGCGCTCACCGCTATTCACTATGTGCACCGCCTCGTGGCTTACCTCGTGTTTGCCGTATTCCTGGCGCTGGCCTTTTTCCTGCACCGTGTCCCGGCCTTCCGCGTGTCCGCGCGATGGCTGGCGGGGCTCGTGCTGCTGCAGGCCGTCACGGGCATCAGCAATGCGGTTCTGGGCTGGCCCCTGCTCGCGGCGGTGTCTCACACCGGCGGCGCCGCGGCCCTGGTCATTGTGCTCAGCGGCGTGGTCTTTGCCGGCCGCGGTGCAGCCCCTTCGGCACATGCGTCAAAATCGAATGCCTAGCGACTCCCCATGAACCCCAGCACCCCGTCCACCGCTCCGGCTTCCGCCGCGCCCCATGTTCCGTCGAAGTTCGCGCAGTTCTACGCGCTGACCAAACCGCGCGTGGTGCAGCTCATCGTGTTCTGCGCGCTGATCGGCATGGTGCTGGCCGTTCCTGGCGTGCCCGGCTGGGCCGACGTCAGGCTCGCGCTGGTCGCCTGTGCCGGCATCTGGCTGGTCGCAGGCGCCGCCGCGGCCTTCAATTGCCTGGTCGAGCAGCAGATCGACGCGCGCATGCGCCGCACCGCCTGGCGCCCCACGGCCAAGGGTGAACTCAGCAACCCGCTCACGCTGTCCTTTTCAGCGGGGCTGTGCGCGCTGGGCTCCTGGATCCTGTATGTGTGGGTGAACCCGCTGACCATGTGGCTGACCTTTGCCACCTTCATCGGTTACGCGGTGGTCTACACCGTGATCCTCAAGCCCATGACGCCGCAGAACATCGTGATTGGCGGTGCTTCGGGCGCCATGCCGCCGGTGCTGGGCTGGGCCGCGATGACGGGCTCGGTCGGCCCCGAGGCGCTGATTCTTTTCCTGATCATCTTCCTGTGGACGCCGCCGCATTTTTGGGCGCTGGCGCTCTACCGCGTCGAGGACTACCGCAAGTCCGGCCTTCCCATGCTGCCCGTCACCCACGGCAACGAGTTCACGCGCCTGCAGGTGTTTTTGTACACGCTGGTGCTGTTTCCCGCCTGCCTGATGCCCTTCATCTTCAAGATGAGCGGCTGGCTCTACCTGGTGGCCGCCGTGGCGCTGAGCATCGGTTTCAGCTGGTACGGCTGGCGCCTGTGGCGCAATTATTCCGATGCGCTGGCGCGCAAGACTTTCCGTTTTTCGCTGATCCATCTTTCGGTCTTGTTCGCGGCCCTGCTGCTGGACCACTACCTTGTCTGATACCGGATACCGCATGAAAACCCCAAGCACCTTGCCCACGCGCCGCAGCGCCGTCAAAACCCTGGCTGGCGCCGCGGCGCTTGCCGCCACGGCCGGCCTGCTGGCCGCCTGCGCGCCCGACAAGCCGCAGTTCAAAAGCATAGACCTGACAGGCGCCGACTACGCCCAGGGCTTCACGCTGGCCGACCACAACGGCCAGGTGCGCACGCTGAAGGATTTCCCCGGCAAGGTGGTGGTGGTGTTCTTCGGTTTCACGCAGTGCCCGGACGTCTGCCCGACCTCCATGGCCGAACTGGCCCAGGTCAAAAAACTGCTGGGTACCGACGGCGACAAGCTGCAGGCCATCTTCATCACCGTTGACCCCGAGCGCGACACGCCCGAATTGCTCAAAGCCTATATGGGCAATTTCGACCCGGCTTTTCTGGCGCTGCGGCCCACCATGGCCCAGCTGCCCGAGGTCGCCAAGGACTTCAAGGTTTACTACAAAAAGGTCGACGGCAAGACCCCCGGCAGCTACACCATGGACCACTCCGCGGGCAGCTACATCTTCGACGGCAAGGGCCGCATACGCCTGTACAACCGCTACGGCAGCGGCGCGGAAGCGCTGGCGTCAGATATCCGCCTGCTGCTGAAGAACGCCTGAACGATCTGAGCGGCCGGGTTAAAAGTTCACTGTCTTGATGGACTTGCGCGTATTGGCCGGCATCTCTCGCAGGGACTTGAGCATATAGGCCAGGTGCAGCGCGGCATCCGGCTGCGCGCCGCACTGCGCGTCCGGCACCATGGCAATCGCCACATGCAGTTTCAGGTGCGAGCCCACCGGCAGCAAGTCGGAGGGTTGTAGCGCGCGCGCCGCAAGTTGCGTGGCCGCGGCCACGGCCTGAGCGGCGGTCACCGGCCCCTCGATCAGCAAGGCAAATTCACTGTCGCCGACGCGCGCCGCGATGTCGATGTCGCGCGCCAGCTTGCGCAGGCAGGAGCCCGTCAGCACCAGCGCGTAGTCGGCGATCTGCCGCCCGTGCTCCTTGGCGAACCAGCCGTGGTTGGAAAGATCGATCATCAGCAGTGCGCTGCGGTGCCGGTAGCGGCTGGAGCGCAACAGCGCCTCCTGCAGCCGCGCCTCGAAGGTGTGCAGGTTGCTCAGGCCGGTCAGCGGCTCGGTCTGCGCCAGCGCAGCGGCGCGCGCCCGGGCTTCGCGGCGCTGGGCGGCCCGCTGCAGCAGGCCGTAAAACAGCAGCGGCGCCTCTAGCGCCGCACCCAGCGTGAGACCGTATTGCGTGAGGAAGCTGATGGGAATCAGGCCGAGGTTGCGCAGGAGGGGGAACGGCACCATCAACGCCATCGGCACAAAGCCCAGCGCGATCCAGCGCATGGTGGGGTCGCCGCTTCGCCACGCCATGAAGACCATCACGCAGATCAGCGCCATGGCCACGATGATGACGGCCGTGACGGCGAGGAAGCCCGCGCGTGTCGGGAACAAGATATCCAGTGCGCCCAGCACCGCCAGTACGATGACCAGCTTGAGCGACAGCTGGTCCAGCACGACCGAGAACTGCCGCGGCCGGGTCACCACGCGGGCAAACCAGATGCCGCTGCAGGCCGCCAGCACCGGTAGCAGGAAGGCCGACAAGTCGTTCCAGACCGCCGAGTCCGGCCAGAGGTATTGCCCGCCTATGCCCAGCAACGCGGCCTGCGCCCCGGCCAGCGCGGTGATGTACACGGCGTAGGCGGTGAAGCTCCTGTCCCTGAAGGCCACGGCATTGGCGGCCGCCACCAGAGCCATCAGCAGCGCGAGGCCGAAATAGGCGCCCAGCAGAAATTGCTCCTGCATGCGCTGCGCCAGCAAGGCGGGGTGCTTGTAAATAAACAGAGGCGCAGAAAACGGCCTGCGCGCATGTTCGATGCGTATGAAGTAGGTGACCGGCCGGGTTTGTTCGCTGTCCAGGTCGAAAACCGGGAAGCGGTCGGGGCGCGGCCATTGGCTCACCGGGATTTTGTCACCGGCCGTTTGTTCGACCCAGTTTCCGGCGACGTCACGGTAGTGCAGGCTCACGCGGTCTACACCCGCGCTGCTGACCTCCAGCGCCCAGCGCTGTGATAGGTCCGGCTGCATGGCGTTAAAGCGCAGCCACATCACCTGGCCGTCCAGCATGACGGTATGGCCGGCCGGGCGCATCGCGAACGGCAGGTCGTACTCCCAGGCCTCCACCTGCTCCAGCACGGCCTGGCCGGTCGCATCGATCCAGAACTGGCTGTGTTCAGCCAGGGGAATCTGGCCGTCGGGCGCGTTGAGCTGGAGTACCGGCAGCCGCGCGTCGGCGCCGTGCTGCGCCCATCCCGGCGTGACGCAAGCCAGCAGGCACGCCGCCAGCGCTCCCCTGATGCCGTTGCCGCAGAGAAGGGCGCGCACGAAGCGCTGAAAGCGTCCGGGCTTGCCGGTGAGCGCGTGAAAGATCCGCACGAATTCATTGTGCGGCCGTGCGTGGACAAAAAAGTTTTAAATTTTCGCCGGCCTTCCACGCCTGCGCGAAGTGGCGTGCGTGCGCAACGGCAATTTATTGCGGCAAAAACCGGATGAGACGGGGGCTCCCACAAAAAGAAAAGCCCGCACTGTGGAGGGTGCGGGCTTAGTGAAGCGGGCTGGCCTGGAGGGCTTCCGCTTTTATGCGTCTTCGCTTATGCGTAGGCCGCAAGCACTTTTTTCATCTTCTTCATCGCGGCGACTTCGATCTGGCGAATGCGCTCGGCGCTGACTTTGTATTCGGCGGCCAGGTCATGCAGCGTCATGCCGCCTGAACCGTCGTCGTTTACCTTGAGCCAGCGCTCTTCCACGATGCGGCGTGCGCGCGGATCCAGTTCTTCCAGCGCGGCCGTGATGCCGTCCGAGGCCAGATTGTCGCGCTGGCGCGATTCCATCAGCGCGGTCGGTTCCTGCGTCGCGTCGGCCAAATAGGCGATGGGGCCGAAGGCGTCTTCGCCGTCGTCGCCGGGGCTCGGGTCCAGCAGCACGTCGCCACCCGACATGCGCTGCTCCATCTCGATGACTTCCTCGCGCTTGACGTTCAGTGTCTTCGCCATGGAGTCGATCTGGCCTTCGGTCAGGGTGTCGCGGTGCGTCGCCACGTCGGCGTCGTCCTTGAAACCCTGCTTCATGGAGCGCAGGTTGAAAAACAGCTTGCGCTGGGCCTTGGTCGTGGCGACCTTGACCATGCGCCAGTTTTTCAGGATGTACTCATGGATCTCGGCCTTGATCCAGTGCATGGCATAGCTCACCAGGCGCACGTTCTGGTCCGGGTCGAAGCGTTTCACGGCCTTCATCAGGCCGATGTTGCCTTCCTGGATCAGGTCGCCGTGAGGCAGTCCATAACCCAGGTATTTGCGCGAAATCGACACCACCAGGCGCAAGTGAGAGAGCACCAACTTACCGGCGGAATCAAGATCGTTGTTTTCCTTGAGGTTTTTGGCGAATTCCTGCTCCTGCTCCAGGGTGAGCATGGGCAGGCGATTGACGGCGGAAATATAGGCGTCCAGGTTGCCCAGCGGGGGAACCAGCGACCAAGGGTTGACGGCTGCGACGGCGCCCGTCTGGGGCACGGCCACGGCAGCGGTCAGCGATTGGGGGGAAAGAGCATATGACACTGCAGAACTCCTTTTCTCTAGTGCTAAATATTAGCACTCTGTTGGAGCGAGTGCTAAGCAATAGGTTCAATGACTCGGATAGCGCAAGGCTAATAAGTAGTAACCCTTGGTATGCAGTATGACCAAAGGGGGCGGTTTTGGTTCGGGAGCTTTTGGTTTCCGGGATGTAAACGCTGGTAATGCCCCGGAACGGGTGAGACAGCAAGAAAAAGCGGCAGGCGCTCAGGGCAGGCGCTTGTCGTCGCGCACTTCACGTACCTCGACGTCGACAACGTCAGCTGACGCGTTGCCGGCGTCGCGGCCTGCGCCACCCGGCCACATACCCTGGGGCGAGTAGCGCTGGAAGCGGCCGAACACCATGGCAGGTGCCGGCTTGCGGCCGGTAACCAGCGACTTCAGCAGGCTGAGGGCAACGACGATCAGCGCGGCGACCAGCAGGCTGACGGCGAACACCGCCGCAAACAGGCCCAGCACCAGTTTGAGGAAAAAACGCAGGATTTTGCTGATCAAGGCGGAGCACCCGTTAAAAGGTTTAAACCTTATAGGTGGAGCCGGGAGCTGCTATTTCAAGCTGGGAAGCATGCTGGATGGATCACCAGCGAATGCCCAGCCTGGCGAACAGCTTGCTCAGTACAAACAGCGGGCCGACCCAGAGATACTGGATGTCTTCAAAAAACGAGGGCTTTTTGCCTTCTATCTTGTGGCCTATGAACTGCAAGATCCAGGCGCCGACAAAAATGGCGATACAGATCGGCAGCACCAGCGAGCCCATGGCAAATATCACGCCCAGGAACACCGCAGACCACAGCGCCATGGTCGCGAAGAACACCGCGGACAGACGGGCGTAGTACACCATGCTGGCCGCGACAAAGGCATAAGCCACATAGGGATGCAGCGCAAACAGCATGCCGACCAGGCTCAGCATGATGAGCGGAATGGCGATGAAATGGATCAGTTCGTTGCGCGGGTTCCGGTGGCTTTCGCCATAGTGCGCCAGCAATTGGTCAACCTTGCGCGGCCCGGCAACGGCATCGGGGATGTCCGCTATGTCGTTCATGTATGTCTCCAGCGGCGGGGATCGCCTGTGGGGCGGATTTTCCGCCAGGCCGCCAGAACCGGAGCGGCGATTTACACAACGTAACGCAGGCCGCGAGCGGCCTGCGAACTTTGTACTTAGCGGCTGTGCCTGCCGATCAGGTCGGCGTGATTTTCGCGGTCTTGATAATCCGGCTCCAGCGGTCTATTTCGCTTTTCAGGAAGCGGCCGAACTCTTCTGAACCCTTTTGTGAGACACGAAAGCCTTGCTGCTTGGCGCGCTCTTCCACTTCCGCGCTGTACATGATCTTGATCATCTCGCGCGAGAATTTGTCCACGATGTCATCCGGTGTCTTGGCCGGGAGCATGGCTCCCGTCCAGTTTTCGACAAAGAGGCCAGTCATACCGGCCTCGAAAGCAGTCGGGACATCAGGCACCCCCGGGTGCCGGCCCAGGCTGCAGATCGCGATCGCGCGCAGTTTGCCGCCTTTGACGTGAGCGATCGATTCCGGATAGTTGGAAAAAATCACGTCCAGCTGGCCACCGATCAGGTCGACCATCGATGGCGCGCCGCCGCGGTAGGGCACATGGATCATCTTCGTTTTGTTCAGCTCGCAGAACAAGGCCATGGTCAGGTGTGCCGGAGTACCGTTGCCGCTCGAGCCCGCGCTCAGCTGCTTGGTTTTGGACACCGCCATCAGGTCCTTGAAGTCCTTGATCGGACTGGCAGCGGGAACAACCACAAGCATCGGCGAATTGGCCAGCAAGGCGACAGGGCGCAGGTCCTTGGTGAAACTGTAAGCCGCATTGGGATAGAGAGACACGTTCGCGGCGTGCGTCAACGTGATGGCCAGGATGGTATTGCCGTCGGGCGGTGATTTGGCGACCAGTTCGGCGCCGATCTGTGCGTTTCCGCCGGCCTTGTTTTCGACAATCACTGGAGTTTTCCACGCTTCAGACAGCTTTTGGGCGACCGTGCGGGCCATCATGTCGGTCAGGCCGCCGGGCGTGAACGGGACCACATACTTGATGGTGCTGCCCGGTTTGGGAAAGGCCTGTTGAGCCATCCCCAGGCCCGGAACGCCTGTCAGGGCTGCACCTGCTGATGCCAATACGATGTCGCGACGTTTCATGCCTACTCCTGTTGATTGAATAATTGTTAACCCACTAACTGATCCAACTGTGATTTGAGTGCGTCGGGAATGTTGAGTCCCGTCTGTAGTGCTTTCGTTTCGAGTGCGAGACGCCGCGCGCCGGCCAGGCGTACGCCGTCATCCAACAGCATTTCGGCGATTACGGTTTCCATGCGTTCAAAATAAGTGTCTGTGCCTGCAAGCGCGCCCGGGTCAATCAGGATGAAAGCCTGGCCGATGCGCGGCTGATTACCTTCATCGACGAAAAACGATGATGCCTCAAAAGCGAACTGCGCGCCAATCACGGCTGTCACCAACAGCTCCACCATCAACGCCAGCATGGAACCTTTGGGGCTGCTCACGGCACCCAGCGGCAGCATGGAGCCCTCCAGGGCCGCCTGTGCGTCCGTTGTGGGCCGGCCTTGTGCATCCAGCGCCCAGCCCAGCGGAATGGCCTTGCCTTCCTTGGCCGCAACCATGACCTTGCCGCGCGCTACTTCGCTCAGTGACAGGTCAATCAACAGGGGGTCGGCATTCCTGCGGGGAAAGGCGGCGGCAATCGGGTTGGTCCCAAAGACCGGATGCTTGCCGCCCGCCGCCGGCATGGCCGCCGGCGCATTGGCAAAGCCCAGGCCCACCAGGCCCGCATCGGTTGCGGCGCGCAGATGGTCCACCAAGACGCCGCAATGGTGGCTGTTGGTCACCCCGACAAAACACACGCCCAGTTCCCGGGCGGTTGTGATGGCGGTGGAGATTGCCAGGTCGCAGGCGGGGAAGGCGAGGCCCTGCCTTGCATCCACCAATACGGCCGCACCTTTTTTGTGCGCCACGACGGCCACGGCATGGCCGTCTGCCCGGCCGTTGCGAAGATGGGTGGCGTATTGCGGCACGCGGCTTAAACCATGCGACGCGAGCCCTTGCGTTTCGGCGCGAACCAGTGCTCTCGCGGTGGTGGCCGCCATGGCCTCCGCCGCGCCTGCCTTGCGCAGCGCCAGCGTGGCAAGGCGGGTTGCTTCTTCAATAGACAGTTGGACCATTACTTCAGGTTCTCCAGCACCTTGTCCGCGATCATGAACGATACGCGTGCATTTGATTGCATGCTTACACCCGAAATGTGTGGTGTAAGCAACAGGTTGGGGCAACTTTGCAAGGCCGCGCTCACCGGCAGGGGCTCGACGTCGAATACATCGATGGCCGCACCGCCCAGGTGCCCCGACCGCAGTGCCGCGCTGACAGCTGCGATGTCCACGATGTGGCCTCGCGACGTATTGATCAGCACGGCGCCTTTTTTCATCTGGCCAATGCGTGCCGCGCTGAACAGCCCACGCGTCGTATCAACCAGGGGCACGTGCAATGTGACGGCATCCGCGTTGCTGATGAGTTCGTCCAGCCCGGCATAACGCACGCCGGCTTGCGCGAAGACGGGCGCATCGGGCGCCAGCATGGCGTCGTAAGCGATCACTTGCATGCCAAGGCCACGTGCCAGTCGTGCCGTGGTCTGGCCTATGGAGCCAAAACCGATGATGCCCAAGGTTTGCCCGGCGGTTTCGCGCCCGTTGCCCAGCGCTGCGCGCGGCCATTCGCCAGCGGCCACCGCCGCGCTGGAAGCAAAAGCACCGCGCAGCAGCAGCATGGTGCTGGCGATCACGTATTCGGCCACGCTGAGCGCATTGGCGCCGGTGGCTGGGATCACCTTGATGCCCCTGGCCTCGCAGGCCGGCACGTCGATGTTGTCCAGCCCAACGCCGAGCCGGCCCACCACCTTGCAGCGCGTAAGCGCGGCCAGCAGTTCGCCGCGCACCTGCGTGAGGTTGCGCACGACCAGCGCGTCGGCTTTGGCTGCCTCGGCGCGCAGGCGGGCGGCATCGCTCACCAACTGCGGCTCGTAGAGTACCTCGTGCGCCGCTTCAAGCCGCGCCACGGCGCGCTCGTCCATGAATTCGCAGATGACAATGCGCGCCATGCATCCTCCGTGTTCAGGCTGATTCGAACAGGCGCGTCAGCACGAACTCCCGGTGGCCAAGCGCTTCAGCTGCGGTCAGGCGGCCGTTGGCCGTGCGCAGCATGTTCTCCAGCAGCTTGTCACCGGCCTGGTCCAGCGTGATCTCGCGCTGCAGCAGGCCCGAGGTGTCCACGTCGATGTGCTCGCTCATCAGGCGCACGGTGCGCGGGTTCGAGCAGATCTTGATCACCGGAACGATGGCGTTGCCGATCACATTGCCCTGGCCCGTGGGGAAGAAGTGCACGGCATAACCGGAGGCTGCGCACAAGGTCACCATCTCGGCGGCGGCGCTGGACGAGTCCATGAACCACAGGCCGGGGTGCGTCGGCTTCTCGGCCTTGTCGATGACGCCGTCCACGGTGCAGACCTTGCCGATCTTCTGGATATTGCCCAGGGCTTTTTCCTCGATGGTCGTCAGGCCGCCGGCGATATTGCCCTTGGTCGGCTGCGAATCGGACAGGTCGCTGGTCTTGTGGCGGTTGATCATGTCCTGGTAGCGGTTGAACATGAACATGAACTGGTCGCGCACCGCGTCATTGGCGCAGCGGTCGGCCACGATTTTTTCGCCGCCGGTGATTTCCGAGGTCTCGCCGAAGCACAGGTAGTTGCCCAGGGGGTGCAGCTTGTCGAAGGCGTTGCCCACCGTGGGGTTGGCGCCGCAGCCGGATGTGGTGTCGGACTCGCCGCACTTGGTGGAAACCCAGAGTTCGGAGATGCCGCAGACCTCGCGCTGCTTCTCGCTGGCCCACTGCACGTATTCGCGCGCCGCCTTGGATGCCTTCATGATGGTTTCGTGGTCGCCGTGGCCTTCGATGCCGAAGCCGATCACCGGCTTGCCGGTGGTCGCAATGCCGTCGACCACCTTCTTGGTCCAGCTGTCTTCAATGCCGATCACCACCACGGCGGCAACGTTGGGGTTGCAGCCCGCGCCTATCAGCGTGCGGAAGTGCAGCTCCAGGTCGGCGCCGAACTGCAGGCGACCGTAAGGGTGCGGGATCGCCATGCTGCCCTTGATGTTGTGGGCCACGGCTTCGGCCGCCGCATTGGACAGGTCGTCCAGCGGCAGGATGATGACGTGGTTGCGCACGCCGACGCGGCCGTTCTCGCGGCGATAGCCCAGGAATGTGGTGTCTTTGTTAATGACTGACATGGAAAATCCTTTTTCAAAAAATGATCGAATTGATGGTGCGCCCGGCGTAGCGAGCGGGCGGCAGGCAAGGCGCAAACCGGAGCCGGGCCGGTGCTCGGCGAGGATTTGCAACGCAGCATCCCGCCCGCGCAGTAGCCGGGAGCGCCATCAATTACCAGCGTTTGGTTTTGATGTTATGGACATGTGCGTGCTGGCCCGCCTTGATGTTGGCGACGACCTTGCCCATGTCGATGCCGTACTTCAGCACCGTATCGCCGACGGCCATGTCCTTGAGCGCCACCTTGTGGCCTATGGGGATGTCCTGCTGGGCCTGCACGTTGATCATGCGGTCCTCGTCCATGATCCAGCCGGTCATGGCGGTTCCTGCTTTCACACCTTCCACCACCACAACGGCCACGGTGTCTTTGGCGTCATGCAATACAAAATGAATCATGGGTTCTCCATCAAGGGGCCTGGGTTAATTCGAGCCGCCAGTTTTATGGACGCCCACGACCTTGTCAATTGACTCATATATATGACTTGTACGACCCGGCCATCGGTGTTTCAATGGCGGCCGTGACCGAAAAAAAACTATCCACTCCCCTGCGCCCGCTGGCGGGCGGGGACACGCTGCCGCTGTACCGCCAGGTCAAGCGCGAACTGCAAAAGCTCATAGAAGCGGGGCACTACGGTCCGGGTAAACCCCTGCCCAGCGAGGCCGAAATCGCCGGGATTTTGCAGGTGAGCGTGGGCACTTTGCGCCATGCGGTGGACGAACTGGTGCATGAGCACGTGCTGGTGCGTCGGCAGGGCAAGGGCACTTTTGTGGCGCCGCACACCAGTGCGCGCTTCATGTTCCAGTTTTTCCATGTGGAGCCGCGCTGGAACTTCGGTGACGAAGAAGAGGCGCTTGAGCGTGACTATCCTGAGATCGATTGCATCGCCTTTGCGCGCGAGCGGGCGACCGAGTTCGAAGCCTCCGCCCTGCGCATCAAGGCCGGCGAGGCCGTGTTCAGGGTAGAGAACCGGCTCGCCTTGCGCGGCCGCGTGGTGATGCACGACAGGCTCTCGATTTCGGCGGCCCTCTTTCGCAACCTCACCGAAAAGCGTTTTGTCGAAAGGCCCAGCACGATTTACGCGCTCTACCAGACCGACTTCGGCATCACCGTGCTGCGCGCCCAGGAGCGCGCACGCGCGGCGGCGGCCGACAAGGCCACGGCCCGTGTGCTGGGTGTGGCGGCGGGCGCCCCGGTGATGGAAGTGCACCGGCTGGCATTGACCTTTGGCGACAAGCCGGTGGAGTACCGCGTGTCGACCATCAACACCCAGGCACACGACTACGTCAGTGTGCTGTCCAAGAAAGCATGAGCATGGACCTTGTTTTTCTGCTCGAAAAAGCCCGGCTTGCCGGCATGGAGGCGGCCGCCCGTATCGGGCAGGCGCGGGCTGCCCTGCAGCCGGCGGACGTCAGCCAGAAAGCACCCGGTGACTGGGTCACACGCTTTGACTGCGAGGTGGAAGAGGACCTGCAGGAAGCCTTGCAGCAGGCCCTGCCGGAAGGGCACTTTGTCGGCGAGGAGGGCGACGGCGAGTTGACGGACGCGCCCACCTGGCTGGTCGACCCGATTGACGGCACGGCGAATTTTGCGCGCGGCTATCCGCAATACGCGGTGTCGATCGCGCTCTGCGTGGGCCGCGAGCCGGTGCTGGGCGTGGTGGTCGATCCTTCGCGCGATGAAGTCTTCACGGCCGCGAACGGCCTGGGTGCGTGGCTGAACGGACAGCGCATCGCCTGCGCCGGGCCGCACCTGCCGGGCCAGTGCCTGGTCGCCACGGTATTTCCCAAACCCGGCGCGCCCTTCATGGACGACTACCTCGCCGAGTTCGGCCGCGTGCTGAAGACCTTCGGGCAGGTTCGCCGCAGCGGCGCGATGGTGCTGGAGCTGGCCTATGTCGCGGCCGGCAGGGCCGACGCTTTCTGGGAGCGCGGCATGGGCGCCTGGGACGCGGCGGCCGGCGCGGTGCTGTTGCGCGAAGCCGGTGCCGTGATGCATGCGATGGACGGCCTGCCGCTGCTGGAAAGCCGCATGCTGGTGGCCGGCAGCCCGGCCGGCGCCGCCTTGCTCGAAGGCGTGCTCAAGCGCCCATGAGGCGGGCGTCGCCTCGCTGATCTCTTCCTGATTATTTTGACTGGGTCCCGATGATTCTCAAATGGCGCGTGCAGCTGGCTTCGTATTTCCCCGGTGTGATGGTATGCATGGTGATTGCGCTGGCGGCCACCTTCGTATCCGAGCATTACGGCGGGCCGCAGCTGCTGTATGCGCTGCTGATAGGCCTGGCTTTTCATTTCCTCAACAGCAATCCGCAGACGGCCAAAGGCATAGGTTTTTGCGGCCGGGTGGTGCTGCGCGTCGGAGTGGCCTTGCTGGGCGCGCGCATCACGTTTTCGCAAGTGGCCCAGCTGGGCCTGGGGACCGCGGCGGTGATCGTGCTGGCGGTGCTGCTCACGATAGGGCTGGGCCTGCTGCTGGCGAGCTGGCTCAAGTGCTCGCGCGACGAGGGCCTGCTCTCGGGCGGCGCGGTGGCGATTTGCGGCGCGTCGGCGGCGCTGGCGATTTCGTCCGTGCTGCCCCAGACCAAGGAAAACGAGCGCTTCACGCTGCTGGCCGTCGTGGGCGTCACGGTGCTGTCGACGCTGGCCATGGTGGTCTACCCCTTCAGCCTCCAGGCCATAGGCCTGCTGCCGGGGCAGGCCGGCATCGTGCTGGGCGGCTCCATCCACGACGTGGCCCAGGTAGTGGCGGCCGGCATGATGCTGGGCCCGCAGGCCGGCGACACGGCGACGGTGGTCAAGCTGTTCCGCGTCATGATGCTGATGCCCGTGGTGCTGGCGGTGGCGGTGATGTACCGCAAGCATCCGGCCGTGAAGGTGCCGGAAACCGAAGTGCCGCTGGTGCCGGGATTTTTGCTGGCCTTTGTCGTGCTGGTGATGCTGGCCAGCGCCGGATTCATCAGCCCGCCGCTGGTTCAACTGGCCGGTGACGCCTCACGCTGGATGCTGGTGACGGCGATCGCTGCCGCTGGTGTCAAGACCAGCTTCGAGGACCTGCTTAAGCTGGGCTGGAAGCCGGTCGCGCTGCTGGTGACCGAAACCGTCTTTATCGTGGTCTTTGTGGTGGCAGCGGTATTGCTGCTGCGGCTTGGCGGCGCCTGAAGAAGCGCTTCAGCCCAGCAGGGCCTGTGCGAATTCGCGCGCGTTGAAGGTTTCCAGGTCTTCAAGCTGCTCGCCCACGCCGATGAAATACACCGAGACGGGGCGCAACGCCGGCGAAGCCAGGGCACGTTCGCGGGCCCACAGCGCGATGGCCGCCAGCACGCCGCCCTTGGCCGTCCCGTCCAGTTTGGTCACGATGAGGCCCGTCAGTTGCAGCGTGTCGTCAAAGGCCTTGACCTGGGCCAGCGCGTTCTGGCCGGTGTTGCCGTCGATGACCAGCAGCACTTCGTGGGGAGCCGTGGCGTCGGCCTTTTGCACCACACGCTTGATCTTGCGCAGCTCTTCCATCAGGTGCAGCTGTGTGGGCAGGCGGCCGGCGGTGTCGACCAGCACCACATCCTTGCCGCGCGCCTTGCCGGCGCTCACGGCGTCGAAACTCACGGCGGCCGGGTCGCCGCCTTCCTGGCTCACGATCTCGACCGTGTTGCGGTCGGCCCAGACGCTGAGCTGCTCGCGCGCGGCCGCGCGAAAGGTGTCGGCCGCCGCCAGCAGCACCGAAGCGCCCTCGGTGGCCAGGTGGCGCGTGAGCTTGCCGATGGAGGTGGTCTTGCCGGCGCCGTTCACGCCGGTCACCATGATCACGGTGGGCTGGTACTGGCCAATCACCAGCGGCTGCTCCAGCGGTTTGAGCAGTTGCGCGATGGAGTCCACCAGCGCGTTCTTGACGGCCACGGGGTGGGTCATGCCGCCTTCGCGCACCCGGCGCTTGACGTCGGCCAGCAGGTGTTCGGTGGCCTTGGTGCCGGCGTCGGCCATCAGCAAGGCGGTTTCCAGATCTTCGTAAAGCGCATCATCGATGCGGCTGCCGGTGAACACGGTGGAGATGCTGGAGCCGGTCTTGCGCAGGCCGGCCTGCAGCTTGCCCAGCCAGCGCTCACGCTCCGGCGCGATGGCGCCCGGGACCGGAATGGCGATGGGTGTGACCAGCGCGCTGCCTATCAACCCACCCCCGGCGGGCGCCGGCGTAGGGGCGGCCACCGCTGCGCTGTCCGCGGCCACGGCGGGCGGGGCATCAGGGGCCGGAGAAGGCGCGGCGGCGGGGGGCGGGGATTTTTTCTTGAAAAAACTGAACATTGGGTATGCTTGCGGAGTCCTAGTGGGCTGTTGCACCATTGCGGGGCAACGTGCGGCGCCACCCAGCTATTCTATGAAACACCCCAGACAAACCCTTTTGACGCCCCCAGTACCCCTTTCCCCCCCTGTTTTTCGCTTTCCCCGTGCCCCGGCTCTTCTGCTGGCGCTGTGCCTTGGGGGCGCCGCCTTCGCGCAGACGCCCGCCGCCGTGCCGGTGGTGGAGAAATTCACGCTGGCCAATGGCCTCACGGTGATTGTCAAACCCGACCGTAGAGCACCCACGGTGGCGCACATGCTGTGGGTGCGGGTCGGCTCCATGGATGAGGTGGACGGCACCTCCGGTGTGGCCCATGCGCTGGAGCACATGATGTTCAAGGGCACGCCGACGGTGAAACCCGGCGATTTTTCCAAGCGGGTTGCCGCGCTGGGCGGCCGCGAAAACGCCTTCACCAGCCGCGACAGCACCGGTTACCACCAGCAGATTCCCGCCGGCAAGCTTGAAGAGGTGATGCGCCTGGAGGCCGACCGCTTTGCCCACATGCAGTGGCCCGACGAAGAGTTCAAGCGCGAGATCGAGGTGGTCAAGGAGGAGCGCCGCCTGCGCACCGAGGATTCGCCGCGCGCCATGCTGTACGAGCAAGGCGCGGCCATGGCCTTCATGACCTCGCCCTACCGGCGCCCTGTCGTCGGCTGGATGAGCGACCTGGACGCCATGACGCCGGCCGACGTGCGCGATTTCCACCGGCGCTGGTATGTGCCGGCCAATGCGGCCGTGGTAGTGGCGGGCGACGTGGAAGTCGCCCAGGTCAGGAAACTGGTCGAGAAATACTACGGCGGCATCCCCGCCCGGCCGGTGCCCGTGCGTAAGCCTCGCGAAGAGCCCGAGCAGGATGGCCTGCGCCGCCTCGACTACAAGGCCCCGGCGAGCCAGGCTTACGTCGGCATGTCTTTCAAGGTGCCCAAGCTGGAGCCGGCCGACCTCGCGGATGCGGTCGCCGGCGCACCGGTTTCGCCGACGGCTGCGGGCAGCCGCGACGCGCTGGCACTCACCGTGCTGGCCGCGGTGCTCGACGGCTATGGCGGTGCGCGCCTGGAGCGGGCCCTGGTGCAGGGCGACAACCGGGTGTCCGACGGCGCGGGCGCCTCCAATGGCCTGATGGGGCGGGGGCCGCAGCTTTTTGTGCTCGACGGCGTTCCCGCGGACGGCAAGACCACCCAGCAGGTGGCCGAGGCCCTGCGCCGCGAAGTGGCGCTCGTCGCGCGCGAAGGCGTGAGCGAGGCGGAACTCAAGCGCGTCAAAACGCAGTGGGTGGCCAGCGAGATCTACAAGCTCGACTCCGTGTTCAGCCAGGCGCGCGAACTGGGCTCCAACTGGGTACAGGGCTTGCCGCTGGACGGCAGCGAGCGTGTGATTGCCGGCCTGCGCCGCGTCACTACCGCCGAAGTGCAGGCGGTAGCCGCCAAATACTTCGGCGACGACCAGATGACCCAGGTCACCTTGCTGCCGCAACCCGTAGACCCCAATCGCAAACCCCGCAAGCCGGCGCTCCCCATCCGCCATGACGGCTCCTGAACCCGACACCCGAATCCTCATGAACATCGCCACGAAAAACAGGGCTCGCAGCTCTCTCACCCTCTGGGTTGCCGGCTTTTTTTGCCTGTGCCTGCAGGCAACGGCCGGTGCGGCCATCCCCATCCAGCAATGGACACAAACGAACGGCGCCCAGGTCTACCTGGTCGAAAGCCCGGCCATCGCCATGCTGGATGTGCAGATCGATTTTGATGCAGGCACCCGGCGCGACCCGGCCGCCCAGGCGGGCCTGGCGAGCATGACCATGACCATGCTGGACAAGGGCCTGGAAGCCAGAAACGGCGAGCCCGCCATGGACGAAAATGCGCTCAGCGAGGCCTGGGCCGACCTGGGGGCACAGTTCGGCGTCAGCGCCACGGGTGAGCGCCTGGGTTTTTCGTTGCGCTCCCTGACTGACCCCGAGCTGCTCGACAAGGCCGTGGCGCTTGCGGCGCGCCAGATCGCCGAGCCGTCCTTCCCCAACGCCATCTGGCAGCGTGAACGCGAGCGCATGGTGGCCTCGCTCAAGGAGTCCTACACCCGGCCCGGCAGCATCATTGCCCGTGCCTACGCGAAAGCGGTGTACGGCACGCACCCCTACGGCTATGAGGTGACCGAGGCCACGCTGGCGCGCATCAGCGTGGCCGACATGCGCGCTTTCTACAGCGCCGGCGTGGCGGCTTGCCGCGCGCGCGTCAGCATGGTGGGCGCCGTGACGCGCGCGCAGGCCGATGTGATCGCGGCGCGCCTGCTGTCGCGCCTGCCTCAGGTGGCGTGCGCCGGCCTGCCGCCCTTGCCGGAGGTGGCCGAAGTGGCGCCGCTGGCCCAGGCCGAGGAAAAGCGCATTCCCTTTGATTCGGCGCAGGCCCATGTGCTGATAGGCCAGCCCGGCTTCAAGCGCACCGACCCGGATTATTTCGCGCTGACCATCGGCAACTACATCCTGGGCGGCGGCGGTTTTGTCTCGCGCCTGACGCGGGAAGTGCGTGAAAAGCGGGGGCTGACTTACGGCGTTACCAGCTATTTCTCGCCCGGCCTGCATGCCGGCAGCTTCACTGTGAGCCTGCAGACGCGGCCCGATCAGGCCGGCCAGGCGGTGAAGCTGGCGCATGAGGTGGTCAAGGACTTTGTCGCCGACGGCCCCACCGAGGCCGAACTGAAGGCCGCCAAGGACAACCTCATAGGCGGTTTTGCGCTGCGCATCGACAGCAACCGCAAGCTGCTGGACAACATCGCAAGCATCGCCTGGAACAAGCTGCCGCTGGATTACCTGGACACCTGGACGCAGCAGGTGGACAAGGTGACGGTGGCCGACATCAAGGCCGCCTTTGCGCGCAAGCTGCAGCCTGAGAAAATGGTCACTGTTATCCTCGGCGCCGCACCATGAAATACACTCCCGCACCCACAGAAACCCCCGCCGGCAAAAAACCGCGTCCCAAGGGCGGCAAGGTGGTGGGCCGCAAGACCGTGCCGCCCGGCGAAATCCGCATCATCGGCGGGCTGTACAAACGCACCAAGCTGCCGGTTCCCAGCAAGCCCGGCCTGCGTCCCACGCCTGACCGCGTGCGCGAAACCTTGTTCAACTGGCTGGGCCAGGACTTGACGGGCTGGCGCTGCATGGACGTGTTCGCCGGAACCGGCG
The DNA here is from genome assembly GCF_056405195.1 of Polaromonas sp. P1_H6. NCBI lineage: Bacteria > Pseudomonadati > Pseudomonadota > Betaproteobacteria > Burkholderiales > Comamonadaceae > Polaromonas > Polaromonas sp. P1_H6. The sequence continues at coordinate 162,288 of NZ_JBFUCN010000002.1, forward strand.
CGCTGGGTTTTGAGGCCGCCTCACGCGGCGCTGCCGACGTGCTGCTGTGCGAGCAGGACCCGGCTCTGGTGCTGCAGCTCAAGGCGGTGCAGGCCAGGCTCAAGGCTGAGATGTGCCACATCGAGCGCGGCGACGGGCTCAGTGCGCTCAAGCGCGTTGCCCCCGGCAGCCTGCAACTGGTGCTGCTGGACCCGCCTTTTGAGTCCACGCTGTTCGAATCCGCACTGCAAGCCGCGGCACGGGCCATAGGCCCAACCGGCCTGGTGTACCTGGAGTCCCCCAAAGCCTGGACTGAGGAGGAATTGCTGCCCCTGGGCCTCAAGCTGCACCGCAACGGCAAGGCCGGTGCCGTGCATTTCCACCTGCTGGCCGGGCTGGGCGCGCCAGCGGCCTGATACCGCTCACGAGTCCGGCAGCCTTGCCTGCCGCGTGGTTACGGGGGCCAGCCGGCCGGTTGCAGCGGTGGGGCGGGCATAATTCCAGCATGGCCACCCCGCGCATCGCTGTCTACTCCGGCACTTTTGACCCTTTCACGCTGGGCCATGGCGACGTGGTGCGCCGCGCGGCCGGGCTGTTTGACCAGATCGTCATCGCCGTGGCCGCGGCCCACCACAAGAAAACCCTGTTTTCGCTGGAGGCCCGCGTGGCGCAAGTACAGGCCGAAACGCAGGGCATTGCCGGCGTGGCCGTGCTGCCTTTTGACGGCCTGATCATGGATTTTTGCGCGGCGCAAAAAGCCTCGGCCGTGGTGCGCGGTATCCGCAACCTGACGGACTTTGATTACGAAGCCCAGATGGCGGCCATGAACCGCAAGCTGCGCCCCCAGGTGGAAACCGTGTTTTTGCTACCTGACGCGCCGCTGCAATGCATCAGCAGCACGCTGGTGCGCGAGATCAGCAAGCTGGGCGGCGACGTGGCCCAGATGGTGAGCCCCGCGGTGGCGTCGGCCCTCGCGGTCGCGCACCGGGCAGCGAAAGGGGGCTGAACATGGCCTTGATGATCACCGACGAATGCATCAACTGCGACGTCTGCGAGCCCGAATGCCCCAACCAGGCCATCTATCTGGGCAAAGAGATCTACGAGATCGACCCGCACAAATGCACCGAATGCGTCGGCCATTTCGACGAACCGCAGTGCGTGCAGGTCTGCCCCGTGGCCTGCATTCCCCTGAATCCGCAGCACATTGAAACGCGGGAAACCCTGTGGGAAAAATACCAGCGCCTGCAGGCCGTGATTCCCATCATCGCGGCACGCTGAAGATTTAACCCCAGTCTTCGGATTGGCTTCGGATTCCGGTTCTAAACCTTGCGTGGCGGTTTGGGCCGCGGCGGCGTGCTGGTGTGGATCATCATCGTGGCCTTTTCCATCTCGCCCTTGAGCAGCTCCGGCACCGCCTTGAGGCAACGGGTGATGCAGTCTTCAATGGCGATGCGGTGCTCGGCCGAAGGCTTTTTCAGCACCCAGTCGACCACTTCGGCCTTGACGCCGGGGTGGCCCACGCCTATGCGCAGGCGCCAGTAGTCGGGTGTGCCCAGCTGCGCGTGGATGTCGCGCAGGCCGTTGTGGCCGGCGTGGCTGCCGCCGAACTTGAGTTTGACTTGCCCCGGCACGATGTCCATCTCGTCGTGAGCTACCAGCACTTCCTCGGGCGCGAGCTTGAAAAACCGCGCCAGCGCCGCGACCGACTTGCCCGACACGTTCATGAAGGTCAGCGGCTTGAGCAGCCAGACGTTCTGGCCGTTCACCGTGATGCGTGCAACCTGGCCGTGGTAGCCTTTTTCGAGGCTGAGAGGGGCTTTGAGCTCCCGCGAGAGGGCGTCTATCCACCAGAAGCCGGCGTTGTGGCGGGTAGCCTCATATTCAGGACCGGGATTGCCCAGACCGACGAACAATTTGATCATTTGGAGATTTCCATCCGCTCGATTCTAGGTGCGCATAGCCCGGCCTTTTGCGGAGGCTTGCGGTTCAGAATCCTAGTGAGAAAGAAAAACGGCCCTTGTCCCGCAAGAGGACAAGGGCCGTTGGCCTTTTCAGGCCTGCGCTTGAAGCGAATTACTTCTTGGCGGCAGGCTTGGCGGCGTCAGCCTTGGCGCCGGCTTTGGCTTCCTTGGCGGCGGCGGCCTTGGCGGCTTTCGGGTCCACCGGTGCGGCTGCTGCAGCGGCTGCTGCGGCATCGGCCTCGGCTTCGTCGGAAACGGCGGACACGGACACCAGAACCGGGTTTTCCTGGCCCTTGGCGACAAACTTCACGCCCTTTGGCAGCGTGATGTCCTTGACGTGCAGCGGCGAGCCCTTCTTCAGGCCCTTCAGGTCGACGGCGATGAATTCGGGGATGTCGGCCGGGAAGCAGGAGACGGTCAGCTCGGTGATCACGTGGTTGACCAGGCAGTTCTCGGTCTTGACGGCCGGCGACTCTTCTTCACCGCTGTAGTGCACGGGCACTTTGACGGTCATCTTGGTCTTGGCTTCCACGCGCTGGAAGTCGATGTGCAGGATCTGCTGCTTGTACGGGTGCATTTGCAGGTCGCGCAGCAGAACTTTTTGTTCTTTGCCGGCCAGTTCCATCTCGAGGATGGAAGCATGGAACGCTTCTTTCTTGATGGCGTGGAACAACGCGTTGTGATCGAGTTCGATCAGCGTGGGTTCACCGGTGCCACCGTAAACAATACCGGGCGTGCGGCCCGTGATGCGGAGACGGCGGCTCGCACCCGTGCCCTGCTTTGCGCGCTCAAAAGCGACGAATTTCATAATCAACTCCAATAAAGAACGGACCGCGACCAGTCTCGCTCTGCTTTAAAAAGCTGCCTGGATTCCGTGAAGCTTGAGGCTTCGCGGGCCGTGCAGCCGCTTTTTGTTTCAGCTCAGAACAGGTTGTCCTGGTCCGAAAACAAACTCATGACCGACTCTCCCTTGGCGATGCGCTGTATGGTCTCAGCGATCAGCGGCGCCACGGAGAGCTGGCGAATCTTCTTGCAGCCTTCTGCATTGGGGCTCAGCGGAATGGTGTTGGTGATCACCACTTCATCAAGCGCGTCGCCCTTGGCGATGCGGTCTATGGCCGGGCCCGAAAAAATCGGGTGCGTGCAATACGCGTAAACCTTCTTGGCGCCGCGCTCCTTGAGCACTTCGGCCGCCTTGACCAGCGTGCCGGCCGTGTCGATCATGTCGTCCATGATCACGCAGTTGCGGCCTTCGATATCGCCGATCACGTGCATCACTTCCGACACGTTCGCCTTGGGGCGGCGTTTGTCGATGATGGCCATGTCGCAGCCCAGCTGCTTGGCCAGCGCCCGGGCCCGCACCACACCGCCCACGTCGGGCGAAACGACCATCAGGTCGGCGTAATTCTTCTGGCGCAAATCGCCCAGCAGCACCGGCGACGCATAAATGTTGTCGACCGGGATGTCGAAAAAGCCCTGGATCTGGTCGGCGTGCAGGTCCATCGTCAAGACACGCGACACGCCCACGGCCTGCAGCATGTTGGCCACCACCTTGGCCGTGATCGGCACACGCGCCGAACGCGGGCGGCGGTCTTGCCGCGCATAGCCGAAATACGGGATCACCGCGGCGATGCGCTCGGCCGAAGCCCGCTTCAGCGCGTCGACCATGATGAGCAATTCCATCAGGTTGTCGTTGGTCGGCGCGCAGGTCGACTGAACCACAAACACATCGCGAGCCCGCACGTTCTGCTGAATCTCGACGGTGACCTCACCATCCGAAAAACGACCCACATGGGCCGCGCCCAGCGAAATGCCCAGGTGCTGGGAGATCTCAAGGGCCATGCTCGGATTGGCATTGCCGGTAAAAACCATGAAGTCGGGATGGTGCGTTTGCATGTGGGGCCCAGCTGCTACAAGGACTTGAACGTGGCTGAAATTTCTGATCGAAGCAAAATACGCACGGGGGACAACACGTTGCTACGGGCTTGGCAGTGAGCGCCGCTTGGCTGCCGTGTTTCCAAAAACATACAGACCCGCTGATACACATCATGCGGGTCTGTCAGGAGTCACGCAGGCCCGCGCCGGGCGGGTCCGCGACACCGGGGCTGTGGCCCTCAGTCTTAAATTTGGCAGGGGTGGAAGGATTCGAACCTGCGAATGCCGGAATCAAAATCCGGTGCCTTAACCAGCTTGGCGACACCCCTACACAGGACAGTTGTTGTTGCCAACAACAGACCTATAACTTATTCATTTATGGTCGCTTGGAAACACATTTCGAGAGCGGTTATTTTACCAACCGGCCAGGGGATGCGCCTCCAAATTACCGCATTGGCGGACTTTCCAGCCCTCAGGCAATCCCGAGGTGTCCGGCAAATCCATTTCATGCGGCAGTTGCGCAAATACAGCACTTCCGGAGCCGGTCATGCGCCCCTGGAGTTGCCTGCTTTTCAGCCAATCGAGCGATTGGCCAATCTGCGGGCACATCCCCTGCGCTACCGGCTGCAAGTCGTTGCGGCCGAATCCGAAATCAAACGATTTCGACTGGCCTTCAGCATTTGCAGCAAAGCCTTGGATTGTAGCAGTTTCTGTGTCACGTTTGAGCCACGGCGCGCTGAAAATACCTTGTGTGGGGAGCCCGGCCGCCGGTTTGACCACCAGAAAACGAGCCGAGGGCAGGGCCAGCGGCGTGATTTTTTCGCCTATGCCCTCCACCCAGGCATGGCCGCCCGAAAGGAAAAAAGGCACGTCAGCGCCCAGCGAGAGGGCCAGGGCGCGCAGCTCCTGCGGCGGCAGGCGCACGCCCCACAGCCGTTGCAGAGCCAGCAGGCAACTGGCCGCATCCGACGAACCTCCGCCCATGCCGGCCTGTGAGGGAATCCGCTTTTGCAGGCCGATGTGGACGCCCAGCGAGGTGCCGCAGGCGGCCTGCAATGCCCGCGCGGCCCGCACCGCAAGGTCGTCCGTGGGCAAAGCTTCTGCCGTGTGGCCGTCCGTTTCCAGGTCCTCCCGGCTGATCCGACCGTCAGTGCGCAGCTCAAAGTGCAGGGTATCGCACCAGTCGATCAGCATGAAAACGGACTGCAGCAGGTGGTAGCCGTCCGGCCTGCGGCCGGTGATGTGCAGGAAAAGATTGAGCTTGGCGGGTGCCGGCACGTCATACAGGGCCTTGAGCGGCGGCGCGGTACCTGAGGCGGGAGCGATGGAGGTCATGAAAAAGAGCGAAGGCCGGGGAGGGCGGCGGGAGGGCTATTACTGATCGAGCACGACACGCAGGTCGGCCTGCGGCGCCGGCTGGGACCTTTTGGCCGAAATGCGGCCTTCCTGGCGGCGTGAGAGGTCGGCCGACCAACCGGCGGCGGCGGCATTGTCGCCGCGCAGCCAGGCAAACAGCGCATCTATCGGTACGGCCGCACCCGTGGCCTGGGCCATCAACTCATCGACGGAGGCAAAACGCTGGACTTTGCCGCCGCCCGAGTCCAGTACCGCTTCGCCGGGCGACCAGCGCAGCACGCCCAGCACATTGCCCAAGGGACTGATCAGCGTGAGTTCACCGCGTTCGGCCCGGCCTTTGAGCTCGAAGCTGGCCGAAAAAGACTGTGCCGGCTCACTCTGCACCTGCAGGCTGATACGGCCGGTCCAGAAATCGTTTTTCAGTCCATCCTGGGCTGTTGCCCTGGGCATTTGCGCGCAGCCGGCAACGAAAAACACGGTGAAGAGGGTCGCAAAACCAAGGGCCAGCCGGGCCAGGCGCGTGCGGAGGGTGGGCGGCAAGATGGGTATCCCGGCTTACAGCTTCACGCGCAGGCGCTTGAGCGTTTCCTGCAGCGTTTCGTTCTCGGGATTGAGCAATCTGCCTTCCTTCCAGATGGCAATGGCGCGGTCGCGCTGGCCCATGGTCCACAGCACTTCGCCGAAATGCGCGGCGATCTCCGCATCGGGTTTGGCCTTGTAGGCGGCCTCGAAGATCTGCGCGGCTTCTGCCTTGTTGCCCAGGCGGAATTCCACCCAGCCCAGGCTGTCCCGGATAAACGGGTCGGCGGGGGCAAATTCCAGCGCCTTGCGGATCAACTCGCGCGCCTCGGGCAAGCGCACGCTGCGATCGGCCAGCGAGTAGCCCAGGGCGTTGTAGGCGTGGTGGTAGTCGGGCTTGAGCTGGATGACCTTGCGCAGCAGGCTTTCCATCTCATCGAGCTTGCCCAGCTTTTCGGCCATCATGGCCTGGTCGTAAATCAGCTCGGTTTCTTCTGGCGCCTTCACCAGCGCCTCGGCTAGCACCTTGTGGGCCAGCTGGTACTGCTTGAACTCGCGCAGCAGGGACACTTCCGCATTGAGTTTGACCCTGGCCTCGGCCGGATTGCGCTCGGGCAGCTTGCGGATCAGCTGGCGGCCCTCGTCGAGCTTGCCCTGGCTGGCCAGGATGGAAGCGCGCCGGGTCTGCGCCAGCGCCAGGTCGGAGGCGTTGTCAATCCTGGCCAGCCAGCTTTCCGCCGCGGCGTAATCCTTGCGTTTTTCCGCAATTTGCGAGAGAGACAAATAAGCCTGGGCCAAGCCGCGGTTGCGTTCGCCTTCGGCAGTCTGTTGCTGCGCCAGGCCGACATAGCGCTCCAGCGAGCTTTGCGCCTGCGCCAGTTGGTTGTCCTGCAGTTGCAGGGAACCCAGCACCAACCAACCCTCAGGGAGGTCGGGCTTGTCGCGCGTCACGACCTGCAACTGGGCGGCGGCCTCGGCATAACGCTGGGCGTCCAGCAGCGCCCGGGCATAGCCCATCCTGATTTCAGGCATGGCTTTGGGGTTGCCGTCGAAATAATTGCGGATCACAGTTTCGGCTTCGGGCAGCTTGGGGTCCATCAATTCAAGCGCCACCAGCGCTGGGCCTTCGGCGCGCGGGTCGGCAGCCTGGCCGCGCCGGGCCGCGGCAAGCGCGCCATTGGCGTCGCCCGCGGCCAGGCGCATGCGCGCGACGGTGGTCCAGGCGGCGCCCGCGGTGGCGGGATTGCCCAGGTGGTCGGCCAGGGCTTCTTCCACCACGGTGCTGGCCAGTTTTTTGTCTGTTGCGCGGGCGTACACGCGCGGTACAGACGTCAGGACGGACGGCCGCTCCACATCCGGTGCCAGTTTGATTTCGGTTTGCAGCGGCTCCACCGTGTCGGCAATCCGGTTGAGCGCCACCAGGATTTGCAGCACGTAACGGTTGGCCTCGCGCGAGGTGGGCTGGTCCTGCTTCCAGGCCCGGGCCGACTGCAGGGCGGCGTCGCCCGAGCGCGACTGCAGGGCGATGTCGGTGGCGCGCTGGTAAAGCTGGGCGTCGCCGGTTTTCCGGGCGGCGTCCAGCATCAGGGCGAAGCCGGCGGCGGGCTCGCCGTCCTGCAGGGTCATTTCACCGACCAGCAGTTGGTAAAACAGGGCGCTGTCCAGAAGCGAGGAGGGGGTGGATTCCTGCGCGGCCTTGGCTTCGACCAGTGTGGCGGGCGCGGCGGAAACCGGCTCGTCGGTCTGCGCCAGGGCCAGGGGTGCGACAAACCACAGGCCGCTGAGGGCAAGGCCGGCAAGGCCAGATTTTTTCTTCATCGAACCATGATAATTGATGCTTCCGGGTCGCGCTCCCGCTTTACCCTGCCGCCTTGAAAGCTTTTGTGGCCGGCATTGCGCGGCGCCGCGAACCACCCCCCCTTGCGCCCGCAGACCGGCGCCCCTAGCTGCCAAACCTATGCCTGAACTGCCGGAAGTCGAAGTCACCCGCCTGAGTTTTGCGGACCGCATCGCGGGCGCGCGCATCGAGCGCGTCGAAATGGGCAAACCCCTGCGCTGGCCCCTGGGCTGCCAGCCGCGCCAACTGGTCGGCCGGCAGGTGCTCGCGGTTCGCCGGCGCGGCAAATACCTGCTGGTGGACTTGAGCGACGGCCTGTTGATGATCCACCTGGGCATGTCCGGCAGCGTGAGCTTTGGCGCCGGCTTTCCCGCGCCTGGCAAGCACGACCACTTCGACATGGTGACCAGCCTGGGAACCCTGAGGCTCAACGACCCGCGCCGTTTTGGTGCGGTGGTCTATGCCGGCGGCGAAAACACCCCAGCCGCGCAAAAGCTGCTCGGCCGCCTGGGCGTGGAGCCGCTCAGTGACGCTTTTGACGCCGCCGATTTTCACCAGGCGCTCAAACTGCGGCAAACGCCCATCAAACAAGTCCTGCTGGGCGGCGAGGCGGTGGTGGGCGTCGGCAATATTTACGCCTCCGAGGCCTTGTTCCTGGCGGGCATACGGCCCACCACGCGGGCCAGCCGCATCAGCAAGCCGCGCGCGGCGCTGCTGCACGCGGCCATACGCCAGGTGCTGGCGCAGGCTGTTACAAAAGGCGGCAGCACCTTGCGGGACTTCTCGAATGCCTGGGGCGAATCCGGTTATTTCCAGCTGGAAGCCATGGTCTACGACCGGGCCGGCCAGCCTTGCCGGGTTTGCGCCGCGCCCGTCAAAAGCATCCGCCAGGGCCAGCGCTCGACTTTTTATTGCGCGACCTGCCAGAAACCCTGAACCCGGATACGTAGAGGCGCCAATAGGCCTTTCGGGGCGGCGATGCTATATTGACCGATCACACTTAACGGAAGACCGATGTCTTTTAACGAACAATTTGACCAGCATGGCCAGTGGCGGCGTGAATTTGCGCTTCGCCTGAAGCTGCTTGCTGAGTGGATGAAAGACCATGACCTGCTTGACGCTGCCGTCGAGGAGCGTTTGCAGCGGTTGGAGTCCCAGGTGCGTTCCGACAAGGTCATGGTGGCTTTTGTGGCGGAATTCTCGCGCGGCAAGTCCGAACTGATCAACGCGATCTTTTTTGCCGGCTACGGCCGCCGCATCATGCCGGCAAGCGCCGGCCGCACCACCATGTGCCCGACCGAGCTCGGTTACGACGCGGACGTGCCGCCTTGCCTGCGCCTGCTGCCCATCGAGACGCGTTTGCAGAAACAGGCGCTGATGGAGTGGCGCTCGGCCCCCGAAAAGTGGACGCGGCTGGACCTGGACGTCAACGATCCCGCCCAGCTGGCACAAGCCCTGGAAAAAGTCGCCGAAGTGCGCCACGTCACCAAGGATGAGGCCCGCGCGCTCGGCTTCTGGCACGACAACAGCCCGGACGACAACCCCCTGGCCGGCCCCGACGGCCTGATCGAAGTGCCCAAGTGGCGCCATGCCCTCATCAATATCGCGCACCCGCTGCTCAAGCAGGGCCTGGTGATCCTCGACACGCCGGGCCTGAACGCCATAGGCGCTGAGCCCGAGCTGACGGTGAGCCTGATTCCCCAGGCACATGCCGTGGTGTTCATCCTGGCCGCCGACACCGGCGTCACCAAGTCCGACCTGGCGATCTGGCGTGAACACCTGATCACCGAGGGCGAGGGCAGCGACGCGCGCCTGGTGGTGCTCAACAAGATAGACACGCTCTGGGACGCGCTGAGCACGCCCGAGCAAATCAAGGCGCAGATCGACCGGCAACGCGCGACCTCGGCCGAAATCCTGGGCCTGCCGGAATCGCAGGTTATCCCCGTCTCGGCCCAAAAGGGGCTGGTGGCCAAGGTGACCCGCGACAAGGCCTTGCTGGAAGCCAGCCACCTGCCGGCGCTCGAGCTCGCGCTGGGCCAGGGCGTGATGGGGCAGCGCCAGAAAATCCTGCGCTCGGCGGTAGCAGCCGGCATCGGCGAACTCCGGACGGAAGCCGGACGCGCCATGCACATTCGCCGGCGCGACCTGGCCGAGCAGATGATCGAGCTGCGCGGCCTGCGCGGCAAAAACGTCTCGGTGATCAAGCACATGCGCAGCCGCATCGAGCAGGAACAGGCCGAGTTCGACACCAGCGGTTCGAAGATCCACGCGGTGCGCTCGGTCCACCTCAAGATGCTGCGCGACCTGTTCAACCTCCTCAGCACGCCGACTCTCAAGGCCGAACTGGCCGAACTGACGCAGGCGCTGAAGCAGCCGGGTATCAAGCTGGGTGTCAAAAAAGCCTACGGGCAGACCTTCTCGCGCCTGCGCGAGGGGCTGCAGAAATCCCAGATCCTGAGCGGCGAGATCCAGTCCATGCTGACCGCGTCCTTCCGCCAGCTCAATGCCGAATTCAGCTTCTCGCTGCAGGCGCCCAAAGAGCCGGAACTGATCCGCTACGAACACGACCTCGAACTGATAGAGCGCAGCCACCTGCAGTACCTGGGGCTGAGCAATGTGATCAAGCTGTCCCAGGCGGACTTTTCCGAGCGCCTGGTGCGCGCGCTGGCCACGCGCCTGCGCGTGGTCTACGAGACCGCGCTGGGCGAGGTCGAGCTGTGGAACAAATCTGCAGCCTCGCAACTGGACGCCCAGTTGCGCGAGCGGCGCCGCAATTTCGGGCGCAGGCTGGAGGCCATTGAGCGCATCCAGCAGGCGGCATCGGGCCTGGACGAACGCATCGCCGAGATCGACGAGCAGGAAGGCGTGCTCAACGAGCTGGACAACAAGCTCACCGAGCTGACGGCCCACCTGATGGGCGGCACTTCTGCGCAAGACAAGGCGCAGGCCGCCGCAGCCGCCCAGAACGCGGCCGTTCCCGAGGCAGCCTGAGCCTTGCCGGCAGGTCAATCAGCCATCCAGCGCTTTTCCCCTCCCAGGGCGCAAAGCCGGAGATGAAGCAATCCGCCTTGCAAACCCTGCCTTCCGGTTTTTCCGGGGAAATCGTCCGCTGGCAAAGCACGCACGGGCGCAACAGCCTGCCCTGGCAGAACACGCGCGACCCTTATCGCGTGTGGCTGTCCGAGATCATGCTGCAGCAGACCCAGGTCGCCACCGTCCTCGATTACTACGCGCGCTTTCTTGAGCGCTTCCCCACGGTCGCCGAACTGGCCGCTGCCAGCGAAGACGAAGTGCTGGGCCTGTGGAGCGGGCTGGGCTACTACAGCCGCGCGCGCAACCTGCATCGCTGCGCCAAAGATGTCGTGGCCCTGCACGGCGGGCAATTTCCGGGCACGTCGGAGCAATTGCAGACATTGCCCGGCATAGGCCGCTCGACGGCGGCCGCCATTGCCTCTTTTTGCTTCGCTGAGCGTGTCGCGATCCTGGACGGCAACGTCAAGCGGGTGCTCACGCGGGTGCTGGGTTTTTCCGCCGACCTGGCGCAAGGCGCCAATGAAAAAGCATTGTGGAACCATGCGACGGAACTGTTGCCAACGCGCAAGCTGGCGGACACCATGCCGCGCTACACCCAGGGGCTGATGGATCTGGGCGCGACGATTTGCGCCGGGCGCCAGCCGCAGTGCCTGCTATGCCCGGTGCAGAAGCTGTGCCGCGGTTTTGCCGAAGGCGACCCCGGCAAATACCCCGTCAAGACACGCAAGCTCAAGCGCAGCGCCCAGGGCCTGAGCCTGTTGTGGGCGCAACGGCCTGACGGCTCGGTGTGGCTTGAAAGGCGTCCCGGCCGGGGCGTCTGGGGCGGCCTGTATTGCCTGCCGGTATTCGACAGCGATGACGAGCTGAAGGCGGTGCTGCCGCCCTCACTGCAATCGCGCCTCGATCCCCTGCCGCAGTTCGTCCATGTGCTCACACACAAGGATTTGTATTTGTCGCCGTGGGTAGCGGGCTTTGGCGCCGGCCAGGCATTGCCCAAAGCCGTGGTGTCGGAGGAGCGGCCGGGTGCCTGGTTCGGCCCCGATGCGTGGCCCGCGCTGGGCCTGCCCGCACCTATACGCAAGCTGCTCGCGCAAGACGCCTGAAGGCCGGTTTTCTTAACCGGCGTCGAGCTCGCGGTGTCGCTTCAGCGTGCGCCAGTGGGGGCTGAAAGCCGCCGCCAGTTCTTCGACCAAATAGACCGAACGGTGTTGGCCGCCGGTGCAGCCGATGGCGACCGTCACGTAGCTGCGGTGGTCGCGCACCAGCGCGTTCAGCCAGTGGCTGAGGAATTGCTCGATATGCCGGAACATGTCGCCGACCTCGGGATGCGCCTTGAGGTAATCCGCCACCGGTTCATCCCGCCCCGTGAGGTGGCGCAGGCCGGACTCATAGTGCGGATTGGGAAGCATGCGCACGTCGAAGACATAGTCGGCGTCCAGCGGCACGCCGCGCTTGAACGCGAAGGACTCGAACACCAGCGTCAGCTGGGTGGTGGGCGCGGAAATCAGCGACTTCACATAGCCCTGCAGCTGCGAGGACCGGATCATGCTGGTGTCCAGCACATGGGCCTGCTCGCGCATTTCGCCCAGCAGTTCGCGTTCCAGTTCGATGGCGTCCACCAGCGCGCGGTGCTGGTCGGAGGCGTCTATGCGCGACAGCGGGTGCAGCCGGCGCGTTTCCGAAAAGCGGCGCACCAGGGTTTCCGTGTTGGCGTCCAGGAACAGCGACTGCACCACCACGCCGGACTCGCGCAGCTGGCGCAGCTGCTGGGGCACCAGCGGCAGAGAGGTCGCGCTGCGCACGTCCATGGCGATCGCGACTTTTTGCGCGCCATGCTTCTGTTCCAGCGCCACGAAAGGCGTGAGCAGCTCGGGGGGCAGGTTGTCGACGCAGTAGTAGCCGGCGTCCTCCAGCGCGTGCAGGGCGACGGATTTTCCCGAGCCCGACATGCCGGTGATGAGGACCATTTCCAGCGTAGCCATCACTGCCCCAGCATTTCCTTGGCGTGCGCCAGCGTGGTGCCGGAAAGGCGTTCGCCGCCCAGCATGCGGGCGATCTCGGCCACGCGCTGCTCGCCGTTGACATGGTCGACCGCGCTCAGGGTGACGCCGTTCTCGGAGCGCTTGGCGACCACCAGGTGCTGGTCGGCGCAGGCCGCCACCTGGGGCAAATGGGTGACGGCCATGACCTGGCGGTCCTTGCCCAACTGTTTCATGAGGCGGCCCACGGTTTCGGCGACGGCGCCGCCCACGCCTGAATCCACCTCGTCAAAAATCAGGGTCTCAGCCTGCCCGAGTTGGCTGGTGGTGACGGCGATGGCCAGCGCGATGCGGGACAGCTCACCGCCCGAAGCCACCTTGCCGACGGGGCGCGGCGTGCTGCCGCTGTGGCCGGCCACCAGGAATTCGGCCTGTTCCAGGCCGTGCTGGGCGGGTTGTTCAAGTTTGGCCAGCGCCACGTCGAATTTGCCGCCCTGCATGCCCAGGCCTTGCATGGCCTGGGTGATGGCCTTGGCGAGTTTGGGGGCGGCCTTGGCGCGGGCCTTGGACACCTGGCCGGCTTCCTCGAGGTAGGCCGCCTTGGCCGCGGCTTCGTTCTTCTCAAGCTGGGCCAGGTCGGCCGCGGCATTGAGTTTTTGCAGTTCGGCCTGCCAGGATGCCAGCAGCTCGGGCAGCTCGGCCGGCGTGCGTTTGTAGCGGCGCGCCAGGCTGACCCACTGCGACAGGCGCTCGTCCAGTTCAGCGAGCCGCTGCGGCTCGAGCTCGGCATGGCGGGCATAGCCGTTGAGCGAGTGGACCGTGTCTTCCATCTGCGCCAGCGCGCCGTTCAGGACTTCCACCATAGCCTTGAACTCGGGTTCTATGTGTTCCTGGTTTTGCAGCGCCGCAATCGCGCGGCCCAACAGCGCATTGGCATTGTCGTCGGATTCCTGCAATGCATCGACGGCGGTTTGCACCGCGTCGCGCAGGGCCTGGGCGTTGGACAGGCGCCCGTGCTGGGCATTGAGTTCGTCCCACTCGTCGGCACCGGGCGCGAGTTTGTCCAGTTCGCCGATCTGCCAGGCCAGTCGCTCGCGTTCGCGCTGCAGGCTGTCCTGGGCATCGCGTGCCTCCAGCAGCGTCTTCTGGGCCAGGCGCCACTGCTGCCAGCGGCGCGAGAGTTCATCCGTGGAAACGTCCGCATAGGAGTCCAGCAGGCCGCGCACCGCGTCGGGCCGGGTCAGGCTTTGCCAGGCATGCTGGCCGTGGATGTCCACCAGCTGGTCGGCGATCTCCTTGAGCTGCGTGGCGGTTGCCGCGCTGCCGTTGATCCAGGCGCGGCTTTTGCCTTGCACGTCTATCGTGCGGCGCAAGAGCAGGCTGTCGCCGCCGTCGAAGCCGGCTTGCTCCAGCCAGGCGGCCAGGCCCTTGGGGCTGTCGAACTCGACGCTGATCTCGCAGCGGGCCGCGCCTTCGCGTATCACGCCGGCATCGGCGCGCGCGCCCAGGGCCAGTTGCAGGGCATCGATCAGGATGGATTTGCCGGCGCCGGTCTCACCGGTGAGCACCGTGAACCCACCGGACAGGTCCAGCTCGAGTTCGTGGACGATGACGAAATCGCGAAGCGAGATGCTTTTGAGGCTCATAAATAAATCCGCGCCGTTCAGGCCACGCCTTCATTCCAGTGAAGTTTTTTGCGCAAGGTGTCGAAGTAGCTCCAGCCCTTGGGGTGCAGAAAGCGCATCTGGTGCTCCGAGCGCCTGACGGTGATGCGGTCGCCGTGCAGCAGGCTGGCCAGCGACTGCATGTCGAAGTTGGCGCTGGCGTCACGCCCCGCGACGATTTCAATCGTGATCTCGCCGGAGTCCGACAGCACGATGGGCCGGTTCGACAGTGTGTGCGGCGCAATGGGCGCCAGCACCCAGCCGGCAATCGAGGGGTGGAGCAGGGGCCCGCCGGCGGACAGCGCGTAGGCCGTGGAGCCGGTGGGCGAGGCGATGATCAGGCCGTCGGCGCGCTGGTTGGCCACGAAGCGGCCGTCCACCTCGACGCGAAGCTCCACCATGCCGGCGGTCGCTCCGCGGTTGACCACCACGTCGTTCATGGCGGTGGCGCTGAAAACGCAGCGGCCGTCGCGCACAACCTTGGCCTGCATCATCCAGCGGCGGTCTTCCTCGTACTCGCCGCGCAGCATGGGAATCAGGGTGGCTTGGTAGTGCTCGAAGGCAATGTCGGTGATGAAACCGAGCCGGCCCTGGTTGATGCCCACCAGCGGGATGCCGAACTGCGCCAGCAGCCGGCCTATGCCCAGCATGGTGCCGTCGCCGCCGACCACCAGGGCCAGGTCGCACTGCGCGCCTATGCCGGCTGCGTCCAGTGTGGGGAATTGCGTGAGGCCGGTGTTGCTGGCGGTGTCCTGCTCGATTGCCACCTCGCAGCCCTGGGTGCCCAGGAAATGCGCGATGTCCTCCAGCGCCGACCGGGAACCCTGTGCGTGGTACTTGCCGATCAGTGCGACATGGCGGAATTGCGATTTCATCGGCAAATTACATCACAACATCCGCCCCAAGCTTCGTAGAATGTCGGCATGCTTGATGATCGTGCGCGGTTGCTTCTCAAGGCGCTGGTGGAGCGCTACATTGCCGATGGGCAGCCGGTGGGTTCACGCACGCTGTCCAAGGCCTCGGGCCTGGAGCTATCCCCCGCCACCATACGCAACGTGATGAGCGACCTCGAGGAGCTCGGCCTGATCGTCAGCCCGCACACCTCGGCCGGCCGCATCCCCACGGCGCGCGGCTACCGCCTCTTCGTCGACACCATGCTGACCACGCAGCGCGACTCCTTTCCCGCTGTGGGCCAGATAGGCGCCCCCCGGCTGGCGCCCGACCAGCCGCAAAAAGTGCTCAGCAATGCGGCGCACATGCTCTCCAGCCTGTCGCAATTCGTCGGTGTGGTCATGGCGCCGCGCCGCACTTCGGTGTTCCGCCACATTGAATTTTTGCGCCTGTCCGAAAAACGCTTTCTCGTGATCATCGTGTCGCCCGACGGCGACGTGCAGAACCGGGTCATCTTCACCGAGGCCGACTACAGCCAGTCGCAACTCGTGGAGGCCGCCAATTTCCTCAATTCACACTACGCCGGCATGGCGATAGAGGAAGTGCGCGAGCGCCTGAAAAACGAGGTCGAGGCGCTGCGCGGCGAGATTGCCACGCTGATGCAGGCTGCGGTCAAGGTCAGCTCCGAAGCCATCGAATCGCGCGACGAAGTCGTCATCTCAGGGGAGCGCAACCTGCTGGCCGTCAGCGATTTTTCCGGCGACATGGGCAACCTGCGCAAGCTGTTCGACCTGTTCGAGCAAAAGGCGCAGCTGATGCGCCTGCTCGACGTGTCCAGCCGTGCCGAGGGCGTTCGTATCTACATAGGCGGCGAAAGCCAGGTCATTCCCTACCAGGAGCTGTCGGTGGTGACGGCGCCTTACGAGGTCGACGGCCAGGTGGTGGGCACGCTGGGCGTCATCGGCCCCATGCGCATGCCCTACGAAAAAATGATCCAGATCGTCGACATCACCTCCAAACTGGTCAGTACGGCCCTCAGCCACAGCAAGTAGGCTCGTGAGCAGGTCCCCGCAGGCCCTTACAATCTCCCTCTTGTGTGGGGCGTTAGCTCAGTTGGTTAGAGCAGAGGACTCATAATCCTTTGGTCGAGTGTTCAAGTCACTCACGCCCTACCATTTAAATAAGCTATAATTTGAGGCTTAGCGGCTGTAGCTCAGTTGGATAGAGTACTTGGCTACGAACCAAGGGGTCGTGGGTTCAATTCCTGCCAGCCGCACCACTTTTATTAGTGATTTCAATAGCTTAGAGGCTTACCCCTCTAGGCTATTTTTCTTTGCGCAGGGCTTTTTAGTGGTTTTCAGGGGCTGTACGTCCACCAGCCGCTCCGCTATTCTGGAGGCTCATTCCGGAGGAGAAACATGGGATCACTGAACGTCGAGGACCACGGCGACTGGCTGAGTTTTGGCCTGTCGCACGCAGGCAGCACCATTCCGGTCAGGATTTCGCGCGAGGCGATGGAGGAGTTCTTCGGCGCCGTGCCGGAGCCGGACTCCCTCAAAAAGGCCTACGAGCGTGATGCTGAAATGATTCACGCCCGGGCCGCCGACATGGTCGTGGCGGGCGTCAACTACACGCCCGACAATCCCCTGACGCTGAAGATGGAAGATTTCTAGGGGCATTCACGGCCGGCCGCCATGGATGCTATGGTGGCCGGAGCATGAACAAAGCCTTTACCAAAGAAACCGATGAGTCCGAAGACGACGAGCCCGCGCTCGCGCCCCTGCCTGCGGGCGGCAAAAACTACATCACGCCGCAAGGCTATGAGCGCCTGCGCAGCGAACTGCTGGACCTGATCGACAACGAGCGGCCGAAAATGGTGGAAATCGTCCACTGGGCGGCCAGCAACGGCGACCGCTCGGAAAACGGCGACTACCACTACGGCAAAAAGCGCCTGCGGGAAATCGACAGGCGCATCCGCTTCCTGACGCAGAGGTTGGAGATCGCGGAAATCAGCAACCCCTCCATCCACCACGGCAGCGACCAGGTCTTTTTCGGCGCGACCGTGAGTTATGCCGATGACAGCGGCGCAGAGCGCATGGTGACCATCCTCGGCATCGACGAGGCCAACAGCGCCCTGGGGCAAATCAGCTGGATATCGCCCGTCGCCAGGGCGTTGCTCAAGTCGCGGGTGGGGGATGAGGTGAGCCTCGTGACGCCGCAAGGCCTGCAGACGCTGGAGGTGCTCAAGGTGGACTACCCGGCGCCCGACGAACGCACGGCCGGTTAAGCGGCAGGCTAGCCGGTCGACTTGGCGCGCTGAACCCGCAGCACTGAGGGCGTGCGCTTGACACTGCGCAGGGCCGAAGCCAGGTGCACGCGGTCACGTACCGCTACGCCAAAACGCAGGTCGGTCGCGTCGTGCGAGGGCTCCTGCTCCATGTCGACGTGGGTGATGTCGGCCTCGGCGCTGGCCAGCGCGGCCGCAACGCGTGCCAGCACGCCCTTGCCGTTGGACACCGTGACCAGCAGGTTGGTCTCAAAAGTGCGCACCGGTTCGTCCGACCAGTCGACCGCGATGAAGCGCTCACTGTCGCGGTGCTGCAGGCGCTTGGCGACGGCGCAGTCGTCAGTGTGTATGACCAGGCCCTCGCCGCGGCCCAGGTAGCCGACGATGCCGTCGCCTGGAATGGGCCGGCAGCAGGGCGCGAACTGCACCGAGGCGCCTTCGCTGCCGTCTATCACCAGGGCGCCTTGCGACACCGACTCATGGGCGGTGTAGCGCTCGCGGCTCATCAGCAGCGCATTGGGTTTTTCGCCGGTCTCGGCGAGCAAGGTCACGATGCGCTTGGCGACCATGCTGGCAATCCGTTTGCCCAGGCCGATGTCGGTCAGCAAATCGGCACGCGTGCGGTTGCCGGTAAAGCGCAGGATTTTTTCCCAGGTACCGTGATGGGCCTCGTCGTCCTCGGGCAGGCGTTCGCGTTCTATGCCCTCGGCGCGCAGCGCCTGGGCCAGCATTTTTTCGCCCAGGTCCTGCGATTCCGACAGCGCCATGGTCTTCAGGTGGTGGCGTATCTTGGAACGCGCCTTGCCTGTGCGCACAAAACCCAGCCAGCCAGGGTTGGGGCTGGAGACGGAAGCCGTGATGATCTCGATAACGTCGCCGTTGTGCAGTTCGGAGCGCAGCGGTACCTGCTCGCCATTGACCTTGGCGGCTACTGCGCGATGGCCCACATCGCTGTGGATGGCATAGGCGAAGTCCACGATCGTCGCGCCGCGCGGCATGGCCATGATCTGGCTTTTCGGCGTGAATACATAAACCGCTTCGGGGAACAGGTCGATCTTGACGTGGTCCCAGAACTCGGCCGCGTCACGCGTTTCATGCTGGATGTCGAGCAGCGACTGCAGCCACTGCGTGCCCAGGCGCTGCGAGGCGTCGCTGTCCGGGTCCGTAGCCTTGTACAGCCAGTGGGCCGCCACGCCGGATTCGGCCACCACATGCATGGCCTCGGTGCGCATCTGGAACTCGATATTCGTGCCGAAGGGGCCGACCAGGGTGGTGTGCAGCGACTGGTAGCCGTTGATCTTGGGGATCGCGATGTAGTCCTTGAACTTGCCGGGCAGGGGCTTGTAGAGCTGGTGCAGCACGCCCATCGCGGTGTAGCAGGCGGTCAGGTCCTTCACGATCACCCGAAAGCCGTAGAGGTCGGTGACCTGGGCGAAGGACAGGTGTTTCTCGTCCATCTTGCGGTAGATGGAATACAGCGTCTTTTCGCGCCCGGAGATCAGCACGGGCACCTGCGCGTTGGTAAAAGCCGATTCGACTTCGCCTTGAACCCGCTTGATCACGTCGCGCCGGCGGCCGCGCGCCTTTTGCAGCGCCTTGGTCAGGGTCGCATAGCGCCAGGGGTGCAGGTGCTGGAAGGACAGGTCCTGCAGTTCGCGGTAGGTGGTGTTCAGGCCCAGGCGGTGGGCGATGGGCGCATAGATATCGAGGGTTTCGCGCGAGATTCGGGTCCACTTGGCGCGCGGGACGTCGCCCAGCGTGCGCATGTTGTGGGTGCGGTCGGCGAGTTTGATCAAGATGACCCGAACGTCGCGCGCCATGGCCAGCAGCATCTTGCGGAAGGACTCGGCCTGGTTTTCCTCGCGGGTGTTGAATTCCAGCTTCTCGAGCTTGGTCAGCCCGTCCACCAGTTCGGCCACCGGGGCGCCGAAGCGCTCTATCAATTCGGGCTTGGTGACGCCGCAGTCTTCAATCGCGTCGTGCAGCAGGGCGGCCATGAGAGCCTGCGCGTCCAGCTTCCATTCGGCGCACTGCTGCGCCACGGCGATCGGGTGGGTGATGTAGGGTTCGCCGCTGTTGCGCAGCTGGCCCAGGTGGGCCTCATCGGCAAAACGGTAGGCGCGGCGGACATTGTCGATGTCGGCGGCGCTCAGGTAGTCCAGCCTGGCCGTGAGCGCGGCAAAACTCGCGGCCGCGGCATTGGCGGCGGCCGGGGTCGATTTGCTGGCAACAACGGGCGAAAGCATGGCGCTCATGCCTTAAATGTATCGCGGCATGAAAAAAACCTGAAAAAAATGGACTTTGGATGCCCCGAAATGAAAAAAGCACCGATATTCGGTGCTTTTTGCGAGCCTGAACAGTGTTTCAGGAGGGGACTTTTTTCAGCATTTCAAGGCCGATCTTGCCGTCGGCGATTTCGCGCAGGGCGGTCACGCCGGGCTTGTTCTTGCTTTCGATCTTGGGGGCATGGCCCTGGCTCAGCATGCGCGCGCGGTAGGTCGCGGCCAGCACCAGCTGGAAGCGGTTCGGGATTTTTTCGAGGCAATCTTCGACGGTAATGCGGGCCATGGTGATCTCCGGTGTGATCGATAAGGTGAAAAGCGCTGAAATCAGGGAATTTGAAGGGCCTGGAAGGTCTCGGCACGGGCGCGTCGCTGGGCCGAAAACTTGAGCCGCTGGGCATGCACAATGGTTTTCAGGTCGAAAACTGCCCGCTCAAACAACTCGTTGATTATAACGAAGTCGAATTCCCGGGCCTGGGCCATCTCGGTGCCGGCGTTTTTGAGCCGCAGCTCGATGACCTCGGGGCTGTCCTCGCCACGCCGTTGCAGGCGGGAGCGCAGTTCTTCCCAGCTGGGCGGCAGGATGAAGATCAGCACCGCGTTGGCGAAAATCCGCTTGATGTTGATGGCGCCCTGGAAGTCGATCTCCAGGATCACATCGGCGCCATGGGCCACCCGCTCCTCGATGGTTTGCCGCGAGGTGCCGTAGCGGTGGCCGTGCACATGGGCCCACTCCAGGAAGGCGTCGCGAGACACCATACCGTCGAATTCCTCGGGCGACAGGAAAAAGTACTCCCTGCCGTGCTTTTCCTGCCCACGCGGAGGGCGGGTGGTGTGCGACACCGAAGGCTGGATGCGTGAATCCAGCTCCATCAGGGCCTTCACCAAGCTGGATTTTCCCGCCCCGCTGGGGGCGGCCACGACAAAAAGGTTTCCGGGATAGTCCATGCGTACAGGTCGTTGAGTGCTTATTTACTAGAGGGGGCGAGGGGCTGTCGGGCGTTTTAGGGGCTTATTCGATGTTCTGGACCTGCTCGCGGATCTGCTCGATCAGCACCTTCATGTCCACGGAAATGCGGGTCAGGTCCAGCGACGCGGATTTGGAGCCCAGTGTATTGGCTTCACGGTGCAGTTCCTGGATCAGGAAGTCCAGGCGTTTTCCCAGTTCCCCGCCGCTGGCGAGCAGGCGGTCGATTTCGTCGAGGTGGGACGACAGCCGGGTGATTTCTTCCGCCACGTCGATCCGGATGGCGAAGGCCGTGGCCTCGGTCAGAGCCCGGTCCTGGGCGATTTCCGGCAGCGCGCCGCCGTCGGACAGGGCCATGGCTTCTTTCCAGCGCTCCAGGAAGCGGGTTTTCTGCTGCTCCACCAGCTTGGGGACCATGGGCACGGCCAGCGCGGCCAGCGCCCGTAGCTGCGCAGTACGGTCCAGCAGCATCTCCGCGAGGCGGGCCCCTTCCCGTTCGCGGGCCGCCATCAGTTCTTTCAGGGCTTTTTTTGCCAGCTTGAGCAGCTCATCGCTGTAATCGTGTGGTTTTTTGTCTTCATTCGTCGCAATTCTGAGAATATCTGCGACGCTGAGCGCCCCCGCCTGCGGCAGCCAGGACTTGATGCTGTCTTCCAGCGAGCCCAGGCGCTGCAAGGTGGCCGACGAGGGCGCGCGCAGGTTGCCCGACGAGGCGCTTTCCAGCGACACCCGCACTTCGACCTTGCCGCGCTTGAGCTTGCCGGTGAGCAGTTCGCGCAGGGCTGGTTCGGCCTGCCGCAGTTCGTCGGGCAGGCGGAAGGCCAGGTCCAGGAACCGGCTGTTGACGGAGCGTATTTCGACGCCCAGACGGGAGCTGGCGTCCGGGCCCGATTCAGTTTCCGGGGCGGACTGCGCCATGCTCGATTGCACGGTTGCATAACCCGTCATGCTGTAAACTGACATTTGTAGATACGCTTTACTAGAGAGAGAACCAAGACCCAGGCCGACATTGTCTCGCCCGGGCAAGCCCAAATTATGTCAAAGGTCAAGCCTGCACCGTTGCCGCCCGACACCGTGATTGGTGGCTATCGTGTTGTGCGAAAGCTTTCGGCCGGAGGCTTCGGGGTAGTTTACTTGGCCGTCGACAACGAGGGCCAGCAGGTCGCCATCAAGGAATACCTGCCGTCTTCCCTGGCCAGCCGTTCGCCGGGTGAGCTGCTTCCCCAGGTCCAGCCTGAAAAACTCTCGCTGTACCGCCTGGGCCTCAAGAGTTTCTTTGAAGAGGGCCGCTCCCTCGCCCAGATTTCCCACGGTTCCGTCGTCAGCGTGCTGAACTTCTTCCGCGAGAACGAAACCGTCTACATGGTGATGAATTACCTGGAAGGCGGCACCTTGCAGGACTTCATCATCACGGCCCGCGAACTCAAAAAGCAGAAGGTTTTCCGCGAATCGACGATCCGCTCGCTGTTCGACGAAATCCTGCGCGGCCTGCGCATCGTGCACCAGCACAAGATGCTGCACCTGGACATCAAGCCCGCCAACATCTTCATCACCGACGACAACCGCGCCGTGATGATCGACTTCGGAGCCGCCCGCGAGGTGCTGAGCAAGGAAGGCAACTTCATTCGCCCCATGTACACGCCCGGCTTCGCCGCGCCCGAGATGTACCGCCGCGATTCCTCCATGGGCCCCTGGACTGACATTTACGCCATCGGCGCCTGCATTTACGCCACCATGCAGGGCTACCCTCCCAACGACGCGCCCCAACGCCTTGAAAAAGACCGTCTGTCGCTTGCCCTGTCGCGCTTGCGTGGCGTCTATTCCGATAACCTGATCGAGGTTGTAGAGTGGTGCATGTCGCTCGATCCGCTGTCCCGTCCCCAATCGGTTTTCGCCCTGCAAAAAGAGCTGAGCCGGGAGGGTGAGCGCCGCTACACCAAGCTCACCGTCAGCGAAAAGGTTCGCCTGCAGTTTGACAACATGGTGTCCGACACCAAAAAATCAGCGCGCAAAGCCACCGGCTACGCGACCAAATTCAAATGAAATTCTCAGTCTTTCAGGTCAGCCGCAAAGGCGGGCGCGAAAAGAACGAAGACCGCATGGGCTATTGCTACACGCGCGAATCGGGCCTCTTCGTGCTGGCCGACGGCATGGGCGGCCATCCTGAAGGCGAAGTGGCAGCCCAGCTCGCCCTGCAGACCATCTCGGCGCTCTACCAGAAGGAAGCGCGCCCCGTCATTGAAGACACCACCGAGTTCCTCTCCACCGCCCTGATGGCGGCGCACCACCAGATCATCCGCTACGCCAGCGAAAAAGGCATGCTGGACACCCCCCGCACCACGCTGGTGGCCGCCATCCTGCAGGGCACGGGCGCCACCTGGGTGCACTGCGGCGATTCGCGCCTTTACGTCGTGCGTGACGGCGAACTGCTCACGCGCACCCGCGACCACTCCTACCTTGAACAGCAAAGCGCCGGCGTGATCAAGCTCGAGCGCATCAACCGCAACATCCTGTTCACTTGCCTGGGCTCGCCCACCAAGCCCGTCTTCGACGTCGCCGGCCCCGTCACCCTGCAGCAGGGCGACAAGCTGCTGCTGTGCTCCGACGGCCTCTGGGGCAGCCTCAGCGACGCCGAAATCGTGCGCCAGCTGGCCAGCAAGGGCGTGTCCGACGCCGTGCCGGATCTGGTCGAAAATGCCCTGCGCACCGGCGGCGAGCATAGCGACAACGTCACCGTGCTGGCCATGGAGTGGGAAACGCCCGACGCCTTCGAGTCCACCCGCGGCGTCTCCACCGACAGCATCATGGACGGCGTGTTCGCCTCGACCATCCAGGCCGGCGTGCTCGACACCATGGTCGACGACCTCGACGAGGCCACCATCGAACGCTCGATCGCCGAGATCAACGAAGCCATACGCCGTTCGGCCGCCAGAAAAGCCTGATACCGGGGCCGGCGCCGCAAGGCGCCTCGTTCCCGGCTCTCCTTTTCGTTTTACTTTTTTTCGCTTTATTTTCTCCGGCGTTTTTGCCAGAAAGCCATTTCCATGAGCCAGTTTGAACGAAGCGGCGCGCGCGCCGCCGACGCCCTGCGCGGCGTGCGCATCACCCGCCACTACACCGCCTACGCTGAAGGTTCGGTGCTGATCGAATTCGGCGGCACCAAGGTGCTGTGCACTGCCTCCGTCGAAGAAAAAGTCCCCGGCCACAAAAAAGGCAGCGGCGAAGGCTGGGTCACCGCCGAATACGGCATGCTGCCCCGCGCTACCCATACCCGCAGCGACCGCGAGGCCGCACGCGGCAAACAAAGCGGCCGCACGCAAGAGATTCAGCGCCTCATCGGCCGCTCCATGCGCTCGGTGTTTGACCTGAAAAAACTCGGTGAACGCACCATCCACCTTGACTGCGACGTCATCCAGGCCGACGGCGGCACCCGCACCGCCAGCATCACCGGCGCCTTCGTCGCGGCGCAGGACGCCGTCAATACCTTGATCGCCAGCGGCAAGCTCACGCAAAGCCCCATCATCGACCACGTCGCCGCCATCTCCGTCGGCATCGTGCAGGGCACGCCGCTGCTGGACCTTGAATACACCGAAGACTCCGCCTGCGACACCGATATGAATGTCGTCATGACCGGCGCCGGCAACTATGTGGAAGTGCAGGGCACGGCTGAAGGCGCCGCGTTTTCGCGCAAGGAAATGGACGCGCTGCTCGTGCTCGCCGAAAAAGGCATCACCGAGTTGGTCGATCTGCAGAAGCAGTCGCTGGCTGCCTGAGCATCCATCGCGCAGCTTCCGGCGCTTTGCCCTCGTCGACTTCCATGAAAAAAATCGTTTTAGCTTCCAACAACCAGGGCAAACTCGCCGAACTCAAGGCCATGTTCGCGCCTCTGGGGCTTGAACTCGTCAGCCAGGCCGAACTGGGCCTGCCCGAGGCCGAAGAACCCTTTCGCACCTTTGTCGAAAACGCCCTCGCCAAAGCTCGACAGGCCTCGCGCCTCAGCGGCCTGCCCGCACTGGCCGACGATGCGGGCCTGTGCGTCGAGGCTTTCGGCGGCCTGCCCGGCGTCGACACCGCTTTTTACGCCACCCGCTATGGCTACACCAAAAGCGATGACAACAACGTCAAGGCCTTGCTTGAACAGATGGCGCACCTGGCGCAGCCTTCCGAACGCCGCGCCGCGCTGGTTAGCACGCTGGTGGCTGTGCGCTCCGACAAAGACCCCGAACCACTGATTGCCTCCGGCCGCGTCGCGGGGCAGATCGCCGCACAGCCTGTGGGCGACAACGGCTTCGGCTTCGACCCGGTGATGTTCATTCCCGAGTTCGGCAAAACCTTTGCGCAACTGCCGGTCGAGATCAAGAACGCCAACAGCCATCGCGGCAAGGCCGCGCGCCAGATGATCGAACTGATGCGCGGACAGTGGCCGCTCACCCCCTGACACTCGCCATGGCGCAGCAGGACATCCAGCACTACATGCGCAGCGGCACACTGCGGCTGGCCGCGCTGCCGCCGCTGTCGCTCTACGTGCACCTGCCCTGGTGCATACGCAAGTGCCCCTACTGCGACTTCAACTCGCATGAAGCCGTGGGCGAGATGCCCGAGCAGCGCTACATTGATGCGGTGATCGCCGACCTTGAGGCTGCGCTGCCACTGGTCTGGGGCCGCACCGTGCACAGCATCTTCATAGGCGGCGGCACGCCCAGCCTGTTTTCGCCGCAGGCCATAGACCGCCTGCTGGCCGACATACGCGCGCGCTTGCGGCTCGAGGCCGATTGCGAGATCACGCTCGAAGCCAACCCCGGCACTTTTGAGAAAGACCGCTTCAAGGCTTTTCGCGCCGCGGGTGTCACCCGCCTGTCCGTCGGCGTGCAGAGCTTTGACGACCGGCATCTCAAGGCTCTGGGCCGCGTGCACGACCGCGCCCAGGCCATCGCCGCGGTTGAGGAAGCCGCGCAGGCCTTCGACACCTTTAACCTTGACATCATGTATGCGCTGCCCGGGCAGACCACGGAAAGCCTGGAGCAGGACATGCGACAGGCCCTGGCCCTGCAGCCGCCCCACATCTCCATCTATCACCTGACGATAGAGCCCAATACCTACTTCGCCAAATTCCCGCCCGTGGTGCCCGAGGAAGACACAGCCTACGCCATGCTCGACAGGATCACCGAGATGACCGGAGCCGCGGGCCTGCAGCGTTATGAAGTGTCGGCCTACGCCAAGCCCGGCCACCGCTGCTTCCACAACCTCAATTACTGGCAGTTCGGCGACTACCTGGGCATAGGCGCGGGCGCCCACAGCAAGCTCAGCTTCGCCCATCGCGTGGTGCGCCAGGTGCGCTATCGCGAGCCCAAGCTGTATATGGAAAAAGCCCTGGCCGGCGAGGCCGTGACGCAAGAAACAGAAGTCAGCCGCGCCGACCTGCCGTTTGAGTTCATGCTCAACGCCCTGCGCCTGCGCGACGGTTTCAAGCTGCAGGATTTCAGTGAGAAGACCGGGCTGCCGATCACCGCCATCCAGCAAGGACTGGAAGAAGCCGAGCGCAAGGGACTGATAGAGCGCGACTTCGTGCACGTCAAGCCCACGGAGCGCGGCTTTGATTTTCTGAACGATCTGCAGTCCTTGTTCCTGGCCGGCTAAACGGCAAAGCCCTTCACAAGATGGAAACTCCAGCCCTTATTTTTCTCGTTGTCAGCTGTGCTATCAGCTTCGGCCTGGGCCGACTCTTTGTGCACTTCCGTGATAAAAAACGCAAGAAGGCGGCCGAAGAGCGCGCAGCCGCGGCACTGCGCGACCGCCCGGCCGAGCCCGAGTCGCTCAACAAGGCCAAGCGCAAACGCCAGCTTCAGCAAGCCGCCAAAGACAAGCGCTGAATCACCGGCGCAGCGGTGGCTCACCGGCAGCATCAACCGCAGCTGACCCGCGTCACCCGGCCCGCATCATCCACCGTAAGGTTCAGCCGCTCGGCGCTGAATTCCATGGTCACCACCTGGTTGGGCCTTAGCACTCGCACGGTCTTCGCGCCGGCGCGCGTGCGTGCGTCATTCTGGAGCGTTGCATCCACATTGCGGCCCATGGCGAACTGGGCCGGGGCGGCGCTGCAGCGGCCTGAAACAGGTGCCGGATCGGGTGCCTGGCCGGCGGAGGGGGTGTTGCCGCAGGCGGATATCAGCAGGGAAGCGGTGGCGGCAAGGGCCGCCAGTGGCATGGAACGCATCGTGAGGTCCTTTCGAACGGTGGATAGATGGGCATGCTCTCTGAGAGCAGATCGTCTGGAGCTTAGCGCGCGACGGCACCGGGATGTATGGGCTCTTGCCGCTGCTTCTTGTAGGCACGGTCCCCAGAGAGCACTTTGGCGCGGTCGCGGCAAACGATGCGGTTAAACTACCCGACTCGGAAGCGTGGCAGAGCGGTTGAATGCAGCAGTCTTGAAAACTGCCGAGGATGCAAGTCCTCCGTGAGTTCGAATCTCACCGCTTCCGCCAGCTATTGGCACTTGTTCTAAGACGTGCTAGTAGCTCACTGTCTGGCTCTGCTTCAAGGGCCGCGACAGCAATCCAGTGCTCTGGATTTTCTCCCAATTTGATAGCAAGGTTTCCAGCAAGTACGGGGCTTAGGCGGCCTCGCTTCTTTGCTTGCGTCAGCGCAGAATCCGTCAAATTCAACTCACGCGCCCAATCGGCGGCACGCTGTTTAGCGAGCGCTTGATTCAGTAATTGCATGGTGTTTGGCATGGAATGTCCTTGGCTTTCGCTATGGATTATGCACACCCTGTCAGGAAAATGATTGACACCCTGTTAAGTCGTACCTACATTCGAGCACCTGACAAGCCGTCAGGTTTTGCAAAAAACTCGAATCAATGCAACAAGTCTGCGTTCAATCAGCCCGCATATCGGGAAGTCCCGTTTTAGTTGCCCAGTCTGGTAGCTGCTCTTGCGGCCCTCGGCTCGACGACCGTCTGATTGCCTCAACCAAGCCTGATTCCTTGATCCCCTCGCGGATGGCTGTTTTGGTGAGCCACCAAAACAGCCAGGTGAAGGCCACGAAAAGCGCTACTTGCGACAGCAGCACCAAAAATCCAACTTGTCCTAACGTCATACGTCCCTCCGGTTGTGTAGCTGCGAAGCCTACCGGAACTCGTTCGGTGGTGGAACTTGCCATCGAGCAATTCCGGAAAGACTGGCCCTTGCTGGCCGTACGTCTTGATGCGATGAGGGCTAAAGCGCCTGCGCTCGGCGCGGCCGTAGGACGCGCCGCCGCAGGCGTCCCCGAATTGGTTACCCCCCCGAGTAACACGGGGGTAAATGAATCTCAGCCAGTGGCGCGGCTTCCGGATGAGTCGATGCTTCCGTGCGCAGGTTGCCCTTGGAGTCTGGGTTGTCCTGCGATCTGCGAACTTTCGGATGAGGTGCGCTCGTGAGTGCACCAGACGAAAAGCTCGTTATCGAGGGCGGCAAGGTCAAGTTCCTGACCCAGGAACGCCAGATCAAGGCCAAAGACCAGGGCGGGGTCATCATCGACTACCTGCGCTTCACCGTCCTTCGCGATCGCATGCTGCAAACGCACAACATGCCCATCGATACCGACGATGAGAACCTGGCGCACATCATGGCAATGCGGTTTGCTGAACTGCTCGGCTACGTCCTCGGCGTCCACCGGCCAGGCCGCGACTACTACGACCACACCTACACCATCGAAAACGCCTTTGGGCAAGAGGTCGCCTCTGTTTCCGGCGGTGGTCTGAGCCAGCGCGATACGTTCTGCTTCACCCTCAAAGGTGAAGGCTGCACCTTCGCTCTGCCTGGCTGGGAAAAACGCGTAAGCGATTTCTTCGCGGAAATGTTCCCGAAGATCACGCGTATCGACTTGGCCAGGGACTGCTGGGAGCATGGCCAACTCTGCATCGAAGCCGCAGTGAAGGCGTATCACGACCACGCATTCAGCTATCAAAAGCGCCTCCCAAGCTACACACAGCACGGCTGCTGGATTGACGGCCATAGCCGCACGTTCCAGATCGGCAAACGCGAAAGCGGAAAGCTCATTCGCCTTTACGAAAAGGGCCACCAGTTCGGAATGATGGAAGACCAATGGGTACGCGCCGAGGTCGAACTGCGTAGCGTCAATCGCGTTATTCCATGGGCCGCACTCATGCAGCCTGGTGAATTCTTTGCCGGCGCTTACGAATTCTGCAATTGGCTCGTGCACCAGGGAGTTGAAAGCATTAAGCCGCAACGCGTCATGACGCAAACCAAAGTGGCGACCGTCAGCGTCGAAGCCGCAATGCGTTGGGTCAATCGCGTTGTGGCTCCCACGCTCGTGCAGATCACAGCAGCAATGCCCGACTACGACTGGATGACCACGCTTGTGTTGAACAACACCATGCGTCGTGTTCCTCGCGCACTGCGCGGGCTGAATCACCACGCCTTGCAACTCGGCCTCAACACATTTTTTGACCGCATCAACCCTAACACCGGGCTCGCTTCACCCGCGTGAATTTCTGACTCGAAGCATTAACCAAAAAGGCAATTATGAGAATCAATCAGCAAATGACCATCACCGGCATGAAGGCCTCCAAGGGCGACTTCGAGGGTACGGTTTACGACTCGACGAAGGTCTACGCGATGACCGACATGGACGAATCCAAAGGCAACGCCAAGGGTTTCGCAACGATTGAATACGGCTTCGCGAAAGCGGACGAATTTGAAAAGTACAAGCACCTCACATTCCCGTTCAAGGCCGATTGCGAGATGGAATTTGTCACTAATGGCAAGAGCCAAAAAATGGTCCTGCTTTCGGTGAAGCCGGTTGTGGCCGCGAAGGTCTAAGGCCGTTTCGTCACGCGTAACGGAATGAACTGCCGCCCTGCCTACATCGTCCAGTCAACGGACGATTTCTATTTCCTCCGCGCTGACGGTGAAGGCTCGGTGGACTACACACATTTGTTCTCTGCGGCTACTCCGTTCGATACGGCTGAGGCTGCGCTCGAAGCTGTTGACGATCACTGCGGTGGTCGTGGTGCTGTATCGCGTTTGTGGGTGCCTGAGCATGGCTGATCCCACCGTCATTGAATGTTCCACCGCGTGCACCGTAACCATCGTGCATGAGTTGTCCCTCCCTCCGCTTCAGATGACAGCTGAGGAGGGTGGTCTGGTCGCTGTGGCGGTCATTTCCGTGATGGCCGTGGGGTGGGGGTTCCGCATGGCAATTCGCGCCCTGCGGGGTGATGAGGTTTCTGCTGAAGAAGTTTGACTCCAGCGGGGATGGTGCCAGCGTTGTGAAACGTCGTGCCATCTCCGGTGTAGTTCGGGGTTCACCCGTCCACCGCTTCTGAAAGTTACCTATGAAATTCAATTCTCAAAAGATCGCCCGTGCTGCTGGCGAAGTCGCAACCACCTACGCAAAAAGCATGTTCCTGCTGGCCTTGGCCGCCGGTGCTTCCGCCTCACAGGCTGCCGCCATTGACGTGACTGCCATCGTCGCGTTCATTGCTGAGCAGGCGGTCCCCATCAGCTTGATCGGTGGCGCAGTGCTGCTGATCGTCGTGGGTATCTACGCGTTCAAGTGGGTGCGTCGCGCGATGGCCTAAAGCGGGCTGAGATGCACAGAGGCTTCGGCCTTTGTGCCTTCTTCAAAGCGCCGAAGGTCGGCGTTTCGCAGAGGGTCATCAAATGGGAATTTTTGTTTTCATCGCCATTGTGGGGGCAGCATGGCTTATCTATACCGCGTAGGTGCGGCTCTATTGCTGGCCCTCACGTTCGCAATGATCTGGACTCCCGCGCATGCTGCCGGTGGTTGGCGATACGCCGCGACTGATGCATGTGGCACTGCTGCGGCTGGTGCAGTGAACATGCTTGCCGCTTACAGGCGGGTTGAAAACGGTGTGCGGTATGACTACACATTGATCAGCGCGAATGAAACTAATGGCCGTCTCGACGGCACGCGCACTGAGACTACGCTTTCAACTGGCGTCACAGTGGATAAGGGCGCGTGGGCTTATGTGCTGCTGAGTTGTACTCGGCCCGAAGACGTCACGTGTGCAGGGATAGCGTTGCTCGACAGCACAGCGTTTGGCAGTCGTGACGTACAAATACCCGGACAGGTGGATAGTGGTGAGTCGTGTATGCCGTTTGCTGGCTCTCCCGCGGGCACTGGCTGCAAGGTAGCGTTCTCTCGTGATGTTTCGTACAGGAAGAATGGGGTATGGGTCAGCGAGGGCACGTATAGCTTTCCAGGTGCCACCAGTGCGTCTTGCAGCATGGGAGGTGCTCCGCGCCCTGCAGAGGCCGATACGTGCAAGGGTGGTCAGCCTGGACAAGTTAACGGCGTTACGGTGTGTATTCCGTTCCCGCCCAACACCCCCACGGTGTCAGATGCAAAAAAGGATTCCAGCACGACTGGACCGGCAGGCACAGAAACGAAATCGGAGGTGAAAACCACCGCTTGCGACAACGGTTCGTGCAATACCACGACCACGACAACCACGACGAATTCGAGCGGCACAAGCGTCACGACCAACACCACGACACAGGGCAAGGGCGAGTACTGCGCTGCTACGCCCGGCGCGAAGGAATGCACCGGCAAGAGTTCGTTCTCTGGAAGTTGCGCAGGTGGTTTTGTTGGGGAGGGCGACGCGCTGCAGGTTGCTATTGCGCGGGAACAGTACAAGCGCAATTGCGAGTTTTACGAGAACCCGACGGAACAGGCGAAGTTCGATGCGGAGGCTGCAAAAACCGGCAAGCAATATACCTCTGAGGACATAGCCATTTCGCCGGCTAGTTTTTCGCAAACAAACTTGCTCGGTGTTAGCGCGCAGTGCATCACAGATAAGACAGTGGTGGTTGCTCGGTTCACTGTCGTTCTTCCGTTCTCTCGTGTTTGTCCGTCGCTCGATCAGCTTGGGTTGATCCTGCTTGGCGTGTCGTTCATCACGGCATTAATGATCGTTGCAAAGGGGTAGCTCATGCCTGTAATCGTCGCGTTCTTGTGGAACGCGTTTCTTGCCATATTGCCGTCGCTGGTTGGTCGTGTCTTGCTGTCGTTGGGGATGAGCGTGGCGACTTATACCGGAGTGCAAGTCACCTTCGGTTGGTTGAAGGATCAGGCGGTGGCAAGGTTTGTTTCGTTGCCTCCCGATCTGCTCGGCTTGTTGGCGACGTTGAAGGTCGGCGAGTCACTAAGCATTATTTTTTCGGCGTTGGTAGTTCGTGCGTCATTGGCCGGACTCACTAGTGGCACTTTCAAACGTTGGGTGACAAAGTAATGTTCTACATCCGCACCGGGGCAAATGGCTCTTGCAAAACGCTGTTCACGCTTCGTGATATTCGCGACCTTCAACTAGCAACGGGTCGTCCTGTCGCGCACAACGGACGGCTCAAAATTTATCCGCACATCGAAAAGGAATTCGGCTGGAAACAGATAGATTTCAAAAAGTGGCAGGACGAGCCGGACGGAACAATCTTCCTGGTCGATGAGGTCTATCACGATTTACCGCCCAGGGCCAACGGTTCGATGATTCCGCCATATGTCGCGAAGCTCGCTGAGCACCGTTCTCGCGGCATGGATTTCTTCATGCTGTGTCTGCACCCATCGCAGTTCGATTCGTTCATCCGCAAGGCTGTGGGAGCTCCTGGCTGGCATCAGCACTTGAAGCGTGTTGCCGGTGCCAGCACTCTTACCCGCGTCTTGCAATGGGATTCGGTAAACGATAACTGTCAGAAAGATGGTTCGGGGAAGACGGCGCAAATTACGACGCGTGCGCAGCCGAAGGAATGCTACGACTGGTATCAAAGCGCCTTCATTCACACGGGAAAAGTGCGCATTCCGAAGCAGGTCTACATATTCATAATTTCAATAATTCTCGCGATCGCTATGGGCTGGTTTGCGATCAATCGCCTTATGCCTTCCAAGGCGGATGTGGCGAAGGCTGCGCAAGCGCAAACGGCTAGCAGTGGTGTGCCTGGTGCACCAAGTGCGCCGCGTAGATCACCTGGTGATGGTTCTGACGCTGCCAGGCCTCTAACGGCATCGGAGTATGCAGAGCTGCAAACACCTCGTTTTCCGCCGTTGATGCACACAGCGCCGGTTTACGATGAATTGACTAAACCTCGGCGGGTCCCTCTGCCGGCTGCTTGTGTGTCGATGCCGTCAAAGGGTTGCAAATGCTACACCCAAGACGGCACGCCTTACCCTACCGAACGGTCTATGTGCCTCCAGATCGTCCGCGATGGCCTCTTCTTGCCCTTTATCGATTCGCCTTACCCTGCACCCCCTGCGCCGCGTATGACGGTGGCTGAGCCTGTCCTGCAGCCTAAGCAGAGCGATTTCATCGGCACGGTTGCTCCGCTGTTGCCACCTCCAGAGGTGAGAAGTACGGTTAGTCGCGATGCTGAGGTGATGGCATTTATGCGGAAGCGGGACTACATCAAGTAGTGCGCCTGTTACATTTCTCCTAGGGAGTGATTTGGTGACAAGTAAGTGATTTACGGGTACGCACGCGTCTCGACGACAGAGCAGGAAACAACATTACAGCTTGACGCGCTCCATCGAGGTGGCGTCGAACAGGTTTTGCAGGAAAAGCGCAGTTCAGTGGGCACCAGGCCCATTTTGCAGTTGCTGCTGTCAATGCTTCGACCTGGTGACGTGGTCAAGGTCTACAAGATCGACCGGTTCGCACGGTCGCTGATCGATTTGCTCTCAATCCTTGAGCGCATCGAAAAAGCCGGCGCATGCTTTCAAAGCCTTACTGAGCCAGTAGACACGTCTACAGGCGCCGGTCGCATGATGATGCACATGCTCGGCGCATTCGCAGAGTTTGAGCGCGGAATCATTCGGGAGCGGTCCATAGCGGGACAGCAAGCCGCCATGCAACGCGGTGTGCACTGTGGCCGCAAACGCTCTCTCCCAAGCGACGTTGAGGCCGATATCGTCAAGCTGTACAGCATGCCGGGCAGTTGGTACACCCTAAATAGCCTGGCTATAGTGTTTGAGGTGCATCCGTCCACCGTTAAGAGAGCGGTGTATAGGGCTTTGAAGCCGGGGCATTCCAGCTTGCTGTAAACGCTTGCTAGAGGCTGGGCGGTGCACCGATCGCAAACTCTCTGGTTGCAACTGCCTTGGGGTCTTGATCGCCCTGCAACTGCTGCGCCACAATGGCCCAGCTCGCAACTTGGAGCATGTCGGCTTCACCGCCAGCCAGGTCCATGATGGTGTCGGCGAAAATCCTGCGCCAGTCTTCGCGCTCGTTGGCTTGCATGCTCATTCCTCAAAAAGTTGATCTGTGCTGGCGGCGACTGGTTCCGCAGTTGCGGTCAGTCGATCAGCGGGGTATTGAACTAAGAACTCGCGGGAGCGCTCTGCCGGTGCATCTAGCCATGCCTGGTAGGAGTCCTCATTCAGGATGACAACCATACGCTTGTCTTGGAGTTCGGGCGGGCGTTTGGGATCTGGCCGGTGCAGCTCTTTGAAAATCGGGTGAGCGTCGGCATTGATGGTGAGCATAGTGAACGAATTCAGCCATTCCCCGGAGGGCGACTTCCACGGCTGCCATAGGCCGGCGACCCCCAGAGTTTCACCGTCAGTTCGGGTAATTCGTGTGGGGACAAACCGACCGCTCCGCCAATCAGGTTCGTAGATCGCCTCGGCCGGAACAATGCAGTGCCTGGCTTTTGCCCAGGCATTCTTAAAACTCGCCAGCTCGTGCACGGTTTCGGCGCGGGCGTTATAGGTCCGTACGCCATATTTCAGCTCCTTGGCAAAGCCAGGCAGCATGCCGAAATGGGCCGCAATAACTTCTGCTTCGGGTACAGCTTCATCTCCCGATTCGCGTTCTGGTGGCCGTCTAATGATCGGGGCTGGCTGGGTAGGGTAGATGTGAGAGCCTCCGGGCGGTGGCGTCCAGGTGGGCGGCACCTTGAACCCCATACGTTCCAGCTTTTTCCGGGAATTTTCGGCTTGATAGTGGCTGCACATACTTGAATAGTACTGCTTAAACACTGTATGCTTATACAGTGTTTTGCACCATCTATCGCATGCGCCAGAAGGGCGAAAAGCTGTCACCGGAGGCGATCCGCGCGACTGGACAGGTCGCGCATCTGAGCTACAAACCGCATCCACTGGGAGAGCCAACCCATCGTGCACAAATTGTTGACGTGGTGACCGGGCAGGAAAAAGGCTTTATCGAAGGTGCCAGTATTAAGCTTATTGACGGCGGGATAAAGATCGCGGGATGGGATGGGGGCGGAAAAGTGCAGCTATGGTGGTGTGTGCCGCTGACGCCTGAGCAGAATGCTCAACTCACTGCGACTCTTGCCAAAATTCGTCCATCGCGCAACACGTAGCTCGCTGGGTTGTCGGCTTGTCTGCCGCAATTCGGCGGCAGCGGAACCGCGATGGTGCCGCGAAAGCTCAGCATAATGGGGATTTTGGAGCGCGCATGGCACTCAGCAAAGAATTCCGACTGCTCGACAAGAAGTGGAAGACGGGTACAAGCTGGCCAAAGCACCTCAACTCGCTTGAAATACGCGGCCTTCGCGGCTGGACGGGCCAACGAATTGACTTCCCATTTCCAATCGTGGCATTGGTGGGGGAAAACGGCGCCGGTAAAAGTACGATCTTGCAAGCCGCTGCATCGACTTATAAGAATCCGGCGAACGACACCATAACCAAACAATTGTTTGCTTATATGTTCTTCCCCGATACGGCCTGGGAAAGAATTCAAGAAGCATCGATAAGCTGGTGGGTCAAAGAAGGGCAAGAGTTCAGAGATGGGAGCATTAGGAAATTTCCCAACCGATGGCGCGGCAATCTGGATAGGCGCGAAAGGAATGTTCAAAACATTGACCTGTCACGCA
The DNA here is from genome assembly GCF_056405195.1 of Polaromonas sp. P1_H6. Classification (NCBI taxonomy): domain Bacteria; kingdom Pseudomonadati; phylum Pseudomonadota; class Betaproteobacteria; order Burkholderiales; family Comamonadaceae; genus Polaromonas; species Polaromonas sp. P1_H6. Next base: position 197,764 of record NZ_JBFUCN010000002.1, read on the forward strand.
TACAACCTGTGGCTGCTCGGGTTGGCTATTCAAAACTTTCACAATCGACAAGAAAAGAGAAATCGTCAACAAAATTTTCTGATGACCAACTCGGCGATCTGTCCAACATTATGGGTCGCAAGTACGAAGTGGCAGAGATGTCCCTAACGGATATTGACCAAATTCGTATGGTCCCCGTCATGTCTCATTCAGGCATGAGGTACTCAGGATTTCATAGCGGAGCCGGGGAAACCACAATCAGCGAATTGTTGATGAATGAAATACCAAAACATTCGCTAGTGCTGATTGATGAAATAGAAACGTCTCTTCATCCAAGAGCGCAAAGACGGCTAATGAGGCATCTTGCGGAGATTTGCCGTTTAAAAGAAATACAGATAATTGTTTCGACACATTCGCCCTATGTTCTTGATGAATTGCCTGAAGAGGCTCGCTTGTATATTTGGGAAGGAGCCAACGGACGTGAGGTAATCAAAGGCGTGAGCCCCTCCTTCTGCATGACAAAAATGGATTTAGAGCAACATCCGGAATGTGATATTTATGTCGAAGATAGCGAAGCGAAGGCAATGCTGACCGAGATTTTGGTTAACCATGGCGACACGCTAATCAACCGTTCGCTCATTAGCCCTTACGGCGCCGCTTCTGTTGGGCAGTCGTTGGGTCTTATGGCGGCGGGCAAAAAATTCCCGCGGCCGACTTGTGTCTTTCTCGATGGTGATCAAGAGGCAGCGAACGGCTGCAACCTGCTACCCGGTGGAGACGCACCTGAACGAGTAGTATTTGAGGCGTTGCTGGAAATTCAATGGGATGGAGTCGCTGCTCGTGTTGGCAGACAACATGCGGCAGTTGTTGATGCTTGTCAAAGTGCAATGACAGCAGATGATCATCACGACTGGATTTCCATTGCGGCAAACGAGTTGACTTTGGGTGGCGATAATTTGTGGCAAGCCCTGTGCTCTGTCTGGGCTATTCAGTGCTTAGGGGTGAAGGAGGGGAAGGCAATTGCGGATATTGTGCAACTCGCTCTTATCGGGGAATAGGTGCTCAAAGGGGGAAAGATGTTTTCAAGAACCTCCGGACGATCTCGCCAGCGTAAGTCCCTCGCAATACATCTATCTGAATGGTTTCAGATAGGCGTGTTCTCTGCGATGAATGTCTATGTGACATTTCGTTTAGGAAACATGCAGCTTGAAGGGTTGCCTGCTTTTGCGGGAGCTGCTATTGCCCTGATGCTTGCATTTACCGCTCTGATGTACAACCGCGCCAGAGCTTATCCAGATGGACCGACTCAAAGACGTAGCCTACTTGCCGCTGAGAAAGGTCTCGAAGCTGTCTTGCAGGCGCTCGGGACATTCATCTTTATCGCGATAGTTTTTTCGCAACTTCAATGGTCGGGTTCTTATCCGCCAACTCCAATTGAAAAAATCCCGCCACATAATCTGCCGGGCTATTTTTCTTTGATCTCAAGTGTCATGCTCATCTTTACGATGATGAAGATTTTTGATGCGACCGGGTGTGTTTTGTCAAAAGCATTTCGTTCAAAAACAATGCGCGACCAGATTAGACATATGAGGCGAAGTAGCTGAAGTGAATTTCGCACCGCCTGGAATGAGGAAATTCAATTTGTTCGTCGTTATCGTTTGCGCAGTAGCTGTGTTTTAACCAGCTTCGTAATCACCGCGGCTTTCGTGAGGTTCTTGAACCTCATGTATTCCTCGATGCCGGCGACGATTTCCGCCGGCACGTCGACGGAAAGTGTCACGAGCTCGTGCCTGGCGCGGTAGGCTGCAACGCGCTCGGCGTCGCTTGCGTATTTGCGTGGTCTGGGCATACGTTACCCGTTACGATTCGTCGCCGCCGTCTTCATCGGCCTCGCTCGTCATTCTTCCATGGCCTTTTCTCGGGCAGATCGGTGCGCCCGCCTCATCCAGCCATTTGCGAGTGGTCCGCACCGTGTAGCCGCATTCTTCGCACTCGCACTTGAGCATGCGTGCGCCCTGCTTTTTCTTCTCGCCGACCTGCACCAAAGCGTTTAAACGCTTGTGCGGATACGCGCCTACAGCGCTAATCAGTGGGGCCGCCCACAGCATGAACTCTTCGGTGGGTTCGCTGGTGGTGAACGGCTTCGTGTGGCCGATCTTTGCCGCCGCCACCTGAAACGGGCGCTTGTGACCTGCAAGGGGGAGCGCCGCATGGATCAGCTCGTGAGCCAGGATCGCCGCTATCTTGTCCGCGTCGTCCTCGACTGGAGATATGAAGATCTCCGCGTGCAGATCGTCGCTTGCGGCCGCGCTCCAACACTGGCCGCGCACCCTGGTTTTCTTGCCCAGTTCACCGCCCTTGCTCGGAAAGCCGCACGCGACGCGGTAAGCTGGGATTTTGATGCCTGCTTTCGCGTCGATGATCGGTTTCATCTTGGTGGCTAGTGCGTGTAGCCATTGCTCCCGCAGTGCGGTGGTGCTTGGTTCGCTGATCTGTCGTTTCGCCATGTCGTCGCTCCTTTAAAAGTTACCGGGTCCCTAGATTTCTCGCCCTCCCCGAATTGGGGTTCTGGTCTTTCCACCAGAGAGCGAACATCTGTCACCGTTTCCCTGAGTTCCTGCGCCCGGAGGATGACGGCACCAGGAATGGCGCGGATGTGCGGGGAAGGTTTGTAAAGCGACTAGCGCGAAGCGCCATCTGAAAGCTTTATGAATGCCCCGCGCAGCCGTGACAGGCCTGGGGCAGGCTTCCGGAGGAATGGCGCGGGAACTCAGGGAAATGGTGGGCGCGGCGGGGGAAAGACGCGCTGTTGTGAGAGGGGCGTTACCCGGATGGGCTGAGACATGTACTCATGGCTCAGTGGCGAAGCCATAGCACCGTGCCGAAGGCCTCACCCAAAGTTCGAAACCCTCTGCGACGTTTGTTCTCGTGATTTCGAGCGGAAAACCGGCCAATATTGAGCGGCAAAAGAAAAAAGCCCGGGCGTTCCGGGCCTTAGTGTGTTGTTCGTAAGCCACCGCTTCCGCCACTTGCGTGGCACAAGTTCAGCCCCGCCAACAGTGCACCTCCGGTTCGGCCTGGCGCCGTAACCGCACCACAGTGCGCTGACACTCTCTCACTCGACAGCAAGTCCTACGGCCAGCACGCATGCCGGCTGCCCAGGTTATTGCTGTGCGCAAGCCAATTTCCGGTTAAGCCCGCAACTGATGCTTTTGGCCGCCAAGGGGATTCCCAAGCCCCTCAGCAACAAACAGACCAAAAAAACCGGAACTATTCCCCGGAACTATTCCCGGTACCATTTGAAAACCTTTTTCAGGGCAGTGACGAAAAGCGCGGCGCGCGTCATTATGGAAACATTCAGTTACAGCATCCTCCAAACCGAATACTCCTATGACTATTCCCGCTTTCCACCCCGAAGTCGCCGAAAAGGTGGCCACCGCTTTTGTCAAGGCAACCGCAGCCCGCTGGTCGTTCCCGCGGGTGGATATGCAAGACAGGGGCACATTTATGTTGATCAGTGTGGACGCCCTGACGCCCGACGCGCAGGAAATCGAGCTACCGGTCAAAAAGTCGATCGCCCAGGCCCTGAACGAGGTGATTCCCACCCATCCTTCGCAAAAATTCGGCAACTGGATGGTGGTCTTTTTCCGCGACGGCAAGATGTACGAAACCGTGCATCCCAGCGAATTCCAGAGCTAAGCGCTCTGGGTTCATCGTGGCTTCTCTCGGGGCCCGTTTAAGGCCTTAAGTCCGCTTTAAGCGGCCGTTGTGTTGGGCTGCAACAACATTCCTCGGGTTTCAATGAAGGCAATCACCTCGGCCAGGCCGGCCTGGGTTTTGAGGTTCGTCATTACAAATGGTTTCAAACCCTTGGGTGTGGTTCGCATGCGGGTGGTGTCTTTTTTCATTACTTCCAGATCCGCACCAACATAAGGCGCCAAGTCGGTCTTGTTGATCACGAATAAATCGCTTTTCGTAATGCCCGGGCCGCCCTTGCGCGGGATCTTCTCGCCGGCCGCCACGTCAATCACGTAAATCGTCAAATCGCTCAGTTCCGGGCTGAAGGTGGCCGCCAGGTTGTCGCCGCCGGACTCCACGAACACGACGTCGGCATCGGGGAAATCCACCAGCATGCGATCTATGGCCTCCAGGTTGATGGAGGCGTCCTCGCGGATCGCGGTGTGCGGGCAACCGCCGGTTTCCACGCCCATGATGCGTTCGGCATCCAGCGCGCCGCTCACGGTCAACAGGCGCTGGTCTTCTTTGGTGTAGATGTCGTTGGTGATCGCCACCAGGTCGTACTTCGCCTTCATGCCCTTGCACAGCATTTCGAGCAGCGTGGTCTTGCCGGAGCCCACCGGGCCTCCTATGCCCACGCGCAGGGGCGGAAGTTTTTTGGTGCGATTGGCGATGTGGTGCAAGCTCATGGGGATACCTTGAAGATCGTGAAGGAGGGCGGCATGGACGGGGTCAAGAGCGGAACAGCCGCGAATACTGGGTTTCGTGCTGCGACGACAGAATCGCCAGCATGGGGGAGAAGGCCTGGCGCTCTCCATCGGGCAGGCGCATCGCCGTCTCGACCGCGCCGGGGATGTCGCGGCTCAGCTGGGCCAGTATGCGCTGGCCGGCGCTCTGGCCCAGCGGTACGGACTTGATCGCGGCCTGCATCATGTTCTCGGCCCAGCCAAAGGCATAGGCCAGCAGGCAGTCGCGCACGCCGGCGGCTGTCTGTGAGGCGGCGAGCGCATAGGCCACGGGATAGGTCGGCTGCAGCGCGGCGCAGGCTTCTATGTGCGCGGCGCTGGCGCCTTCATGGTTGCGCAGCCATTCGAGCAGCGATCGGCCCATTTGTTCGGCCTGTGCGCGCAGCTCGCTGGTCTCGCGCGTCTGCAGCACCCAGGCGTTCAGGCCGGCGATGCGCTCCAGATTCCCCTCGCGCCAAGCCGGAATGGCCTGGGCGATCACGGCCAGGTCGCCGCGGGTCAGCGCCAGCTGGAGCTGGTCGCTGAGCCGGCGCGCGGCCATGGCTTCGCTTGTGACTTCGCCGCATTCGACGGCCGCCTCCATCCCTTCCGAGTAGGAGAAGCCGCCCACGGGCAGCGCGGGCGAGGCCAGCCAGATCAGCTGGAGCAGGCTGGATGCCGGCAAGGAGACCGCGGGCGGTGTGGATGTGTCCACGGCGGGCCTAGTGGCTGTGCGGCTTGTGCTTATGGACCTGGATGGCCACGGGCTTGGTTTCGTGTGCGTGGTCGTGATCATGGCCATGGTTGCAGCCGGGCCCATGTATGTGCGGCACCGGCTCGGCGGTAGTGGCCGCGGCAACAGGCGCATGATTGTGCGCATGGTCCCCGTGATGGTGCCCATGCCCATGTCCGCCCGAGCTGTATGCGCCGCCTTCAGGCTCAAACGCTTCCTCGGCCGCATTCACGATCAGGTGCATGGCGCGCAGCATGTCGGCCAGCACGTGGTCGGGTTCGATCTTCAGGTGGTCGGGCTTGAGCTCTATCGGCACATGCCGATTGCCCAGGTGGTAAGCCGCGCGCGTCAGGTCAAAGGGCGAGCCATGCGATGTGCAGGCGGTGATGCGCAGCACCGCCTGCGGCGCGGCAATCACCTTGACCATGGAGCCGTCTTCAGCCACCAGCACGTCGCCACCGCGCACCAGCGTGCCGCGCGGCAGGAAGACACCCAGCTGGCGGCCCAGCGAGTCGGTCGCGTCGAAACGGCTTTTCTGGCGCACGTCCCAGTCGAGCTCGACGGTGGCGGCGCGTTTGACGAGGACGGGGGCCAGGCCCGCGCCTTGTGGAATGACTTTGGAAACCTGGAGCATGGGGCCTTAAAAACAGGACGGGAGAGCAGGATTCAGAACAGGAAGTAGCGCTGCGTCATCGGCAGGCTGCTGGCCGGCTCGCAGGTCAGCAGCTGGCCGTCGGCACGCACAGCGTAGGTCTGCGGGTCGACTTCCATGCTGGGCAGGTAGGCATTGTGGACCATGTGCTGCTTGCGCACTCCGCGCACGTTCTTCACGGCGCTCAGGGTCTTGGCCAGGCCGAAGCGCTCCTTGACGCCGGCGTTCAGGCCGGCCTGCGAGACAAAGGTCAGCGAACCCCTGGCAATCGCGCCGCCGAAGCCGCCGAACATGGGGCGGTAGTGCACCGGTTGTGGCGTGGGGATGGAGGCGTTTGGGTCGCCCATGGCCGCCATGGCGATAAAACCGCCCTTGAGGATCACTGAGGGCTTGATGCCGAAGAAGGCCGGCTTCCAGACCACCAGGTCGGCCCACTTGCCGGGCTCGACCGAGCCGACCTCGTGCGAGATGCCGTGGGCGATCGCCGGGTTGATGGTGTATTTGCTGATGTAGCGTTTGGCGCGGAAGTTGTCGTGGCGCTCGCTGTCGCCGGGCAGCTTGCCGCGCTGCAGCTTCATCTTGTGCGCGGTCTGCCAGGTGCGGATGATGACCTCGCCGACGCGGCCCATGGCCTGGCTGTCGGAACTGAACATGCTGATCGCACCCAGGTCGTGCAGCACGTCTTCGGCCGCGATGGTCTCCTTGCGGATGCGGCTTTCGGCAAAGGCCAGGTCTTCGGCGATGCCGGCGTCCAGGTGATGGCACACCATCAGCATGTCGACATGCTCGTCGAGCGTGTTGACGGTGTAGGGCATGGTGGGGTTGGTGGAGGAGGGGAGGAAGTTCTCTTCGCCGACCACGCGCAGGATGTCGGGCGCATGGCCGCCGCCCGCGCCCTCGGTGTGGAAGGCGCAGAGGCTTCGGCCTTTTGTCGCGGCAATCGTGTTCTCGACAAAACCCGATTCATTGAGCGTGTCGCTGTGGATGGCGACTTGTGTGTCGGTTTCTTCGGCCACGTCGAGGCAGTTGCTGATGGCCGCCGGCGTGGTGCCCCAGTCCTCGTGCAGCTTCAGGCCTATGACGCCGGCGTTGATCTGTTCATGCAGTGCGGCGGGCAGACTGGCGTTGCCTTTGCCCAGGAAGCCCAGGTTCATCGGGAAGGCGTCGGCCGCCTGCAGCATGCGCTCGATGTTCCAGGGGCCGGGTGTGCAGGTGGTGGCGAAGGTGCCGGTGGCCGGGCCGGTGCCGCCGCCCAGCATGGTGGTGATGCCGGCGGTCAAGGCCTCCTCGATTTGCTGCGGGCAGATGAAGTGGATGTGGGAGTCTATGCCGCCGGCGGTGACGATCATGCCTTCGCAGCTGATGATTTCGGTGCCGGGGCCGATGATCATGTCGACGCCGGGTTGGGTGTCGGGGTTGCCGGCCTTGCCGATGGCGGCGATGCGCCCGCCCTTGAGGCCGATGTCGGCCTTGACGATGCCCCAGTGGTCGATGATGAGCGCATTCGTCATCACGCAGTCCATGCTGCCTTCAGCCCGGGTCTTCTGCGACTGGGCCATGCCGTCACGAATCGTTTTGCCGCCGCCGAACTTGACTTCCTCGCCGTAGCTGCCGGCGCGCAAGGTGTAGTCGGCCTCGACTTCGACTACCAGCTCGGTATCGGCCAGGCGCAGGCGGTCGCCGACTGTGGGGCCGAACATTTCCGCGTAGGCGCGGCGTCCAATCGTTGCCATCGTTGTATCCTCGATTCAGAAAAATTACGGCGCAGGCCTTGTGGGCTGGCCGATGCGCGGCCCGTTCGCCCCACCGCCGGCCACCGGATAAAAAAGCTCGCGCAGCGTGCCCAGGGCCAGGGCCAACAGGGCCACCGCGCAGAGGCGATAGGTGAACCGGGCCCAGCGCGCGCCCAGTCGGCGGAACACGCGGTCGACCACGGCGGCACACACAAAACACCACACGACGGACGCGACCATGAAGCCGGCAAAAAAGACGGCGTAGTCCGCGGCGCCGGGGTGGGCCACGCCTACCGCACCCATTGCGCCGCCCATGGCTGCCCAGTAGGCGATGTTTTGCGGGTTGGTCAGCGACAGCGCCATGCCTTTTTTCAGGGCGCCCTGGCCGGCAACTGCCGCGCCGGCGTTGTCCATGGTGTGCTCGACCCGCGCGGCCTGCCAGCTGTCCCAGGACAGCCAGGCCAGGTAGGCGGCGCCCGCCAGGCCCAGCGGCCAGCGCAAGGCATCGAATTGCATGGCCAGGCCTATGCCTGCAAGGCCCAGGACTGCCCACACGGCGTCTCCCACCAGCGAGCCCGCCTGCACCTGGAAGGCCGGCCGGAAGCCGCCGCGCACGCCTTGGCGCACCGTCTCGGCGAACACCGCGCCGGGCGCGGCATTAAAGACCAGCCCCAGGAAAAACGCGGAGATGAACAGTGTCGTCATGGCTTTGCCCTGGGTTGGCGGGGCTCAGAGCCCGCCTTGGACCAGGCCGCGAAAGCCATAGACGTTTCGTTCACCGGCGAAGTCCACCAGCTCGACGGTGCGCTGCTGCCCCGGCTCAAAACGCACGGCCGTGCCCGACGCGATGTTGAGCCGCATGCCGCGTGCCGCATCGCGGTCAAAGCCGAGCGCGGCGTTGGTTTCAGCGAAGTGGTAATGCGAGCCGACCTGGATGGGCCGGTCGGCCGTGTTCTGCACGACGACGGTCAGCGTGCGCCGGCCCGCGTTGAGCACATGGCCCGCGCCGTCGGTAATGAGTTCTCCGGGAATCATGCTGCGTCCTCAGGCCAGCCGGGCCAGCAGTGCCACGCCGAAGACGGCGACGGCTGCACCGGCCGCGCGCGGCAGCCAGGCATTGGCGCTGCGCAGCGCCCAGCCGGCACCCAGGCCCGCCAGGTGCAACAGCAGCGTAGCGGCCAGCATGCCCGACAGCGTGGCCAACGCACTGGGCGCTCCGGCCAGTTCATAGCCATGGGCCAGGCCGTGGAAGACGGCGAACACGCCTACGATGAGCGCGGCTGCGATGCCTGGCACATGCCAGCGCGTCAGGACCAACAGGCCGGTGACCAGCAGCGAGGCCGCGATCATGGGCTCGACCGCTGGAATCTGCACGCCCTGCAGGCCCAGCAACGCGCCCGCCAGCAGCATGCCCGCAAAACCCAGTGGACCCCACAGCAACCCGGGCCCGGCCCGGCGCGCGGCCAGCGCGCTCCACAGGCCTACGGCCACCATGGCGGCCAAGTGATCCATGCCCGTCAGCGGATGCAGGAACCCGGTCATGAAATCCAGGTGCGAGTGGCCGTCCACGCCGGTGTGCGCGAAGGCGGCGGCTGGCAGCACAGCCGCGAGGGCGAGCAAGGCGCGCAGAGTACGCAGGGTAAGGGATGAAGGCATCAAGGAAAAACGCACGGCAATCTCCTGTTGGTCGATGTTGTAGTTTGAAGCGAAAAACGGGGTGCGGCGCTCAGACGATCGGCTGGTGTACGGTGACCAGCTTGGTGCCGTCGGGAAAGGTAGCTTCGACCTGGATGTCGGGGATCAGTTCGGGGATGCCGTCCATCACGTCGGCGCGGGTCAGCACCGTGCGTCCCTCGCTCATGAGCTGGGCGACGGACTTGCCGTCGCGCGCGCCTTCCATGACGGCGGCGCTGATCAGCGCCACGGACTCGGGGTAGTTGAGCTTCAGGCCGCGGGCGCGGCGCCTTTCGGCCAGCAGGGCAGCCGTAAAAATAAGCAGCTTGTCTTTTTCGCGGGGCGTCAATTCCATGGGGCTCTCTCAGGGCAGGCTGCCGGCTTGGGGATGCTTGCCGGGGTGCAAGAATGGTGCCATAAGAAGCTGTCCACGGTCCAGCCTGGCCGGGCTCACGGGGAGGCATGGCACAGAACATGCACTTGAGCAGGGTCAATCACCACGCGCCCGGCGCATCTGCCCACCCATGGACGCCCCGCTCACGCCCCTGCCAACGCCACCGCCGCCCGATACGGCCGCGGCCGCGCCGTTGCCGGGCGGCGCCGAAGCGCCGCTGCAGCGCATCATCAAGGTCAGGCGCGACTACAACAGCTGGGTGGCCAGCGAAACCATGGAAGACTACGCGCTGCGCTTCACACCGCAGCGCTTTCGCAAGTGGTCGGAATGGCGGGTCGCCAATACCGCCTTCGGCGCGGCCTCCTTCCTGATCCTGGAGGCGGTGGGCGCCACCTTGCTGGTCAAGTACGGTTTCACCAACGCCTTCTGGGCCATCGTCGCCACCGGCCTGATCATCTTCCTGGCGGGACTGCCCATCAGCATTTACGCGGCGCGCTACGGCGTGGACATGGATTTGCTGACGCGCGGCGCCGGTTTCGGCTACATAGGCTCCACGCTGACCTCGCTGATCTACGCGTCCTTCACCTTTATCTTTTTCGCGCTCGAGGCGGCCGTCATGGCCTATGCCTTGGACCTGGCGCTGGGCATCCCGCCCAGCTGGGGCTACCTGATCTGCGCCTTGGTCGTCATTCCGCTGGTCACCCATGGCGTGTCCGCCATCTCGCGCCTGCAGGTCTGGACGCAGCCCTTGTGGCTGGTCATGCTGGTCGTGCCCTTTGTATTTGTGCTGCTGCGCGATCCTGGTGCTTTTTCGGGCGTGCTGCACTATGGCGGTGAGAGGGGCGTGGGCGGCGAGTTTAATTTGCACCTGTTTGGTGCTGCTCTGACGGTGGGCATCGCGCTGATCACCCAGATGGGTGAGCAGGCCGACTATTTGCGCTTCATGCCGGTGCAGACGCCGGCCAACCGCTGGCGCTGGTGGGGCGGCGTGCTGGTGGGCGGGCCGGGCTGGGTGTTTTTGGGCGTGGTGAAGATGCTGGGCGGCGCCTTCCTGGCCTACCTGGCGATTTCCAACATGGTGCCGCTGGACCGCGCGGTGGACCCCAACCAGATGTACCTCGCGGCCTACGAATACGTGTTCCCGCACTACGGCATGGCCGTGGCGGCGACCGCGCTCTTCGTGGTGGTGTCGCAGCTCAAGATCAACGTGACCAACGCCTATGCGGGCTCCCTGGCCTGGTCGAATTTCTTCTCGCGCATCACGCACAGCCACCCGGGGCGCGTGGTGTGGGTGGTGTTCAACACGCTGATCGCCTTCATGCTGATGGAGATGAACGTGTTCCAGGCGCTGGGCGACGTGCTGGGCCTGTACTCGAACATCGCGATTGCCTGGGTGATGGCGGTGGTGGCGGATCTCGTCATCAACAAGCCGCTGGGCCTGAGCCCGCCGGGCATTGAATTCAAGCGCGCGCACCTGTACGACATCAATCCGGTCGGTGTCGGCGCGATGGCCCTGGCCTCGGTGTTGTCCATCACGGCGCACCTGGGGCTGTATGGGGAGACGGCGCAGGCCTTTTCCGCGGTGATCGCCATGGGGACGGCTTTTGTCACGGCGCCGCTGCTCGCCTGGGCCACCAAAGGCCGCTACTACATCGCGCGCACTTCGGGTGCGGCCGCAGGGGAGGGCGCCTACAAGCGTTATGCGACGCAGCAATGTGTGATCTGCGAGCGCGCCTATGAGGGCCCGGACATGGCGCATTGCCCGGCCTACCAGGGCCCCATCTGCTCGCTGTGCTGCACGTTGGACGCGCGCTGCGGCGACCTATGCAAGCCGCACGCGAGTTTGTCGGCGCAGTGGTCGGGCGCGTTGCGCTGGCTGCTGCCGCGCCGCGCCTGGCCTTACCTTGATACGGGCCTGGGCCACTTCCTGCTGCTGATGCTGATCATCGTGCCGCTGCTGGCCAGCGTGTTCGGCTTGCTCTACCACCAGGAGCTCAGCGCGCTGTCGGATTTGACACCGTCCGAGCCGGCCCTGAAGTCGGGTTTCCTCAAAGCCTATATGGCGCTGCTCGTGATCGCCGGCTTGGTCGCCTGGTGGCTGGTGCTGGCGCACAAGAGCCGGCAGGTCGCGCAGGAAGAATCGAACCGCCAGACGCATCTGCTGATGCGTGAGATCGAGTCGCACCGGCAGACCGACGAGGCGCTGCAGCAGGCCAAACTGGTGGCCGAAGAGGCGCGCCACCATGCCGACCAGGCCAACCAGGCCAAGAGCCGCTACATCAGCGCCATCAGCCACGAGCTGCGCACCCCGCTCAACAGCATCCTGGGTTATGCGCAGCTCATGGGGGAGGACAGCGCCATCCCGCCGCACCGCAAGCAGGCCGTCAGCGTCATCAAGCGCGGCGGCGAACACCTGCTGTCGCTGATCGAAGGCACGCTGGACATCGCCCGCATCGAGGCCGGCAAACTGACCCTCAACGTCAAGCCCATGCACTTCGCCGATTGTGTGCACGAGATGGCCGGCATGTTCGAGCTGCAGGCCGCGGCCAAGGGCCTGGCCTTCCACTTCGAGGCCAGCGGCAACCTGCCCGAGCTGGTGCGCGCCGATGAAAAGCGCGTGCGGCAAATCCTCATCAACCTGCTGGGCAATGCCATCAAGTTCACGGCGCAGGGGCAGGTGACCTTCCGGCTGCGCCATGCGCGCGAGATGGCCTACATCGACATCGAGGACACCGGCCCCGGCATGCGCGAGGCGGAACTCGCGCGCATCTTCGAGCCCTTCGCGCGCGGCGCGGCCGCGGGCCAGAGCGCCGAAGGCACGCCGGGCGCCGGCCTGGGCCTGACCATCGCCAAGATGCTGACCGACCTGATGGGCGGCGAGATGACGGTGGTGAGCACGCCGGGCCAGGGGTCCATCTTCCGCATCCGGCTGTTCCTGCCCGAGGTGCACCTGCCGGCGGGCGCCGCCAGGGAAACCGTCGCCCCGCCGGTGCGGCGCCGGCCGCGCGGCTACGAGGGCGCGCGCCGCAAGCTGCTGGTGGTCGACAACGAGGAGCCCGACCGCGAACTGCTGGTGCAACTGCTGCAGCCCATGGGCTTTGAGCTGCGCACCGCCGCCAGCGGCCACGACTGCCTGGACCTGCTGGCCGCCGGCTACCAGCCCGACGTGATCTTCATGGACCTGGCCATGCCGGGCATAGACGGCTGGGAGACGCTGCGCCGCGTGCGCGGCTCCGGCCATGAAGGCATACACCTGGCCATTGTTTCGGCCAATGCCTTTGACAAGGGCATGGAGAACGACGCCGGCATCCTGCCCGAGGACTTCATCTTGAAGCCCGTGCGCCATACCGAGCTGATCGCCTGGCTGGAGCGGCGCCTGTCGCTGACCTGGCTTTATGACACACCGGCCGTGGAAGCCTCGCCCGCGGCAACGCCCCCGCGGCGTGTGCTGCCGGACGCTTCACAGCTGGCCGCATTGCAGGAGGTGGTCAGCCTCGGCTTTTACCGGGGCATCATGAACATGCTGGCGGAAATAGAGCGGCAGCAGCCGGACACCGCCGCGTTTGTCGACGACATGCGGGTGCTGGCGCGGCAATTCCAGTTCGAGGCCATGGGCCGCCAGCTCGCCAACCAGGAGGCCAGCCATGAGCCGCGTGCTTGAAGATTCCTCCGTGCTCAACCGCAGCCTGGACCGCACGCTGGACCGGGCCAACAGCGACGTCGTGCTGATCGTGGACGACGTGCCCGACAACCTGTCGGTGTTGCACGACGCCCTCGATGAATCCGGTTATACCGTGCTGGTGGCCACCAGCGGCGAGGCCGCGCTGCAGCGCGCGCTGCAGGCCAGGCCCGACATCGTGTTGCTGGACGCCATGATGCCCGGCATGGATGGCTTTGAAGTCGCCAAGCGCCTCAAGGCCATGGCCGAGACCACCCACATCCCCATCATCTTCATGACCGGCCTCACCGAGACCGAGCACCTGGTGGCCGCGCTGGAAGCCGGCGGCGTGGACTATGTGACCAAGCCCATCAAGCCCAAGGAGGTGATGGCGCGCATGGGCGTGCACCTGCAGGGCGCTCGCCGCGCCCGCCAGGAGGCGCGCCMGGCCGGCCMGGCGCGCAACGCACTGGACGCCTTCGGTTATGCCAGCATCACGGTGCGCATGGGCGGCACCGCCGACGGCCGGCTGGTCTGGCAGACGCCGCTGGCGCGCGAACTCCTGATGCGCTACTACGGCACCTCGGCGCCGCAGACGCCCGAGCCCGTGCTGGACTGGCTGCGCAGCCACATGGCGGACGCGGAACGGCAGGTCGAGCCGCCGCGCCTGGCGGTGGAGCAGGGGCCGCGCCGGCTGACCTTCCGGCTGCACCGGCAGACCGGTGACGGCGAAGGCGGGGTTGGAGGGGGGACCGTCAGCGGCGACTGGCTGATCGTGATGCGCGAGATCTCCGACGATGCGGTGGTGGAGGCCATGAGCCTGAGCTTCAAGCTCACGGCCCGCGAGGCCGAAGTGCTGTATTGGGTGGTCAAGGGCAAGACTAACCGCGACATCGGCGACATCCTGGGCTCCAGCCCAGCCACCGTGAAGAAGCACCTGGAGCGCGTCTACGCCAAGCTGGGCGTGGAAACCCGTACCGCCGCAGCGGGCATGGCCATGAACCGGATCCGGCAGCTGCATCCGCAGTTTGAAGGCTAGGGATATGGCCCCCACGGTCGCTCACTTCGTGTAGCTCCCTGCCCCCCGAGGGGGCCGCTGCGCCTGCGGTCTGGCAAAGCCAGTCCCGCGGCCCCGGCTTGCAGGGAAGAGGGGCGGGCCTTGCGCTGTACCGGGCTTTATGCAGCTTTATGTGTCAGCGGTTATAATGAGAGCTTCGGTAAAGCATCAGCTTTTTTCATCGAAGCCTTTTCCCAACAGGTTTCCTTCTCAATTGCGGCGCTTCCCAGAGCCCGAATCCACAGTGTTTTCAGTGCCCATACAGCCCTGAACCCTCTCAGCACTGTTCCGTTTTTCCGGCGAGCACTATTCCCGACAGTGCCCACGCATGGCTCAACCAGCCCAGCCCCTGCCAAGGGCCAGGTGGGTGGACACCGAACACCCGCCGGCTTGCTCGCAAGCCGATTCTCCTTATTTATCAAGCCGGGACACATACCCGGCATGGACTTTTTATGAACGTAGATCACACCAAAATCGCGGTGGGCAAGTACCTTGTCTCACCACTGGCCAAACAGCAAGGCGAAGGCTACGCTGCATCGGTCTCCATCCGCTCAGGCCGCGGCAGCGCCACGCACGACCGCGTGCTGCGCTTCAGCGGCCTCTTCGACAGCGCGGCCGCGGCCGTGCATTACGCGACCGAACACGCCCTGCGCTGGATCAACGAGCGCTCGACGCCCGCCTGCGCCTGAGGCCTTGCCCGCCGCAACAGACATCACCGACAATTTTTTCAATTCCCTAGGAGTTACATCATGGCCAAAGAAGAACTGATTGAAATGCATGGACTGGTCGACGAAGTGTTGCCGGATTCGCGCTTTCGCGTCACGCTCGACAACGGCCACAAGCTTGTGGCTTACACCTCGGGCAAGATGCGCAAGAACCACATCCGCATCCTTGCCGGCGACCAGGTGTCGCTGGAGCTCTCGCCCTACGACCTGAGCAAGGGCCGGATCACCTTCCGCCACATCGCAGGCCGTGGCCCAGGCCCGGCGCCGCGCCAGGCCCGTTAAACCGGCGGCTAGCCGCGCTACAAAGCACAAAGCCCGGCAGGTGGAGATTTCTCTCCACCTGCCGGGCTTTGTCATTTTTCAGCGGTGCGTCAGTGGCGGCCGGCCGCCATGTGCTCGGTCTTTTTATCGAGCAGCACCTCGGGTTCCTGTGCCTCGACCCAGTTCTCGTTGTCGAGCCCGGCCTTGAGCCTGTCGGTGTCCAGCTCGTTGGTCCATTTGGCCACTACCAGCGTGGCCACGCCGTTGCCGATCAGGTTGGTCAGCGCCCGCGCTTCCGACATGAAGCGGTCTATGCCCAGGATCAGCGCCAGTCCGGCCACGGGCACGGTGCCCACGGCCGACAGCGTGGCGGCCAGCACGATGAAACCGCTGCCGGTGATGCCGGCCGCCCCCTTGGACGTCAGCAGCAGCACCGCCAGCAGCGTGAGCTCCTGCGTGAGCGTCATCGGCGTGTTGGTGGCCTGCGCGATGAACACCGCCGCCATCGTGAGGTAGATGGACGTGCCGTCCAGGTTGAAGGAATAGCCGGTCGGGATCACCAGGCCCACGGTGGTCTTTTTCGCGCCGAGGTTCTCCATCTTTTCCATCATGCGCGGCAGCACGGACTCGGATGAAGAAGTGCCCAGCACGATCAGCAGTTCTTCCTTGATGTACTTGATGAACTTCCAGATGCTGAAGCCATGGATGCGCGCGATGGTCCCCAGCACCACGAAGATGAAGATTAGGCAGGTCGCATAGAAAGCGGCCATCAGCTTGCCAAGCGACACCAGGCTGTCCACGCCGTACGCGCCTATGGTGAAGGCCATGGCGCCGAAGGCGCCTATGGGCGCCACCTTCATGATGAAGCCGACGATGGTGAACAGCACGTGCGAGGCTTTCTCGACGAAATCGAACACCAGCGTGCCGCGCCCGCCGAAGCGGTGCAGGGCGAAGCCGAACATCACCGCGATCAGCAGCACCTGCAGGATTTCGCCCTTGGCGAAGGCGTCCACCACGGTGGTCGGGATGATGTTCAGGATGAAGTCGGTCGTGCCGACCATCTTCCCGGGGCCGGTATAGGCCGCGATGGCCTTGGTGTCCAGTGTGGAGACGTCGACATTCATGCCCTGGCCCGGCTTGAACACGTTGACCAGGACCAGCCCGATGATCAGCGCGAAGGTGCTGACGACTTCAAAGTACAGCAGCGCCAGGCCGCCGGTCTTGCCGACCTTCTTCATGTCCTCCATGCCGGCGATGCCGATCACGACGGTGCAGAAGATGATGGGCGCGATCATCATCTTGATGAGCTTGATGAAGCCATCGCCCAGCGGCTTCATGTGTTTGCCGGCCTCGGGGTAAAAATGCCCGAGCAGCACACCGGCGATCACAGCGCAGATCACCTGGAAGTAGAGTGATTTGTAAAGGGGCGGCTTGCGGCGTGTTGTCTCTGTTGTGCTTGTTGTCATGGCCGGAGCGCATCAGGCTGTGCGCGGTGATGATCGGACTGCCCAATATAGCCCTG
Organism: Polaromonas sp. P1_H6; assembly: GCF_056405195.1. Classification (NCBI taxonomy): domain Bacteria; kingdom Pseudomonadati; phylum Pseudomonadota; class Betaproteobacteria; order Burkholderiales; family Comamonadaceae; genus Polaromonas; species Polaromonas sp. P1_H6. Next base: position 214,615 of record NZ_JBFUCN010000002.1, read on the forward strand.
CCATGCGATTTGTCCAATGTGGGAAACCACAGATCACAAACCTTTACGCGGCCCCGGCGGCAGCGGGAAAAACCGTTCAGCCGGCCGTGCCGCCGCTGCCTTGGGCCGGCGGGCGCGCCATCCAGGCGATCAGCGAGGAGCGCATGGCTTCCTCCACCGACATGTCTATGGGCTGCACCCAGTCGGCCGGCACGAAGACCGTGTAGCCGCCGATCATGTAGCCCATGGGCAGGTAGACCGCCACGCGCTCGCCGGGCAGGAAACCGGCGGGCAGGTCGGCGAAGCTGCGGCGCGTGATCAAACCCACGATTTCCATCGCATGGCCCGGCATACGCAGGATCACCACGCTTTGCTCGCCCTGTTTGCCCGAAGGCGAAAAGTAATCAGCAAAGCTCTTGAGCGAGGAATAGATGCTTTTGACGACCGGCAGGTTGGTGAAGGGCATTTCTGCGAAAGACAGCAGCTTGCGCACACTTTGCTTGGACACCAGGTAGCCGATCACCAGGATGCTGAGCACGCCGAACACCAGGCCCAGGCCTGGAATGTAGAAGCTGCCGATCAGGGGCCGCAGAATCCACAGCGCCGCAGTTTCCATCCAGGCCAGGAAGATATACAGCAGGTAGACCGTCAAGGCCACCGGCAGGATGGTGATGAGGCCGCGAAAGAAATATTTGTAAAGGCTTTTCATGGGTTCTTTATTCGTGCCGCCCCGCAACATGCGGGCCTGGCGATGCCTGCAATATAACCATTTCAGTTGACGCTTCCGCCGTCCGGCGCCTGTCGGCCTTCTCCTACATTTTTCGGGTACTAATCACCGCAGCCTGTCATATTTCCATGCTTAAACTGGCGGCATTGCAAATAACCAAACATGGAACCCGACGTGGCTGCAGAAATGAAACCGGACACAGGCCCGCATGCCTTTGCCGCTTCGTTTTTTTTATCGCCATCGCCATCGTTCCCGCCGTTGTCAGCCATTGCGCTGAAAGTTACGTTTGCATCCCTTGATATTTTTTTGCCGCGCTCCAAGCTGCGCTGCAAGGCCACGTCCGGCCTGCCCGGATATTTTTGGAGGATTCCTGTTTCATGAGCCATTCCACACTGGTCAAAGCACAACTCAAAGCTCCCTTGCGTTCCCTGGCCCTTACCGTCGAGGAGCCCACGCCCGGCGAATTCTGCTGGCGCATTCTTGAAAGCCACCAGGACCCGCGGGTGTTTGAATCCGTCTCCTGTTCCGACATCACCTTTGAAGCCTACGACACGGCCCTTGCCACCGGCTACGGCGAACTGCAACGCCTGGTCGGCCCGGACCTCCAGTACGGGCCGCGCAGCGAGAACGACCTGCAAGTCGACCTCTTCGCCGCGGCCGCGCCCAACTCCGCTTCAAGCGGCCCCGACAAGCGCGCCGCCATTAACGGCCACCTCAAGCCGGGCGCGGTGCCGGCATGAAGCGCGACCTGGAGGCCGACTATGCGCGCCTGCGCGCGCAGCTGCAAGCCTTGCAGGCCGCACCGGTCAAGGATTTCGCGAAGATAGACCAGCTCATTGAAGCGCTTGAGAAACTTCAACTCGCCATCAAGGCGGAGCACGGCATCCAGGGCAACAATCCCCTTGAATGAGGGGCTCCAGGGTGGCGCCCTCTTGCCGGCCGCATGCATCAGCCCGTGAGCCTCGTAGCATTTTGTGACCTCGCTTGTCCTACACCTCGCGCTGTAGCAGGCCGACGAAACCCACCCCGCTCCTCGCCGTAAATTGAACCTAGCTGGCAATCAGGCCAGCGATTTACCAACCCGATTGCCCGTGATGGGCATGACCTTAGGAGTACACCATGAGAGCATCGAAACCCCTGGCTTCCGTCGTCGCCGCAGCCGCGGTGGTTGGCGCTATCGGCCTGGCCTATGCCCAGGACACCAGCACCACGACGCCTGCCACGCCGGCAGACCAGACCATGCAAAACCAGGGCAGCACAACCACCCCCAGCACGCCCTCGACCAGCACGGACACGGCCGTCACGCCGACCGAGCGTCCCGCACAGGCTGACCGCAACTAAGCCAGATCCGCCATGCAATTCCGCATGAAAACGCTCCGGATCGCCTTTGCGGTCCGGGGCGTTTTATGCGACCGATTGCATTTTTCCACCCCAAGCCATGCCCGCCCCCCTGCCTGATCTTCAGCCGCAGCCTACCGCCGCAGGCCCGGGGCCGTCGGGCACGCGGCGTTCCGACATTTTTGACGGCATCAAACAAGGCGTCCTTGTGGGCGCCGCCATCGCGGTGCTGGTCTTGCCGCTCTTCAGGCCCCATCCGGTTGCGCCCGCACCAGCGCCTGCCGCCATCCAGGCCGATGTTTCCCGGCAGGCACCGCGTGTCGCGGATTTCGGCGGTGAAACCGCCTCGACGGAAGCACGCGAAGTGGCCAACTGGGTCGTCACATCGGGCGACAACCGAAAACTCTTTTTTGTGATCCTCGACAAACTCAACACCAAGGTGTTTGTCTTCGAGCCCTCGGGCAAGCTGCGCAGCGCCACGCCGGTGCTGATCGGCGCGGCGCGCGGCGATGACTCGGTGGACGGCATAGGCGGCCGGCCCATCGCCGAAGTGCAGCCCCAGGAACGCACCACGCCCGCGGGCCGCTTCGTCGCCGAGCCCGGACGCAACGCCACGGGCGAAGACGTGGTCTGGGTCGATTACGACGCGGCCGTCTCCATGCACCGCGTGCGCACCACCGAGCCCAAAGAGCGCCGGCTGGAGCGCCTGGCGTCGCCCACCACCGAGGACAACCGCATTTCCTACGGCTGCATCAACATGCCGGTGGCTTTTTTTGAAAATGTGCTCAAGCCGGCCTTCAACGCCAGCTATGGCGTGGTCTACGTGCTGCCCGAAGTCAAGCCGCTGGCCGAGGTGTTTCCGGCGGCGCATGCGCTTGCGCTCAAGCAGGGCGGCGCCGTCTAGCCCGGCCGCTGAGCACACCACCAGCAGGACAAAAAAAAGCGGCACACTGCTTTCGCAATGCGCCGCTTTGGCTGCCGGACTCAATTCAGCCGCGATCCTTTCGGAAGCCTTGCCGACAGCCATTCGTGGACGTCGGCACGGACGTTGCGGCCCCGCAGCAGGAAATCCTCATACCGGCTCGGCACATAAGGCAGGTAGACCAGCGGCATGCCGGCTTGCTCAGGTGTGCGGTCTTTCTTCCGGCCATTGCAGTGGCGGCAGGCGCTGACCAGATTGGTCCAGGAATAGGCCCCGCCCTTGCTCTGCGGAACGATGTGCTCGGCTTCGAGATCCTTTTCCAGGAACACCTGGGCGCAGTAGGCGCAGGTGCAGCGGTCGCGGCGCAGCAGCTTCGGCTTGGTGACCGCGGGCGCCACATCGTGAAGATTGCGGCGGGGCGCGCCGCGCAGCGCGACGATGGGGTGGATCACCAGGGTGGACTGCCGGCCGCGCGCGACATTCCAGCCGCCACGCAGTGTCACCAGCGGGCTTTCGCCTTGCTCCCAGGCGACGCCGCCGGTGGCGTAGTGCAGGGCAGCCTCTTCAGCCGTGATCCAGGCTTGGGGCGTCCCCTGGATGTCGAGCTGAAGAACGTGGTGCATCGTGGCCTCCTGAGTTGAATGAATGATTGAGTGATGGATGGTGCGGGCAGGGAATTTCGAAATCCCGGCCTGCCGGTTAAAAGCCGGCTGCTCTGCCTCTGAGCTACGCCCGCCCTATCCGCGGAAAATGGGGTGCAAGACCGGACTCGAACCGGTGACCCGCGGGGTCACATCCCGCTGCGCTGCCAACTGCGCCACATGCACCAGAAAAACTGGCTCCACGGCCTGGGATCGAACCAGGGACGACGCGATTAACAGTCGCGCGCTCTACCTGCTGAGCTACCGTGGAATGGAAAAGGAATCGCTCACCACTCACCGCATTCGCGCACGCGCTGGTCCAGCTCGCGCTCGTCGCGCGCCTGCCTGCGTGTGGGCTGGGCGTGGCCGAGCCGGGCGCGGCCGGCAGCGATGACGCCGCTCAGGAGTGTGCGAACAATGCGCTTGCGGGCTTGGGCGGGCCTCTTGGAGGCTGCTGTGTTTCTGGCTGTCATGGCAATCTCCTTGAGGTTGGTTGGTGTGGAAGAAGTGGTGCGCCTGGGCCGATTCGAACGGCCGACAAACCGGTGTAGAAAACCGTCGCTCTATCCGGGCTGAGCTACAGGCGCTAGAGGGAATCTGGAGGCGATGGTCAGATTCGAACTGACGTGTGCTGACGCAAGCGGATTTGCAATCCGCGCCCTTCGACCACTTGGGTACACCGCCGGAGATCATTGGCTGGCACGGGAAGAATCGAACTTCCAACCTTCGGTTTTGGAGACCGCTGCTCTGCCTGGTTGAGCTACGCACCAACAGGAATGCGCCCGGGGAATCCCGGCGTGGATACTGGCGGCCTGTACGGGAATCGAACCCGTGACCACATCCTGGACAGGGAAGTGCTCTACCAGCTGAGCTAACAGACCAAAAGGTGAAAAATTTGGATGGCCTCGCGTGAAAGATTTGAACTTCCGACCCTCTGCTTCGTAGGCAGATGCTCTGATTCCGGACTGAGCTAACGCGAGAAAAAAATGAATGGCAGGCCGTGATGGATTCGAACCACCGAAATGTCAGGATCAAAACCCGATGCCTTGGACCTAACTTGGCGAACGGCCTTTAAGGGCTGGAGGAAGATAGGGGATTCGAACCCCTGAGCCCGCTTTCGCGGGCTCTCGCTTAGCAAGCGAGTGCTTTGAACCCCTCAGCCAATCTTCCAAAAATCTCCGGTTACGAGTTCCGGTGCCACCCTATCTTTGAGGCCGGTTTCCGCACTACGCCTTTTCGGGCACTGCGCTTCTTTACTGATTGGCGGGAAGTCGAAATACTTCGGCTTCCCGCCCTGGAATTGGCGTCACGTAGGGGATTCGAACCCCTGTCTACAAGAATGAAAATCTTGTGTCCTGAGCTAGGGCCTGTTAACGCTATTTATGCAGATGCGTTGCGAGTCAAAAAGGCCTTGAGCAAGGCGCAAAACGCAGGCGGAGTGAACCCCGTCAAGGCTTTGCAACGCCGCGCAAGGCCTTTTTGATCGCAACCCGGAGGGAATGGGGTGAGGAAGGCGCCACTCGGCGTTGCGCTCCTAGCCCAGACGCCCGGTCTGGGCGTCGTCGCGCGCCTTGATTGGCGCCTTCCTCACCCCATTCGCATTTGCATAAATAGCGTTAACAGGCCCTGGCTAGACGAACGTGACGGATATCTGGAAAAAATCCATTTCGGCTGTACCCGCATGCGGGCGGCCGGCATCAAGCCTGACCGGGATCTCCCGCTGCACTGCTTTCCCGAGGGCCATGAACCCCCGTCTGCAGCACACGCGCCACCAAACCGTCTCCTCGGTTTCGCGCAGGTGATGTGAAACAGGCACACCCGAAATGGAGCGGACAGACGGCTTCGAACCGACGACATTGAGCTTGGAAGGCTCACGCTCTACCCACTGAGCTATGTCCGCAATTTTTTGCAGGGTCGCCGCCATCCAGTGTGTGGCCGCGGTCCTGCTGCTGAATTTTTAAAGAGCCCCGCGCTTGAAGCGCACAGACGGCACGATCACCGTCAGGGGAAAACAAAAAGGCCCGGTTCCTTGCGGATACCGGGCCTCTGGGTGTCAGAGATTTAGAAGGTACGCTCAGGCGTCTCCTCCTCCCGGTGGTGTGCAATCCTCGTGGTTCTGTTTGGGCATGGCGGTCCGCAAAACGGACGGCGCAAATGAACTCTGCCCACCACATTGGCCCAGATAAACGTCAAGGCGACGCACGCCAGCACCGCCCCAAACGGGGGTGCTGTTTCTTGCGATGGCGGCTATCGGTTTCATGATGAATGTGCGGAAAGAGTTGATGTCAAAAAGTAGCGATGGAAGGTAATGTAAAATCTTTTTACGTCATCGTCAACGAGGCGATGGAAAATAATTTTGATTGTTGCAATCACGTCACATGGATTCCCCGGACATCAACCGAACCAGGCGCAATAACCTCCTGATCATCATTCGCGAATACAGCGAAAGGGAGTTGGCTGCCGGTGAATCACCGGTCGGCATGCTGGGCCGGCTCGCAAAAGAACTGGGCCTGAGCGCCGGCGGGCTGAGCCAGTTCAAGGGAGACGCGAACGGTTCGGGCAGAAACATCGGTGATGCGGCCGCGGCCCAGATCGAGAGCCGGCTGGGAAAACCCAAAGGATGGATGGATGAAGACCATGGCGGCGACGCCTTCAATCCCGCTGAAAACGCATTCATCGAAATAGCTCGCAAGACATGGCGCACGACGGACGCCAAGGGCCGGCGGCGGCTGATGCAGCTTGCGAAGCGGGGTTTTAGCGGGCTGCCTGGATCCGGCGACAAATAACGGAATTTTCCGGCCGGATTTGTAACTTGTAACGGCGTCGGGCCCTGCCTGCTCACAGCTGTTGCGCGCCCGCATCTAATCTGCCAAAAATCCCCGGTACCGGCGACTGTTACAGTCCTGGCCGGAGATTTTTTGATCCTCTTGAATTCCGCAGAATCTCCCGTGGATAAAACTCCTGATGCTATATAAAAGATAGCGATTGTCCGAGGCAACTCAGGGTTTTTCCATTGAGCACAATTGCTTGCATCGTTAACATGGCGCAACCCCGCCGGGCACGTGTCAAGGGACAAATGACCCGGTTTTCCATGTGCGTTCGCGCACTCTAACGGCGCAATGCACAGGACCCGGATGTTGTTGACAGGCAAGAGCAGGAAGCACGCACGCATCGCCCGCACGGCGGTCCTTGTCGCCTTTGCCGCTTCTGCCGCCTTTCCCCTGCTGTCCCAGGCTTTTCCCCTGGCGCCTTACACCGACACTGTCGCCACGCCGGCCGCCAGCCCCGACACCGGCATGGCGCTGGTGTCCGCCTCCGCCGACGCACGCCAGGCCTTGCGCTGGGTGGTGGCGGCGCGCGACAACGAAGGCCTGCCTTTTGTGATCGTCGATAAAAAAGGCGGGCGCATTTTTGTGTTTGAAGCCGGCGGCCAATTGCGCGGTGCATCGCCCGCACTGACGGGCCTGGCGCCCGGCGACCATGGCGTGCCCGGCATGGCGCAGCGCAGCGTGGCCAGCCTGCGCGAGGACGAACGCACCACGCCCGCGGGCCGCTTTGTGTCCGAGCCCGGCCACAACCTGCAGGGCGAGGCCATCGTCTGGATCGATTACGCGGCCAAGCTTGCCATCCACCGCCTGCGCCCCGCGGCCCCAGCCGAGCGCCGCGCGGAGCGGCTGGCCTCCGAGACCCCCGAAGACAACCGCATCTCCATGGGCTGCGTGGTGGTGCCGGTCAGCTTCTATGAAAGCGTGGTCGGCCCCGTCCTCGGCAAAAGCCGCGGCATCGTCTACGTGCTGCCGGAAACCCAGCCGCTGCAGCGCATGCTGGGCGCGCTGCAACTCAGCCAACGCTGAACCATTCGCTGACCTGGCTTGACCGTGGCCGCCCTGGCTAACTGCTCATAACGCGGCTGGTCTTTCGCCGGCCAGGCTTTTTTGTGCGGCCCCGGCCTGCAAACGGCTACTTCCACAACTACACGCGCGTCAGCCATCCCTTACTTGCAGCAGGCCTTCAGGCTGGCACTGTCCGCGCGGCGCGCTGCCTACATTGGACTTGTGTTCAAACCCTGACTACTTTTAGGAGAGACAAATGCCCATCATTGCCTGGCTACTCGGCGTTCCACTTAGCGTCATCCTCATTCTCATGCTACTGGGCGTGTTTTAGGCCCCGCAAGATTGACCGGCCTTCACGGCCGTTCAAACAAAAGCCCGCGAATGCGGGCTTTTGCGTTTGATCAGCGTTTAGAGCGCGGCGGCCGGTTCCCTGCGCCTGGCGCGCAAGCGCGTGACCTTCCACCAGCCCGGCAGCAGGCTCTGGATTTCGGGCCGGGTAAAGCGGTCGTCGATCAGGTAGACCACGCCGCGGTCCGAGGTCGTGCGTATGACCCGCCCGGCCGCCTGCACCACCTTCTGCAGGCCGGGGTAGAGATAGGTGTAGTCGTAACTCTGGGCGGCGCCGAAATTGGCGCCCATTCGTTCGCGGATCTGTTCGTTCACCGCATTGACCTGCGGCAGGCCCAGCGTGGCGATGAAAGCGCCTATCAGGCGCTCGCCCGGCAGGTCTATGCCTTCGGCGAAGGAGCCGCCCAGCACGGCAAAGCCTATGCCCTGCGAGTCCGGCGTGAAGCGCGCGAGGAAGGCGTCGCGCGCGGTTTCTTCCATGCGGCGCGTCTGCTCCCACACCGGGATGTGCGGGTAACGCTGGCGGAACAGCGCCACCAGCTGCTGCAGGTAGTCGTAGCTGCTTAAGAACGCCAGGTAGTTGCCGGGCTGGCCCTCATACTGACGCGCCATCAGGTCGACGATGGGCGAGAGCGAATCGCCCCGGTGCTGGAAACGCGTGGAGACGTCGCTGACCACCGAGACCCGCAATTGTTCGGCCAGGAAGGGCGATTCCACCTCGGTCCACACCGTGCCGGCCGGCAGGCCCAGCGTATCGGCGTAATAGTTCTGCGGGCTCAGCGTGGCGGAAAACAGCGCCGCCGACTGCGCGGCCGCGAAGCGCGGCGCCAGGAAGGGCGCGGGCACCACGTTGCGGATGTTGAGCACCGCGAGCGGCTGGCCCAATGCCTGGCCGAAAGTGTTAGGCCCCGTGTCGGCTTGCAGCGTCACATCGAACAGCGAATGCTCGCCGAAGCTCTCGGCCATGCGCGAGAAATGCAGGGCCTCGAAATAAAAATCCTGCAGCTCGCCGTCCATGCGCGTCGGGTTGGCCATCAGGAAGTCGGTGACCTGGGTCAGCGCCTGCCCCAGGGTTTTAAGGAAAGGTGCGGGCAGTTCGGGATGCACCTGGTAGGGCTCGTCCTGATATTGGTGGAGTTCCTGCAGGCTGCGGTTGAGCCGCTCCAGCGCGCCGCGCACGGCACGCGGCGCGCCGGCGTGCACCTGCTGTAGCTGCGCCTGGCTCAGCGTGGCCGAATACATTTTCCGCGCGCGCTCCACCAGGTTGTGCGCCTCGTCCACCAGCACGCTGACGCGCCACTGGTTGCCCTGGGCCTGGCCGTGCAGCAGCGCGCTGGTGTCGAAGTAATAGTTGTAGTCGCCCACCACCACGTCCGACCAGGTCACCAGTTCCTGGCTCAGGTAGTAGGGGCACACATGGTGGGCCAGCGCCAGTTCGCGCAGCGCGGCCTTGTCGAGCGGGCCTTGCGCGGCGGCGTGCTTCACGGCGGCGCTGCGCGCCTGCGGCAGGCGGTCGTAAAAGCCCTTGGCCAGCGGGCAGGCGTCGCCGTGGCAGGCCTTGCCCGGGTGCTCGCAGGCCTTGTCGCGCGCCACCAGTTCCAGCACGCGCAGCGGCAAAGCCTGGCTGCTGCCCTTGATGCGGTCCAGCGCGTCCAGCGCCAGCCGGCGGCCCGGTGTTTTGGCCGCCAGGAAAAACAGTTTGTCGAGCTGCTTTTTAGGCACCGCCTTGAGCAGCGGAAACACCGTGCCTATTGTCTTGCCTATGCCGGTCGGCGCCTGCGCCATCAGGCAGTGGCCGGCCTGCGCGGTCTTGTAGACGGCCTCGGCCAGTTCGCGCTGGCCGGGCCGGAAGTCCGGATGCGGAAACTCCAGCGCCGTGAGCGCGGCATCGCGTGCCTGGCGGTGCGCGAGTTCCTGCGTGGCCCAGGCCAGGAAGCGTTCGCACTGGGCTTCAAAATATTCCTTGAGTGCGGCGGCCGTGAAATGCTCGGTCAGCGGCGTTTCCTGCGCGCTGGCCACGTCGAAGTAGACCAATGTCAGGTTGATGTCGGGAAGCTTCCTGTCCTGGCACAGCAGCCAGCCGTAGATCTTGAGCTGCGCCCAGTGCAGGTGCCGGCGGTTGTCGGCCATGGCATGCAGGTCGCCGCGGTAGGTCTTGACTTCCTCCAGCTGGTTCTGCTCGGGGTCGTAGCCGTCGGCGCGGCCGCGCACCGTCAGCGCCTGGTATTCGCCCTCCAGGCTGACTTCGGACTGGTAGGACTCGCCACGGCGCGATGCGACCAGCGCATGGCCGGCCATGCCTTCCTGGGCGGAAGGCGAGGGGGTGAAGCGCAGGTCCAGGTCGCCATGCTTGGCGGTGAACTCGCACAGGGCCCTGACGGCCACGACATATTTCAAGGGGGAGCGCTCTCTGGATAACGGGAATTGGGGAAGAGGTTCATGGTAGCGCAGGCGCCGCCGGCCCCCATCCCAGCCTTCCCCCTCGGCGGGGGAAGGGGCAAGACCCCGTGAAATAGAGCATTAACATGCCGGCCATTTACCGATGCGCCGCGCCCGTCTACATTGACGCCATGGACCAGATCATTTTGTGGCTGCAGCAGTACGGGCTGGCCGCCGTTTTCCTCAACATCGTGCTCGAGCAGCTGGGCCTGCCGATCCCGGCCTATCCGGTGCTCATACTGACCGGCGCCCTGAGTTTTAACGGCCAGTATTCGGCCGGCGGCCTGCTCGCCACGGCGGTGGGGGCCTGCCTGATCGCCGACAGCGTCTGGTATTGGGCCGGCCACCGCTACGGCAGCCGCGTGCTCAAGACCTTGTGCCGGATTTCGCTGTCGCCCGATTCCTGCGTGCGGCAGACCGAATCGATCTTCACGCGCTGGGGCGTGAAGTCCCTGGTACTGGCCAAGTTCATCCCGGGTTTTGCCTCGCTGGCCACCGCGCTGGCCGGCCGCACCGGTGTGCCCTTCGGTCGCTTCCTGTTGTTTGACGCCATAGGCGCGGCGTTGTATGCCGGCGTCGGCTTGGGCCTGGGCATGCTGTTCCATGACGCGGTGGCCGACGTGCTGGCCATCTTCGAGCAGATGGGGCGCATAGGCCTGATGGTGCTGCTGGCCGGTTTCGCGCTTTTCCTGGCGCACAAATGGTGGCAGCGCCAGCGCTTTTACCGCCAGCTGCGCATGGCGCGCATCACGCCGCAGGAGCTGCTGCACCTCACGCAAGGCGAGCAACCGGCCGTGATCCTCGACGTGCGCACCGAACTCAGCCGCGGCGGCGGCGGCATCATTCCGGGCGCCCTGCTGTGGTCGGACCCGGACCGCAAAATGGCCACACTGGACCTGCCGCATGACGTGGCCGTGGTGGTTTACTGCGCCTGCCCCAACGACGCGTCGGCCGCCCAGGTGGCCAGGCGGCTGATGGCCGCGGGTTTCAAGAACGTGCGCCCGCTGCATGGCGGCATAGACGCCTGGCAGGCCGCCGGGCTGTCGCTGGAGTACCCGCACGCCGTGTGAAAGGGTAAAAAACACCTTTCCGCTGGTGCGCCTCTGCCGCCCGGCTGAAATTTGCAAAAAAGAGGTCTTAAGTTTTCAGATTCGGCGCCCACCAGGCGGCTGCCACACCCAAAAGAAGACAGGGTGTTGTCCTATGGCGGATTTTCTTGCGGCCCAGCACACTCGAGCAGCGCAACGCCGTGCAAAATGCACCAAGGCGACTTGCCTTTGACAAGAAAGTTAACAGCCGCGCATGAAGCCCCGTCCGCCAGGCGCATTGACCGCAGCCCGCCGCCAGCATGGCTCGGCGGGATGGCTCGCCGCCGTGCCGCAGGCTTCGCGTGCCGGGGGGCGCCGGTGAAAAGAGACGAAACCCTGGCCCAGGCCAATGAGCGCCTGGAGGCCGAGGCGCAGGCGCTGGCCGCGGCCAACCAGGCCCTGGCGCGGGAGCTCGCCGAACAGCGCCGCGCCACCGAGGCGCTCCAGGACGACGTCGACAGCCTGCGCAGCCTGGCATCGATCTCGTCCGACTGGTACTGGGAGCAAGACGCCGATTACCGCTTCACCGACTTCACCGCTGAACGCGGCACGCGCCCCACACGCACAAGCAGCGCCGCCGACCCGGACCTCAACAGCGCCATCGGCAAGCAGCGCTGGGAACTGCCCGGAGCCTATCCCTTGAGCATGTCCTGGGACCACCACCGGGCGGTGCTCGAGGCGCGCCAGGCGTTCCGGGATTTCGAATACATCCGGGTGCTGGGCGACGGCGTGGCCCATTATTTTTCCGCCAGCGGCGTGCCGGTGTTCAACAAGCAGCGGGAGTTCACCGGCTACCGCGGCATCACGCGGGACGTCACGGTGGCCAGGCGCATCGAGGAAAAAGAACGCAAGGCCGCTCGCTTCCTCGACGACGTCGTCGACAACATGCCGGTTGCCGTGCACCTGAAGTCGGTGCAGGACGGCCTGCGCGTGGTGGCCTGGAACAAGGCCGCCGAAAGCCTGTACGGCATCCGGCGCGAGGACGCCATGGGCCGCACCGTGCACGACCTCTGGCCGCAGGAGCACGCCGACCGGATCAACATCTCCGACGTCGAGGTGGCGAACACCGGCGTCATGCAGGATTTCTCCGACCGGGTCATCATGACGCGCGACCGCGGAAGTATTCGCGTACACATGCGCAAGGTCCCGCTCAAGGACGGGGGTGGCGCCGTCACGCACGTTCTGATCACGGCCGAGGACATCACCGAGCGCCTGGCCGCCGAGAACCGCCTGCGCCGCAGCCAGGCGCGGTTCGAAAGCCTCACCCAGCTCTCGTCCGACTGGTACTGGGAACAGGACAAAAACTTCCGCAACGTCTTTGTCTCCAACGATCCGCAGCGCTTTACCCTGGGAACCCAGGTCATCGGGGAAGGGTTATGCCGATGGGACTTGCCCAACTCCGAGCCGCTTGTCGGCACGTGGGAAGAGCACAAGGCCGCCTTGCAGGCGCATTTGCCGTTCCGTAATTTTGAGTACCGGCTGGCCAAGGCGGATGGAAGCGCCATTTACCGCAGCGTCAGCGGAGAACCGGTGTTTGGCGAGGACGGAACCTTCGAAGGCTACCGCGGCGTTGGAAGCGACATCACCGAGCGCAAGCTGACCGAAATCGCACTGCGCGCAAGCGGCGCGCGTTTCCGGGCGGTGGTCGGGGCGCTTGCCGAAGGCGTGGTGCTGCGTGATGCCGAAGGCAAGATCACCGACTGCAACGCCAGCGCGGAGCGCATTTTCGGCAAGACCCTGGCGCAGATCAAGGGGTTGCATTCGGCCCTCCTGGACTGGGAACGCCTGCGCGAGGACGGCACGCTGATGCCCGAAGCCGAGTGGGCCAGCGTGCGCGCCAAAACCAGCGGCCAGGCACAGAGCAATGTGGTCCAGCGCTACCGCAGGCCCGACGGCAGCACTTTCTGGGCGCTGGTCAACGTGCGGCCTCTGTTCGACGGCAACAGCGACAAACCCACCGGTTTTGTCACGTCGATCGCCGACATCACCAAGCGCAAGCAGGCCGAGGTGGAAATCGTCCGGCTCAACGTCGACCTGGAAAACCGCGTGCTGCGCAGGACGGCACAGCTCGAAGCGGCGGGTAAGGAGATGGAAGCCTTCTCGTACTCGGTCGCGCACGACCTGCGCACGCCCCTGAGCACCATAGACGGCTTCTGCGCGCTGCTCGAAAAACACATGCCGCCCGCCGCCGGCGAGCGTGCCCTGCATTTCCTCGAGCGCATACGCAGCAGCGTACGCCGCATGGGCGAACTCACCGACGGGCTGCTGGCCCTCACGCGCCTGTCGCGCACCAGCATGGTCTGGGACACGGTGGACATCAGCGCCGAGGCGCTGCGCGTGGCCAAGCGGCTCCAGGACGCCGAGGCCGGGCGCGGCGGGCGCGTCACGGTCGAGCCCGGGATGCTCGCGCGCGGCGACCAGGCGATGCTCTCCCAGGTGCTGGATCAACTGGTCGCCAACGCCTGGAAGTTCAGCGCCAAGAAGGAGCATGTCGAGATCACCGTCGGCCGCGGGCCCGCGAAGGACGGCCAGCCCGTGTTCTTCGTGAAGGACGAAGGCGCCGGTTTTGACATGGCCTATGTCGACAAGCTGTTCGGCAACTTCGAGCGCCTGCATTCGCCCGAGGAGTTCGCCGGCAGCGGCATAGGCCTGGCTACGGCCAAGCGAATCGTCGACCGGCACGGCGGCAAGATATGGGCCGAATCGGTGGTCGGCGCAGGCAGTACCTTTTATTTCTCGCTTGGCGGCGACCAGACAGGCATCGGGCAACCCGCCCAGCCGGCCCGGGCCGCCGAGGCGGAGCAGGACTCGGGCTTCTCGACGCTGGAGATGCCCACTGGCGAGCTCTTCAGCAGCGACAACGACGCCTTCATGCTGAACGACCAGCAGTTCGCCAACGCGTTCGAGCACGCCGCGATCGGCATGACGCTGATCGGCATAGACTCGCGCCGCCTCAAGGTCAACAACGCCTTCTGCCAGATGCTCGGTTATTCCGAGGCCGAGATGCTGGCGCGCACCATCCACGACCTGACCCACCCCGACGACATCGAATGGGACCTGGAGCAGCGCCGGCGCGCGCTGGCCGGCGAGATCGAGTCCTTCCACACGGAAAAGCGCTACATCCACAAGGACGGCCACACCGTCTGGGGTTACATGAGCTGTTCCCTGGTGCGCGACGAGGACCGCAAGCCGCTGCGCTTCATCGCGCAAATCCAGGACATCACCGAACGCAAGGAGACCGAGAAGGTGCTTCGCGAAAGCGAGGAACGCTTTCGCGCGCTCACCGCGCTGTCCTCCGACTGGTTCTGGGAGCAGGACGAGAACTTCCGTTTCGTCGAGGTCTCGGGCGAAAGCACCAACGCCTCCGGCATTTCGTCCGCGGCCTACGGCAAGACCCCCTGGGAGCTGGACCACATCCACATGAGTGATGAAACCTGGGCCGCCCACCGGGCCGTGCTCGAGCGGCACGAAGTCTTCCGCGACTTCGAAAGCATACGGCGTGACACCAACGGGCAGGTCCGCTACCTGAGCATCAGCGGCGTGCCGATTTTTGACGCCTCAGGGAAGTTCACCGGCTACCGCGGGACGGGCCGCGACACCACCGAGATGCGCCGGGTCACCGAGGCGCTGCGCACCAGCGAAGCGCAGATGCGCGAAATCACCGACACCGTGCCGGCCTGGATCACCTACGCCGACGCCGACCAATACCTGCGCTTTCACAACCGGGCCTACGAGGAAGTCTTCGGCATGACGCAGGCGCAGCTCGAAGGCAAGACCATCCGGCAAATCGTGGGCGAGGAGATGTACGCGGTGATCAAGCCCCGGGTGGACGAGGTGCTGCAGGGCTATCCGGTGGTCTATGAACGCGCGCAGAAGACCGCGCGCGGCGGCATGCGCGACTACGTGGTCAATTACTTCCCGCGCTATGGCGACGGCGCCGACGAAGGCAAGGTGATCGGCTTCTACACGCTGGCCAACGACGTCACCGAGCTCAAGCGCATAGACCGCATGAAGAGCGAGTTCGTCTCTACCGTCAGCCATGAGCTGCGCACGCCGCTCACCTCGATACGCGGCTCGCTGGGCCTGATCTCCGGCGGCGTTGCCGGCCAGCTGCCCGAGGCCGTCAAGACCCTGGTGGGCATCGCCAAAAGCAATTGCGAGCGCCTGATCCGGCTCATCAACGACATCCTGGACATCGAGAAAATCGAGTCCGGCAAGATGACCCTGGACCTGCAGATCATCGAACTTAAGCCCCTGCTGGAGCAGGCGCTGGCTGCCAACGAGGGTTACGGCGCCGCCAAGAACGTGAGCCTGAGCCTGCAGTTCCCCGACGACGAGGAGTTGATGGTCAGGGCCGACGGCGACCGCCTCACGCAGGTCGTGACCAACCTGCTGTCCAACGCCATGAAGTTTTCGCCCAACGACGGCGTGGTGGAGATTCACGTAATGCGCACCATGACTGGCCTGCGCGTCGAGGTGCGCGACCACGGGCCCGGCATTCCCGAGGAATTCCGCAAGCGCATCTTCCAGAAGTTTTCCCAGGCCGACTCCTCCGACACGCGCCAGAAGGGCGGCACCGGGCTGGGCCTGAACATTTCACGCGCCATCATCGAGCGCCTGGGCGGCAGCATAGGCTTTGACACCCACACCGGCGAGGGCACCACCTTTTACTTCGAACTGCCCGAATGGGTGGAGCCGCCGCCTACGCGCCCTGTGGAAATCGGCGGAGACCGCCCGCGCGTGCTGGTCTGCGAGGACGATCCCGACATCTCCCGCCTGATCGGCATGATGCTGGACAAGGGCGGTTTCGACGCCGACCCGGCCTACAGCGCCGAGGCGGCCCTGGCCATGTTGGAGCAGCAGCACTACGCCGCCATCACGGTAGACCTCAAGCTGCCCGGCCAGGACGGCATCGCGCTGATCCGTGCGCTGCGCGGGCGGCTGCTCACGCGCGACGTCCCGGTGGTCGTGGTCTCGGCCTGGGCCGGCGAGGGGAAGGTGCAGTTCAACGACCAGGCGCTGACCGTTTCGGACTGGCTGGAAAAGCCCATCGACGAAAACCTGCTGGTGCTGGGCGTGCGCCACGCCATCGCCGGCGCCGCCGAAAACAAGCCCGTCATCCTGCACGTCGAGGACGACCCCGACATCCAGCGCATCGCCGCCACCATCGCGCAGGACTTCGCGACCTTCGTCTTCGCGGCCACGCTGCAGGAAGCGCGCTCGCGCCTGCACAGCCAGCCCTTCGACCTGGTCCTGCTGGACATCAACCTCAAGGAAGGCTCGGGCTGGGACCTGCTGACCGACATCGAGGCGCTCGAGTCGCCGCCGCCGGTGGTGGTGTTTTCCGCGATCGAGGCGACCCGGGCCCAGGCCGCACGCGCCACCGCCGTGCTGGTCAAGGCCAAAACCTCCAACCAGGAACTGCTGGAGACCCTGAGGCGGGTATTGGGCCTGGCCCGTCCGCCTGAAATAGAACTCGAGTAAGGCTGCTTGCTGGCAGCCTTAAGTGCCGGGCGATTCCATCATCGCCGTGTAGCGGCGCTGCATCTCCTCGGGCGTCACCGTCTCAATGCTGTGGCCCACGCTCCAGCGGTGGCCGAAGGGGTCGCGAAAACTGCCCGAGCGTTCGCCGTAGAAATGGTCTTGCGCGGCCATCTCCAGCGTGGCGCCGGCCTGCAGCGCGCGGGCGATGATCGCGTCGCAGTCGTCGACGTGCAGGTGCAGGGTGACGCTGGCCGGCATGTCCCGCGCCGGCGCCGCGACACCGCATTCCGGGAACTCGTCGGACAGCATCAGCGTGGCGCCGCCGAAGTCCAGTTCGGCGTGGCCTATGCGGCCGCCGGGCTCCGTCAGGCGGAATTTTTCGGTCGCCCCGAACACAGAGATGTAAAAAGCCAGGGCTTCTTCAGCGCCCTTGACGTGGATGTAAGCGAACAGTTCGTGAATGGCCATGCCGGCTCCTCTGAAAGGGAATGCGGCCAGTCTATCTCCCGGCATTCGCCCGGTCTTGAACAAAATTGACATGTGGCCGCAAAGAGGCCGCGCCGGCTGCGGGCGGCACCGGCACATGGTTGGCCGAGGCCGGCCGCGCCAGCCGGTACTGCTCGGGTGTGAGGCCGGCGAATTCACGGAACTCGCGGTTGAAATGCGATTGATCGCTGTAGCCCGCCTCCACTGCTACGCAGGCCAGGGCCAAGGGGCCCTGCACCAGCGGCAGTGCTTTCTGGAAACGCCGCACCCGGCAATACAGCTTGGGACCCAGGCCCACGGCCTGCGAGAAGATACGTATGAACTGCCGGTGGCTGTAGCCGCTGCGGGCCACCGCATCATTCACGTCCATGCCCGCCTCGAATTGCCGCAAGGCCAGCATGGCCACCGGGTGCGCGGCCCGCGCCGGGCCGGCGCGCAGGCGCTCCAGCAGCAGGGCCTCAAGGCGCTGCAGGGCATCCCGCAGTGTCGCGGCGGCCAGCAACTGCTCGCGCGCCACGGCGGCATGGCTGCCCCACAGGTCTTCCAGGCTTACGTGTTGTCCCGCCAGTTCATCGGCCGGCAGGCCCAGCAAGGCCTGCGCCGCGCCGGGCAGCAATTGCACGCCCACCGAGGGGGAGGGTGCGGTAACGTCTTTGGCGTAAAACACCGCGCGCGGCCCGCCCACCAGCGTATGGCCGAGCTGCCGTCCCTCGCCGTCGGCGGCGCCGTCGAAGATGCGCACGGACGGCCCCGAGAGGCGGAACACCAGGTGCATCAGGCCGGTCGGCAACACATGCTCGCGCGCCGGCTCAGCCTTGGCCTCCATGGCCGCAGGCAAGCTGGCCCACGCCGTCTTGACGAAGGGCGCAAGCAGAGGATGGGGCGTACGTTGCATGGACTTGAAAGCCTGGGCTTGTCTTCAGTCTAGGCCCTGGCGGCACCCCTGTCATGCGGCCGGGCATGCGGCGGCGCAGCCTGCGGCTATTCCTGGCTGCAAATTCAACTTCCCTGTGCAACGAAATTTAATTTCAAACTAAACGCACATCCTTCAGGGTAATCACTTACATAATCTCACAATTAGCCAAATATCCTACGATTTCTGAAATTAACTTTCACGTAGGAGTGCTTATGGCTTACCGCTTACAGACACGCCGGCTGCTGCCGGCACTGGTTTTTGGCCTGATGGCCGCTTGGCAGGGCGCCGCCCCGGCGCTGGCCCAGACCACGGCCTCGGCGGCCAACCTGGCCATGGTGGGCGAGCCGCCCTCGCTGGACCCGATGCAGGCCACCACCGACCTGGTCGGCACCATCATGCAGCACGTGTACGAGCCGCTTTACACCTTTGACGCCAAGTGGAATGTTGTGCCCATGCTGGCCGAGGGCATGCCGCGCTTCTCGGCCGACGGCAAGGTCGTCACCATCACCCTGCGCAAGGGCGTGAAGCTGCACTCGGGCCGCGCGCTGGACGCCGAAGACGTGGTCGTCAGCCTCAAGCGCTGGATCAAGGAAGCGCCGCGCGGCAAGGCCGTGGGCAAGGAAATCGTCGAGCTGAAGTCGACCGGCCCGCTCACGGTGGAACTGACGCTCAGGAACCCTTATGCGCCGCTGCTCGCGCAGCTGGCCCTGCCCAGCGGCATGGCCGCCATCATGGCCAAGGAAGCCGTGCAGATTCCGCTGCGTGACTTCATCGGCACCGGCCCCTACAAGTTCAAGGAGCGCCGCACCGACCAGTTTGTGGTGCTCACGCGCTTTGACGGCTACACCTCGCGCAAGGAGCCGGCCAGCGGTTACGGCGGCAAGCGCGAGGCCTTCATCGAAGAGCTGCGCTTCATCCCCGTGCCCACGCCCAACACGCGCGTCGAAGGCGCCATGTCCGGCCAGTTCCACTTCGCCGACCTGCTGCCCATAGACGCGCTGGCCCGTCTCGAAAAAGCCGGCGGCCGCGCCACCGCCGTGATCACGCCGGCCTTCGGGTTCCCCTACCTGGTGTTCAACACGCGTGAAGGCATCAACGCCAACAAGGGCATGCGCCAGGCCATCCAGACCGCCATAGGCCCCGGCGAGATGATGGCCGCCGGCTTCGGCGACACGCGTTTCTTCACGGCCGAGGCCAACCACTTCCCGCAGGGCTCTCCGTATTACTCGGCCGCCGGTGGCGAGAACTACAACCAGCGCGACCCGGCCAAGGCCAAGGGCCTGGCCGAAGCCGCCGGCTACAAGGGCGAGACGGTGCGCATCCTGACGAGCCGCCAGTACGACTTCCACTACAACATGGCGGTGGTCATGGCCGAGCAGCTCAAGCGCGCCGGCATCAAGGCCGAACTCACCGTGGTCGACTGGGCCACGCTGGTGCAGCGCCGCAACGACTCCGCCGCCTGGGACATCTACGTGACGCACTCGGGCCTGCTGCCCGAACCCATGCTCTCGCCGCCGCAGCTCGGCGACGGCGCGCCCGGCTGGTGGAACACCCCCGGCAAGCAGGCCGCGCTGCTCGAGTTCAACCACACGCCGGTCCCCGCCAAGCGCGCGCCGCTGTGGGGCAAGGTACAGCAGCTCGTGTATGACGAAGTGCCCTACATCGACATCGGCAAGTTCAACAGCCTGTCGGCGAAGTCCACCAAGCTCGAGAACTACCAGCCCGCGCTGTGGCCTTTCTTCTGGAACGTGAAGCTGAAGAACTGAGCGCAAACAGCTCCCAAAAAGCAAAGCCGTGCGGCCACAAGCCGCACGGCTTTTTTCATGGGTGAGAGGCTATCAGGGCTGTTTGCTTCGGTTCATCGCGTTGTCGAATTCTTCGCGTGACAAGAATCCATCTTTATTGGTATCTGCCTCGTCAAAATGTTTCGAAACGCCGCGAAAATTCGACGCCTCGTCACGGCTGATCTTGCCATCGCCGGTCTTGTCCATGAACTTGAAAGCGCGCTCCAGGTCTTTGGGGTCGTAGTAGACAACGGCTGGTGTTGCGGGTGTCGCTGCGGGCGCAGAGGCTGCCGCCGCCGGCTCCGGGGTCTGGGCGTTCGCCTGCGCGGCCAGCAGGGCGGCCGCGGCGGCCAGGGCCAGCAAAGACCCCAGCATCAGGATGCGGGGACGGTTAAGGCCGGCGGGCGCGTGCGTGGGAATGGTCGTGGGCGTGGTCTGTTTCATGGGCTTCCTGCGGGAGTGGTCAGTCATTCATTCATTGGATGCTACCCCCGGCCTCAATGCCAGTGTTCTTGCAGGGTGTTGCGCCGGTTTACCCGCACGTGCGCGCTGTACACATTTCTTTGCAGGCCCATGCTGGGCCTGCTCACATAAAAAAACATTTTCCCGCGGCATCCGGGTTGACAAGCCGGGGTCGCCGGCTCAATACTAAGCCTAATGGTTAAGTATAAAGAAGACGCCGAAGAGGCCCTCAATGCCGTGTTCGCCGCGCTCGCGGACCCCACCCGCCGCAAGGTGCTGCAAGACCTGGAGCGCAGCAACCTGTCCGTCGGCGAGCTGGCCCAGCCGCACGGCATGTCCCTGCCCGGCTTCATGAAGCACCTGCGGGTGCTCGAGGATGCCGGCCTGGTGACACGCGCCAAGGACGGGCGGGTCGTCAACCTGGCCATCTCGCCCGAGCCCATGCAGGAGGCCGCCATGTGGCTGTCCCGTTACGAGAAGTTCTGGTCCACCCGCCTCGACGCGCTGGGCCGCTACCTGTACCACCAAGAGGAGCTGAACCCGCCATGGAAAGAAGCGCAACGCAAGACAAGCCGTCCGTCAACTTCACCCGGCACTACCCCGCCAGCTGCGAAAAAGTCTGGCGCGCGTGGACCGACCCGCAAGCGATAGCGCAGTGGTTCGGCCCCGACCCGGGCAGCGTGGTGACCCTCGCCGAGATGGACGTGCGCGTCGGTGGCCGCTACCACATCCGCTTCGGTGTGCCCGGCCAGGAGACCCACAACGTGAGCGGCACCTACCTTGAAGTCGAGCCGCCCCACAAGCTGGTGTTCGACTGGGGCTGGCAAAGCACACCCGAACGCGTGTCGCGGGTCAGCGTCACCCTGAAGCCCTCGGGCGGCGGCACCGAACTCGTGTTCGTACATGAAAAATTCTTCGACCAGGCCGCGCGCGACAGCCACAACCAGGGCTGGGCCGGCGCCTTCCTCAAGCTCGACAAATTGTTTGCCGCTGAACCGTCCCCCACCTGAAAGCACCATCACCCACTCATGCACATGCACCTGAAAGGAGCCCACCATGCTAGCCAACAGAAACGCCATGGCGACCATCGCCGTCAAGGACCTCACCGCCGCCAAAAAGTTCTATGAAGGAAAACTCGGCCTCACGCCGCTGGAAGCTGAGGAAGAGGACGTGCTCACTTACCAGAGCGGCACCGCCACCGTCCTGGTCTATGTCTCGCAATTCGCCGGCACCAACCAGGCCACCGCCTGCACCTGGTCCGTAGGCGACGAGTTCGACAACATCATGAAAGCGCTCAAGGCCAAAGGCGTGGCGTTTGAGCACTACGACATGCCCGGCATGGCGCTGCAGGGCGACGCCCATGTCGCCGGCGACTTCAAGGGCGCCTGGTTCAAGGACCCGAGCGGCAATATCCTGCACATCCATAACCGCTGATCCACCTGCTTCGCCCCAAGGAGTCCGCCCGTGAATGCCAACCCCGCCGTGCACCCTCTCGTGTCCAAGGAAGAATGGCTTGCCGCCCGCCGCCTGCTGCTGGCCCGCGAAAAAGAGCTCACCGCGCAGCGCGACCTGGTCAACGCCGAGCGCCGCCGCCTGCCCTGGCTGCCGGTCGACAAAGCCTATGTGTTCGACGGCCCCAAGGGGCGCGAAAGCCTGGCAGACCTGTTTGAAGGGCGCAGCCAGCTCATCGTCTACCACTTCATGTTCGGCCCGGACTGGAAGGAGGGCTGCCCCAGCTGCTCTTTCCTGTCCGACCATATCGACGGCGCCCTCGCGCACCTGGCCGCGCGCGACATCACGCTGGCCGTGGTCTCGCGCGCACCGCTGGCCCAACTCGCCGCCTTCAGGCAGCGCATGGGCTGGCGCTTCAAGTGGGTGTCGTCCTTTGGCAGCGACTTCAACCACGACCACCACGTCTCCTTCACACCAGAAGAACTCGCCGGCGGAAAGGTGGCCTACAACTACCGCATGGAAGACGTCGGGGGCATGGAAGAACTGCACGGCATCAGCGTGTTCGCGCGCGACGGCCAGGGCCACGTCTTTCACACCTATTCAAGCTACGCCCGCGGCGCGGACCTGCTGGTCGGCGCCTACAACTTCATGGACCTCACGCCCAAGGGGCGCGACGAGGACGGCCTGCCGTTTCCCATGGCCTGGGTGCGCCACCATGACAAATACGGCGCGGCTGAAGCCATGGCCCGGGCCGCCCCGGCCTGTTGCCATGCCGAGGCCCCCACCGCATGAGGGGATTGCTAGAAACGGACTTTGAGAAAAGCCGACGGCCCCTTGAGCTTCACGCGAAAGCGCGCATTGTTGCTGTCGCGGTGCAGGTCGATGTCGGTCAGGCCGTAGTCCAGCACCACGCCGACGTTCTTCATCGGGAACCATTCCACGCCCACGGCGGCGTTGTAGATTTCGCCGCGCACGTTGCTGCCGGTTTTTTTCACGCCCGAGGCGTCGGCGAACAGGCGCAGGTCCGGCGAGATCGCATGCCTGAGGCCCACTTCCACCAGCGGCGCCACCGCGTCGTCGCTGTCGCTTTGCCGGATGCTGCCGGTGCCGCCGCCGGTGACCGCCGCGGTGGCGTTCAGGTCCAGCCCCACGCGGTAGTAGGCCGCGCCCAGGCCCAGGCCCAGCACGGTGTTGCCCGAACCCAGCCACCATTTGTAGGCCAGCTTGGCGAAGTCCACTTTCACGTCGAGGTTGGCCGTGCCCGTGGTCGTCACCGTGCCGCTGCCGATATTGAAGTTGCTGGCCAGCGAATCCCCGTAGCCGCGCTTGAACTGGTAGTAGTCGAAAGACAGGCCCTGGCTCTCGAACAGCAGCACGTCGGCCTTGATGCGCGGCATGGTCACGCTGCTGCTCTTGGAGTCGCCAGAGTCCAGCCGGCCGAAGTTGGTGTTCACCGCCGCGTTGAAGGTCGGGTCGGCGTGGAAAGCGCCTATCGAGAAACTCGCGCGGTCCAGCGCCGGCGAGGGTTGGGCCAGGGCCGCGCCGCCCAGCAGCGCCAGGGCGCCAAGCCCGGCCATCTTCAGGGCCCGGCCGGCGCGGCGGGGCAATGGAGTCATCCGCATGAAATACATCCCATGGCTAAAAGTGCGCGGCGTGCTGCGAGTGTTTTAAAAATGCCGCAAGGCTCCCGTTTCCTGTCCTCAAGAATCCGTTCTAAATTAGCCAGCGTGATCCCGTCCGGCTATCCGCCAAAATCCGAGGCGCTTGTAGGACAGGGCGCGACGCATATTGCCCGCCGGCTTCGCCTGTCATGGCGTAACATGCGCGGCCACGGCATGGTTTCGCGCCGGAACGACCAGAACCTGCCCTGATTTGACGGACAACATTCATCCATGAAGCAGAGGAGAAACCGCAAATGAGACAACACATGGACAGCCGCAAGCGCTGGTGGGCCCTGATGGTGCTGTGCCTCGGGGTGCTGATGATCGTGCTCGACACCACCATCGTCAATGTGGCCCTGCCATCCATACGCACCGACCTGCATTTCACCGAGACCTCGCTGGTCTGGGTGGTCAACGCCTACATGCTGACCTTCGGCGGCTTCCTGCTGCTGGGCGGCCGGCTCGGCGACCTGTACGGCCACCGCCGGCTCTTCCTGGCCGGGCTCAGCCTGTTCACCGTGGCTTCGCTGGCCTGCGGCCTCGCCAACTCGCAGGCGCTGCTGGTCGTCGCGCGCGCGGTGCAGGGCCTGGGCGGCGCGGTGGTCTCGGCGATCTCGCTGTCGCTCATCATGAATTTGTTCACCGAACCGGCCGAGCGCGCCAAGGCCATGGGCGTCTACGGTTTTGTCTGCGCCGGCGGCGGCAGCATAGGCGTGCTGCTGGGCGGCCTGCTGACCGACGCGCTGAGCTGGCACTGGATCTTCCTGGTCAACCTGCCCATAGGCGGCGTGGTCTTCGCGCTGTGCCTGCTGCTGCTGCCCGGCGGCAAGGGCCAGGCCACCGGCGCGAAGCTCGACGTGGGGGGCGCCGTCACCGTCACCAGCTCGCTGATGCTGGCCGTCTACGGCATCGTCAACGGCAACGAGGCCGGCTGGCTCTCGGGCCAGACTTTAGGTCTGCTCGGCGCGGCCGCGGTGCTCATGGCCGTCTTCCTGGCCATCGAGTCCAAGGTGCAGACGCCGCTGATGCCGCTGGGCCTGTTCCGTCTGCGCAACGTCGCCACCGCCAATGTCGTGGGCGTGCTCTGGGCCGCCGCCATGTTCGCCTGGTTCTTCATCTCGGCGCTCTACATGCAACTGGTGCTCGGCTACAGCGCCATGCAGGTCGGCCTGGGCTTTTTGCCGGCCAACCTCATCATGGCCGCCTTCTCGTTGGGCCTGTCGGCGAAGATCGTCATGCGTTTCGGCATACGCGCGCCGCTGGCCGCCGGCCTGCTGCTGGCCGCCCTGGGCCTGGCGCTGTTCGCGCGCGCGCCCGTGGCCGGAAGCTTCGCACTCGATGTGCTGCCCGGCATGCTGCTACTGGGCCTGGGCGCCGGCATGGCTTTCAACCCCGTGCTGCTGGCCGCCATGAGCGACGTCGACCCGGCGGAGTCCGGCATCGCCTCTGGCGTGGTCAACACCTCCTTCATGATGGGCGGCGCCCTGGGCCTGGCCGTGCTGGCCAGCCTCGCGGCCGCGCGCACCACCGCACTGGCGGCCGTCGGGGTGGACGCGGTCTCCGCGCTCAACGGCGGCTACCAGCTGGCCTTTGTGATCGGCGCGATCTTCGCGGCCGTGGCCGCGGTGCTGGGCGCCGTGCTGCTCAGGCCCGGGGGCGCGGCAGCCGCCGGCGCCAAGCCGGCCGCGGCCACGCACTAGGCTGCCCGGCGTTGGGGAAAGCGCTGCCCGCGCAAGGCGTTGCCGTCCTACAGGCCGGACGAAAGGGCCAGGCCTACGATCCGGTTTTTCCCTCCAGGAGAAACCCATGTCCGACGACAAAAGCAAGACAGGCGCAGACCGCAAGCTGATCTCCCTCGAGCAGGCCCATGAGCTGCGCGACTGGATGAAGTCGCTGGGCTGCACCGAGCAGCAACTGCGCGACGCCGTCAAGGCGGTGGGCCATTCGGCCGAGGCCGTGCGCGCCCACCTCGCGAAAAAATAAACGGCCATCCACCGCACACCCAGCATGTTCGACCTCCATGCCGACTGGTGGGAATTGCCTCTGCGCGCCGTGATCATTTACGGCGCGTTGCTGGCCATGGTCCGCTTCTCGGGCCGGCGCACCGTCGGGCAGTTCACGCCCTTTGACCTGCTTGTCGTGATGCTGCTCAGCGAGTCCGTGTCGAGCGGCCTCAATGGTGGGGAAGAATCGGTGACCGGAGGCTTGCTGGCCGCCGCAACGCTGGTGGCCTTGAACGTGCTCATCGCTTTCGCCACCTCGCGCAGCGCTCGCCTGCAGACAATCATGGAAGGCCGGCCGGTGCTGGTCGGACGCGACGGGAAAATATTCGCCGAGGTCCTCAAACAACACCGCGTCCCCCTGGGCGACATCGAACAGGCCTTGCGCGAGGCCGACTGCGAGCAGTCCGACATGAAGTTCGCCTGCCTCGAGGCCGATGGGAAAATCAGCATCCTCAAAGAAACCACCAGCCCGCCGCTGGCCCTGTCCCGTGAACACGGATGAACTTCCGCGCAGCCGCCGTGTGCTGCTGCTGATCGACTTCATCAACCCCATGGATTTTCCGGGCGCCGGGGACCTGGCCGAAAGCGCCGTCGAAGCCGCGCGCGCCACCGCCGCCCTCAAAGCCGTTCTGTGCGAGCAAGGCGTGCCCGCGATCTATGCCAACGACAACTACGGCGGCTGGCAGTCCGACTTCCAGAGCCTGGTCGAGCGCTGCGCCGGCAGCCGCGGCGCTTCCGGCGAGATGGCGCGCCTGCTGCGTCCCGAACGCGGCGACCTCACCGTCCTCAAGCCCCGGCACTCGGCCTTTCTGGGCTCGCCGCTGGACCTGCTGCTGTCCCGCATGGACGTCAAGGACATCATCATCACCGGCGTGGCGACCGACATGTGCGTGCAACTCACCGCCATGGACGGCTTTCTGCGCGGCTTCAAGCTGCAGGTGCCCTCCGATTGCTGCGCCGCTGAATCAGCGGAATACCACAAGCAGTCGCTGGCCTATATGGCACGCATCCTCAAGTGCGACATTTCACCTTCGGCCTTCATCCAAAGCGCCGTCACCCCCGCATCCCAACACAGGAGAAGCGCATGACCACCCTCACCGGAAGCTGCCATTGCGGCAAAAATGCCTTTCGCATCGACGGCGAGATGCCGGACCAACTCACGCGCTGCACCTGCTCGTTCTGCAGCAAGCGCGGCGCGCTGCTCGCCTACTACACGCCGGAGCAATTTCATGTGACGACGCCCGCGGCCGCCGACGCGATCTACCGCTGGAAGACCAAGCTTGTGGACCATCACTTCTGCCCCGAGTGCGGCATCGCCACCTATACCGACAGCCCGGCTTTCGAGATGGACGGCAGCTGGGACGGCAGCACGCGCCGCATAGGCGTCAATGCGCGCCTGTTCGATGATTTCGATGCGGCTACCGCGCCTGTCACCGTGATAGACGGCAAGAACCTCTGGTAGCCCGTGCCGCGTAATCTGGGGATGCAAATTCATCCGCAGCTCTCGCAGATTTACACAGATTAAAAACAAGAAGTTTTAATTGAAACTTCACTCCCCGCGACTTTGCATCTGAGGGCCCTCATCTGTGTAAATCTGCGTAATCTGCGGATATAAATTCCCCGCAACTCAGAAATGCGGCGGCAATTCGTCGCGCAGGCTGCGCGTGGTGGGGATGTCGCCGTCACGCACCGGCGCGGCCTTGAGGTCGGCGACCTCGCGCAGTAAGGCGTCGATTTGCTGCTGCTGGCGCACGATGATCTTGTCGAGCTGGTCCAGCAGGTCTTCGGCAAAGCTGGCCTTGATCTCGAGTTCGGTCAGGCGCTGGTCGGTGTTGTCGATGGCGCTGCCGCTGCCGTGCATGTCTTGCGGGTCGTTGGGATGTTCCATACCTGTATTGGACATGAAGCCTGGGCTGATGCCAAAAGTACCCCCGTACATACCCTCACACCTCGCGGCCCCGGCGCCTGCATTGCAGGGCGAATTGGGGAAATAAGCACCTTGTTTTTTCCATGAGCCCTGTCTAAGCTGACGCGAATCTTTCGGCAAAGAGATTGGCGCGTTCCACCATCCGATGGGCATCGCCTTCGAAAAATTCGCGGTGCTGACGCGTGTGAAGGAGAAAAATATGGTGGACTCAACCACTGCAAGAGAGGGAACTTCAGGGGAGGGCCTGGAGGCGGAGCTTGACGCGATTGCGTCACGCCGGGCGTTTGTCTATGTGGAGGGCACCGCACCGAAAGAAAATTGGGGGCTGGCCCTGTCCGGCGGCGGCATCCGCAGCGCGACCTTCTGCCTGGGCGTGCTGCAGGCGCTGGCGAAAGCCCCGTTCAAGCTGCACGGAGAAAACGGCCCCTTGCCCAAGCTCCCGGCGGCTTCAACTTCTCCAGCTCCCCCCTGGCCCCTGCTGGCCCGCTTTGATTTCCTGTCCACTGTCAGCGGAGGCGGCTACATCGGGGGATTTTTCTCCGCCTTGTTTCGCACCAGGGAGTCGCAGGAGCCGGACAAGCCGGTCATCGCGCCCATCTCGACGCCCACCGACCTGGCACGCGAAGCCTACGCCGCGCTTGCCACCGATCCCCCCGGAAGGTTGCGCAAAGTCCAAGCCCCGTCCGCCAGAGCGCCTGAACGAAAAGAGCGGCATGACCGCCCTTTGCGCTGGCTGCGCGAGAACGGCCGCTACCTCGCACCCAACAACACCGGCGACCTGTTCTACGACGTCGCCATCGCCATCCGCAACCTGTGTGCCGTGCACTATGTGATCGGCGTCACGCTGCTGACCGTCTTCCTGTGGATGTTTGCCCTGCGCCATATCAGCCTGGATCCGGGATGGTTTGGAGCGCTGGCACGGATGGCGGAGGCGCTCGAATCCAGGATGCAGCCACCGCTTTCAAACTGGCGTGGCGAAATCTGGTACAGCCCATGGTTCGGCGTGCTGGGCCTCTGGGTGCTGGTTGCGGTGATCCCTTGCGGCGTGGCGTATTGGCTGGACAAGGACAAGCCCGGCCCCCGGGGGAAGCCCCTGTGGTGGTCCATCCCCCGGCCGGTGATTGCCGCGGCGATTTTGCTGGGGCTGGGAATTGTCGCCGTCTGCCTCCTCTTGTCCAGCCTGCCGGGCGCGGGTATCCAGTCCCGGATTCCGAATGCGCCCATGTCTCTCGTCCTGCTGGTGCTGCTGGACATCGCGCTGTTCGTTTCCCTGCTGGTATTTGGTGCCGCCAAATGCTGTCCGTTCTATCGTTCACAGTCGCCCTACCATCTGCCGCTGGAACCCCGCCTGTTCCGTAACCGCATCACGCGATGGTTGTCGAACGTGCTGACCGCCTCAGCGGTCATCGGCCTGCTGGCGCTGGTGGAGACCGCGGGGCAAACGCTTTATCTATGGTTGGCGATGAGGGGATCATCGCCCCTCACGGTTTTCAGCCTGGCCGGCGCCGTCGCCGCCCTCGTGGCGGCCGTCCGGAAGTTCGCGCCCCTGCTAGCCCAGCCCGGCAAGGATGGCTGGCTCAGCAGGCTTCCGCTGAACGCCATTCTTGGTGTCGTGGGCCTGGCGCTGGTTCTGCTGCTGGCCGTGGCCTGGAGCTGCGCGGCCGCGGCCTTGCTGTTCGGCATGCAGGCGCCGGTGCTGGATTCCGGGCAACTGCTGATCAAGGCCATGTTTACCCAAGCCGGCGCCGGCCTGGGCTTCACCGGGCCGCTGCGCTATGTGTACCCGGCGGTGCTGATGGCCTTCTGCCTGGTGGCCACAGTCGCGGCGGGCTGGTTCCTGGGTTTCATCAACCTGTCCAGCCTGCAGGTGATGTACGGCGCGCGCCTCACGCGTGCTTACCTGGGGGCGTCGAACAAGAAGCGGTTTGACCCGGGCGCACCCAAGATGGACGTCACCGAGGCCGATGAAAGCGACGACTTCTCGCGCAAGGACTACTACGGCAAGACGCATCTTGGTCCGGCCCACATTATCAACGTGACCATCAACGCCACCACGGGCACCGGCGACCAACTGACCCAGCGCGACAGGCAGGGCCTGCCTCTGGCGGTCACACCAGCGGGTATCACGGTGAACGGGAAACCCTGGGACTCCGGCATCGGCAGCTTCTCCGATACCCGGCCCGAATCGGGCGCCGGAACGGATGCCTTGGTCAAAGCGAAAGCCCTGGCCAGAACCGTGGCCAAAGCCCTCAAGCCCCCGCCTCCAGAATTGTCCATAGGCCAATGGATAGGCTTGTCCGGCGCGGCGTTTTCGACGGGGCTGGGCCGGGGCACCTCGCTCGGGCAGGCCATGCTCTTCACCGTCACCAACATCCGCCTGGGCTGGTGGTGGGACTCGGGAAAAAAGGACATCCACACGCCGCTTACGCTGTGGCGCAACCAGACTTACCTGCAGCGCGAATTGCGCGCCCGCTTCCTGGGAACGGACGGCTCGCACTGGTACCTCAGCGATGGCGGGCATTTTGAGAACACCGGCGTCTTCGAGCTGCTGCGCCGACGTGTGGGTTTTATCGTGTGCTGCGATTGCGGCGCCGACCCGAATTACACCTTCGAAGACCTGTCCAACCTCATGCGCCTGGCACGCATCGACTTCGGCGCGGAATTTGAATGCGTCAGGCCCGCCGATGTCCCCCGCTTCGCCGCGGATTCGGATAGGCTGTCGCCTTATTTCGCGAGCGATGAGACCGAACTGTGCCCACCGGCCGACCTTGAGGGCAAACTCCCGGTCGCTGCCGACGACAAGTGCGCCCTGCTTTATCGCGTGCGCTATGCGGCCCATCCCGGCCAGGACAGTTTTTTGCTGGTGCTCAAGCCCCGCCTGATCAAAAGCGCCCCGCTGGACCTGTTCGAGTACCAGGTCAAAAACCCCTCGTTTCCGCAGCAGACCACCTTTGACCAGTTCTTCGATGAGGCCCAGTGGGAAAGCTACCGCAAGCTGGGCGTGCTGATCGGCTCGCGGGTCTTTCGATGAGTTTTTGAAGCCTCTCCACGCCCCCTCCGTTCACTCCACCAAAGGATTCCGCCATGCAAAGCCTTGTGATGTACAGCAATGAGTTTTCCGGACATCTGAACAACGGCCTTGCGCCCGAGCAGTTCAAATACCGCATCCTGGTTGAAGGCGACTCCTGGATGGATCGCAGCGCTATGGTGCACACCTCGCTGCTGCAAAGCCTGGCGCCTGAAATGGATGCCGGCAATGAGCCGGTGCTGTTCATCAACCTCGCCATCTTCGGTGACACCATGCGGCGCATGGGCCAGAAGAAGCGCGATTTTGTGCAATGGGTAAGGACGGCTTTTGAATGGAAGTTCGATGCCATTTTGCTCAGCGCGGGCGGCAACGACTTCATCGATGCCGCGCGTGACCCGGCGCCCGGTGAAGGCCTGCTCAAAAATCTGGCGGGGCAAGCCCCGCCAGCCCAGGGACGTGACTGCCTGAGGCCCGTTGCCGTGAAGAGCCTGGTCGAGCAGTGGCTGGACCCAAACTTCAGCGTGCTGTACGACGCCGTTGAATCCAGCCGGCACCACGGCATACCGATCTTCCTCAATAGCTACGACACGCCCACCGCGCGCAACGCGCCGGCATTCCAGAACGGGCGCTCCTGGCTTTACGCGTCCTTCGTCAAAAACAATATTCCCCCCGCGCTGTGGCCCGACCTGACTGCCGCGCTGTTCGGCGAGGTCCAGGCCGCCGTGGGCGGCTGGGCCACCGGGCGGGCCAACGTGCACGTCGTTCCCACCAACGGGACGCTGGACCGCGCCATGGAAGGCACAACCGGAAACGACCACGACTGGCAGAACGAGATCCATCCCAACAAGGGCGGTTGGGAAAAGCTGGCCAGAGTCTGGAAGGCCAGCATCAAGACGGTGCTGCTGCCTTGAGCTTCCAGGCCGGGCCTGCGCCCGGCCGGTTTGTCCGTCGTGGCCCGCCAGGCGTGTGGGGCTGGGGCTTGGTTGGGGCGGGCAATACCCGTTTCCGCCATCCGGAATACAGTAGGCGCTGCGCCGAGCACCCGCCTTTCGTTTCACAATCCGCCACACCATGACCCAACTCCAGAACTTCCCCCAAGACTTCCCCATCACCCAGAAATGGCCCGCTCAGCATTCTGATCAGATCCAGCTGTATTCGCTGCCCACGCCCAACGGCGTCAAGGTCTCCATCATGCTCGAGGAGACCGGCCTGGCCTATGAGCCGCACCTCGTGAGC
Organism: Polaromonas sp. P1_H6; assembly: GCF_056405195.1. Lineage (NCBI taxonomy): Bacteria > Pseudomonadati > Pseudomonadota > Betaproteobacteria > Burkholderiales > Comamonadaceae > Polaromonas > Polaromonas sp. P1_H6. The sequence continues at coordinate 246,369 of NZ_JBFUCN010000002.1, forward strand.
TTCGAGACCAACGACCAGATGTCGCCGGCCTTTCTCTCGCTCAACCCCAACAACAAAATCCCCGCCATCATCGACCCCAAGGGCCCAGGCGGCCGGCCTCTGCCCCTGTTCGAATCCGGCGCCATCCTGGTCTACCTGGCCGAAAAAACCGGCAAGTTCATCCCCCAGGATGCGGCCGGCCGTTATGAAACCCTCCAGTGGGTGATGTTCCAGATGGGCGGCATAGGCCCCATGTTCGGCCAGCTCGGGTTTTTCCACAAATTCGCCGGCAAGGAGTTTGAAGACAAGCGGCCTCGTGATCGCTATGTTGCGGAGTCCAAGCGGCTGCTGGGGGTGCTTGAGCAGCGGCTGCAGGGACGCTCCTGGGTGATGGGTGATGAGTACACCATTGCTGATATTGCTATTTTTCCGTGGGTTCGGAATCTGGTTGGCTTTTATGAAGCCGGTGAACTGGTGGGATTTGCTGACTTTCCTAATGTCAAGAGGGTGCTGGAGGTTTTTGTGGCGCGGCCGGCTGTGGTGAAAGGGCTGGCTATTCCCAAGCGGGGCTGAGTTTTTTTGAGGCCGGGTCTTGCTCCGGCCTGTGCGCTTGCTGCTGAGGGTTGCTGGCCGGGGGTAGCCCGGCGGCTACTCACTTTTCTTTTGCTTCGCCAAAAGAAAAGTAAGCAAAAGAAAAGGCGACCCTGGTTGCTGCGTCCCTTCGCTGCGCTACGGGCAACCTGCGGTGCTCGGTCCAGACTGGGTCTCGCTAAACTCGCTACGCTGCGCTTCGCTCAAACAACGCGATCCCTGATCCGCCTGAACCTGCGCTCCTCGGCGCATCCACAAGGGGTGGGGAGTGAATACCAATACCTAAGAAACAAGGACTCGCCACGGCGAGTCCTTGTTTGCATTTGTCTTCTTGTCTTTCTGTCTTTGTCCTCGCTCCCGATTGCCCCGTCCTGGCTGGGCCGAGGAGCGCAGAGACAAGCGGATCAGGGCTGGCGTTGTTTGAGCCGAAGGCGAGTTTAGCCAGACCCCGCTTGGCTCGAGCACCGCAGGTTGCCCGAAGCGAAGCGTAGGGACCCAGAC
>NZ_JBFUCN010000003.1:0-229933 GCF_056405195.1 Polaromonas sp. P1_H6
CATCAACGGTCTTGACGGCCCAGATACTGGGCGACAGGCGCTCAAACAGCTGTTCCGGGCTCGGCGTGGCATTTTGCGCAAGGACATTGCCGCCAACCAGCAACAGGCCTATGCCGCGAAGCATGAATTGAAATATCACGGTGCGTCTCGTGGAGTGTTCGATTTATCGTGCGGGAGGCAGCAGGCCGTTCAGGTCGTCGAGCGTCGTGGGGCCGGATGCGCGGCTTCGCTCATTGGTGCTGCGCCCTGCCGTGCTGTTCACGGCACCGGCGGGCGGTGCGCTTGGCAACAGGCCGCTCAGGTCGTCGAGGGTCACGGGACCGGATGCGCGGGTTCGTTCATCGGTGCTGCGCCCCGCGGTGTTGTTCACCGCAACGGCGCGTGGTTTTCCCGGGACGAGTGGAATTCCGCCGATATAAGCCAGGTGAGGCAGATGTTGTATTGCTGTGCTTTCGCTTCGGAGGGTGAACCTGGGTTGACCCACAAGGAGTCCCACCGTGATGCTGGTCTGCACGTAGGTGGTACGGCCGTCCTCCAGTTCGGCTTCCAGGGTCGTTTCGATTTCAGTGCGCGCACTGACGGTGTATCTGCCTGCCGTGCGGTCAACAAAGAAAAAGCCTTGGGGTTGCGACTTGCCGACAACCTCGCCATTGAGTTTGATGTCCGGCTGGATCGCCTGCCCGAGGCCGCCAGAGCGGTAAACCACCAGACGTCCATACCCCGGGCGCAGGGTAGGGAAGCTGGCCTCGACTTCGGCATATCGGGGGCCGGTGGCCGCACAACCGGTCAGAAAAATTGCAGCAGCAATGACAAACAGACGAAAAATCTGCATCCCATACCCCTCGGTTTTGTTGTTCGAATCGCGCGAGTCTAGCATTCAGCCGGCCTGATGAATGGACTGAGAAAAGCAGCCCCTGGGGTGCCGGACGCAAAAATTTCAACCGACGCTTTTACGGAGCCAATCGGCAAGCAGCTGCACATTTCCACCGGTCCATCAGGCCGATGTCATTGAACTGCGTGCCTTCCACCCGCTTGGGCCAGTCCAGGTTCTCAGGATTTGGTGCCAGGGGCGGCTTTGCTGGCGCCGGGCATGTCATAGAACTTGACCTTGCCGGTTTTCACGTCATACATGGCGCCCACGATCAGGATTTCGCCCTTTTGCTCCATCTCGCGCAGGATGGGGCTTTTCTCGCGAATCGCTTCCACCGTGAGGTGCACATTGCTCTCGGCCACCATCTCGACAAAGGCGTAGTTCTTGGACGTGCGGTCCTTGATGTCGGCGGAGACCAGATTCGCGGCCGGCTTGATCTTGCCGATGAGGCCGGTCAGGTTGCCCAGCTGGGCATCGTCGCACGCGCCCTTGATGGCGCCACAACTGGTATGGCCCATCACCACCAGCAGTTTGGCGCCCATGACCTTGTGTGCGAACTCCAGGCTGCCCAGGATGTCTTCGTTGACGATGTTGCCTGCCACGCGCGCATTGAAGAGGTCGCCTATACCCTGGTCGAACACGATTTCGGCCGGCGCGCGCGAATCGATGCAGGACACCACGCTGGCCAGCGGGAACTGGCCGTCCGCCGTGGCCTTCATTTCCTTGAGGTAGTTCTGGTGGCGCGGCTTGCCGGAGACGAAGCGCGTGTTGCCGGCCTTGAAGCGCGACAGGATCTGCGCGGGCGTCACGGCATCCTGGCATGCCTTGGCATCCTGGATGGTGCAGAAGGTGCCGGGTTTGACGGATTTCGCCGCGGGCTTGCCCTCGGCGTGCGCCAAGGGCGACAAAGCAAACAGGGACAACAGGATGCCGGCCACGCTGGCGCTGAGCTGGTTCTTCTTCATGGAAATTCCCTCGCAGAATGGTTGGTTTTGTTTGAGGCTGCGGCTGCCAAGCTGATGCTTGCCCGGCCGTAGCCGATCCCACTCTAAACCTCCGTGAGCCGAATGTCATCTGCCGGTGCGGCCTCCGATGCCGCCGCCCGCGTGGCCCGATCAGGGCCGGTTAACGCTTTTTGCGTAAGATGCGCCGCACATCAAAAGGCTTTGCGCAAGGTGAAAAACACAGGCGAGGCGAGCCCGCCAGGGCGTTTGCAAGGACTAGCGGCCTTCTTCTCCCCGCCCATTCGCATTTGCAAAAATAGCGAAATAGCGTTAACGAGCCCTAGCCCAGGCTTTTGCGCAGCCAGTCCGCAAAGGCCGCGCATTCCCAGCGGTCCATGGTGCCGGTGCGCCAGCACAGGTAGTGGGCATGCGGGCTAGGGACGTTGCCGGCAAACACCGCGTTGCTGCCCAGGCGGACCAGCGAGCCGTTTTCCAGCCAGGGCGCACCCAGCTTGAGGCGTATCAGCGCAATGCCCATGCCGGCTGCGGCGGCGTCGCACATCAGGCCTATGTCGTTGAACTGGGAACCGTCGGCAGGCTCCGGCCAGTCGAGCTTGTGGGCGGAAAACCAGGTGCGCCAGGGCTCCAGCGGCGAACGCAGCAGGCTTTCGCCTTCGAGGTCCTCGGCGGCCTCAAAGGGGCCGTGCTCACGCACAAAAGCCGGTGAGGCCAGCGGCGCGACTTCGTCCTTGCTCAGACAGACGTGCTCCAGGTCCGCATAGCGGCCGGTGCCGAAGCGCACGATGAGGTCGGCGTCCTCGGCCACCACATCCAGCAGCGGAATCGACACCTGCAGTGTCAGGTCGATTTCGGGATAGGCGTCGGTGAACTGGCGCAGGCGCGGGATCAAGATGGAACGCGCGAAGGTCGGCGTGACGGCCAGGCGCAGCTTGCGTTTGCCGGGCGTGCTGCTTTGCCCGGCCGCGCCTGGAAATTTTTGCAACGTAGCCAGGCCTTCGCGCACGTGGGCCAGGTATTCGCTGCCCTCGGTGGTCAGCGAGAAATCGGCGCGACCGAAGAGCTTGGTGCCTATGATTTGCTCGAGCTGCTTGACGCGGTGGCTGACGGCGCTGGGCGTGACGCACAACTCCTCGGCCGCCTGCGTCACGCTGCGCAGCCGCGCCAGCGCCTCGAAGGTCAGCAGGCATTGAATGGGCGGGATTCGGGCGGGAGTAGCCATGTCTATCAAGCAGCGCTGGACACTGTGCGCGAGTTTTCTTCGCAAGCAGGGGCCGCGGGACCGGCTTTGCCGGACCGCAGGCGCAGCGGCCCCCTCGGGGGGCAGGAAGCTACACGCAGTGAGCGACCGTGGGGGCTCATATCTACTTGAAGATGACCGTCTTGTGGCCGTTCAAAAGCACACGGTGCTCGCTGTGCCACTTCACCGCACGCGCCAGCACCTGGCTTTCGGTGTCGCGGCCCATGGCGGTCAGGTCTTCCACGGTCTTGCTGTGGTCGGCGCGGGCCACGTCCTGCTCGATGATGGGGCCTTCGTCGAGGTCGGCCGTCACGTAGTGGGCGGTCGCGCCTATCAGCTTCACGCCGCGGTCGTGCGCCTGGTAATAAGGCTTGGCGCCTTTGAAGCTGGGCAGGAAGGAGTGGTGGATGTTGATGGCGCGACCGGAGAGCTTCTGGCACAGATCGTTTGACAGCACCTGCATGTAGCGCGCCAGCACCACGAGTTCGGCGCCTTCGGACTCGATGACCTCCAGCTGTTTCGCTTCGGCCTGGGCCTTGGTCGCCGCCGTGACGGGAATGTGGTGAAACGGGATGTTGTAGCTGGCCGCCAGCTGGTAGAACTCGCGGTGGTTGGAGACGATGGCGCGCACCTCAATCGGCAGCAGGCCGGACTTGCAGCGAAACAGCAGGTCGTTGAGGCAGTGGCCTTCCTTGCTGACCATGATGACGGTGCGCATGGGCTGGGTGGTGGCATGCAGCTTCCAGTTCATGCCGAAGGGTTGGGCGAAGGCCTCGAGGCGGCTGGAGAGTTCCTCATGCGTAAGTTTGTCGCAGGCGAACTGCACGCGCATGAAAAACAGGCCCGTGTCGTGGTCGTTGTACTGCGCGGCCTCTTCGATATTGCCGCCGTTGTCCAGCAGGAAACCGGACACGGCATGAACAATGCCCATACGGTCCGGGCAGGACAGGGTCAGGATATAAGCGTGATTCATAGGGGATGAATTGTCGCAGGTGAGGCCCGCCCCCGCCCGGACGGGGCCCAATCAGCGGTGCGCCGGGACGGCAACGGTGCCAGAATGCCAGAAACCCCTTTCCAGACGCAGGAGACACGCCATGGCCTACCAGAACTTCAACATGGAGCACCACTGGCTCCCTTTCACGCCCAACCGCAGCTTCAAGAAGGACCCGCGCATCTTCGTGGCCGCCGACGGCATGCATTTCACGACGCATGACGGCAAGCAGGTCATCGACGGTATCTCCAGCCTGTGGTGCGTGGGCGCGGGCCACAACCGCAAGCCCATCAACGACGCCATCAAGAAGCAGCTCGACACGCTGGACTACGCGACCGCCTTCCAGGCCAGCAACGACCAGGCCTTCAAGGCCGCCGAGCTCATCGCGGGCATAGCGCCCGGCGACCTCAACAAGGTGCTGTTCTGCAACTCGGGCTCGGAGGCGGCCGACACCTCGCTCAAGGTCGCGCTGGCCTACCACCGCGCGCGCGGCGAGGGCCATCGCAACATCTTCATAGGCCGCGAGAAGGGTTACCACGGCGTCGGCTTTGGCGGCATGAGCGTGGGCGGCATTCCGGCCAACCGCAAGGTCTACGGCGCCGCGCTGCTGCCGCGCGTGGACCACATGCGTTTCATCCATGACCCGGTCAACCACGCCTACATCAACGGCGCCGAGCCTGTGTGGGAAGAAGACCTGCTGCTGGAGCTGGAAAACCGCATCCTGCCGCTGCACGACCCGAGCAACGTGGCTGCCGTCATCGTTGAGCCGGTCGCCGGCAGCGCCGGCTGGTATTTGCCGCCCAAGGGTTACCTCAAGCGTTTGCGCGAGATCTGCGACAAGCACGGCATCCTGCTGATTTTCGACGAGGTCATCACCGGCTTTGGCCGCCTGGGCACGGGTTTCGGCGCCGATTACTACGGCGTGGTGCCCGACATGCTGAACTTCGCCAAGTGCGTGACCAACGGCGTGATCCCGCTGGGCGGCGTGATCTGCTCGGACCGCATCTACGACGGCATGATGAATGCCAACAGCGGCGCGCCCGAGCATGCCATCGAGTTTTTCCACGGCTACACCTACTCGGGCCATCCCGTGGCCTGCGCGGCGGCGATCGCGACCCTGAACCTGCTCAAGGAAGAGAAGCTGTATGAGCGCTCCGGCCAGATGGGCAAGGTGCTGGGCGACGCGATGCACAGCGGCCTCAAGGGCCTGCCCAATGTGATCGGCATACGCGCCCTGGGCCTGGCCGGCGCGGTGGAACTGGCGCCTGTGGCCGGTGCGCCGGGCAAGCGCGCCTACGACATCTTCATGGACTGCTTCCACCACGGCGTGCTGGTGCGGCCGGCGGCCGACAACATCGTGGTCTGCCCGCCCTACATCGTCGAGAAAGAGCACATAGACCGCATCGTCAACGTGGTGGCCGACGCGATCGGCAAGCACGCTTGATGCGGTTAGAGGCGCCTGAAGAAGCCACATAAGGCGTCGTTGAGGGCGGGCTCTCATCCCAGACCAGCTAGAGGCGCGGAACCGGCTTTGCCGGGCCGCAGGCGGGCGGCCCCCCCGGGGGGCAGCGCATTACACGAAGTGAAAAGCGTGGGGGCCTACTTCTTGGGCGCGAGTTTTTTGTCCAGGCCTTCGCAGTAGTCTTTTTCGGGCAGCGCGGGCGTTTCCCACACAGCATCGAAGGCATCGGCTTTCTCGCTTGACGCGGCGCCGCCGGCGCGCAGGCGGACGGCCTTGGCCTTGACATCGGCCGGCAGGTGCTGCGGCACGCCCAGATGGCGGTCGGCGTGGCCGCTGCCGGCCAGCAGCAGCACGGTTTTTCCGGGCAGCGCGGCCTGGGCCAGTGTGTTGGCCATGGTGATGTCCTTGGCGATCTGCAGGCGAGTCATGGGCGTGACCTGGCTCTCGGGCAGCAGGTTGCAGTGGCCCATGCGTATCAGCTGCTGCTGCGCCTTCAAGGCCGGTCCGGGTAACTGCAAATCGAGCTGGTGGTCCGCCATGCGGGCCTGCATCTGCGCGCGTGGCAGGTTGGCGCCCAGTACCGGCACGCCGGCGCGCACAGCCGTCATCACGGCTGGGCCGTAGGCGGCCCAGGGCCAGCCTTTGTCGTTCCAGTTCAATGCATTGCGCACTTGCTGCTCGGTGGCGCTGGGTTTGAGGGCGGAGGTGCTGGCGCCGGTGTCGGCCATTTCCAGCGCCAGGGCGGCCAGTGCGCCGCGTGCGGCCAGCAGGGCGACGACCTGTTGCTGGATGTGCTGGTGTTCGGCTGCGTCGTGCTGCTCGCCCAGGATGAGAATTTCCGCCGGAAGAATGGCCTCCAGGCGCGCGGATGTCTGCGCGGTGTCGAGGCTGGGCGCCTGCAGGATGGGCGCCTCGGGCCGGCCCGCGCAGCCGGCGGCCAAAGCCATCGCGGCGGCGCACAGCAGCCATGCCGAAGGACGAAGGGTGGGGAAATGGCGCATCGGTGGATACTAATGCTTCCGGCCCGGTTTTTGTTGGCCGCGCCCCAAGCCATGTCGCCTCTTTCCCCGCCTGCCCGCGCCTTTTTCATGCGCGTCATCCTGACGCTGCTGCTCGCCTGGGCCGCGGCCTCGCTGTGCCTCTGGCTGCGCACGCCCTTGCCCTGGATGATAGGCCCGCTGCTGGCGACCGCCGTGGTTTCCATGCTGGGCGGCCCGACGGCCAGCTGGACACCGCTGCGCAACAGCGGGCAGTGGGTGATCGGCTGCGCGCTGGGGCTTTATTTCACGCCGCAGGTGGTCGCCCTGCTGGCGGGACTGTGGTGGGCGATTGCGCTGAACATCGTCTGGGCGCTCGCGCTGGGGCTGGCTTTCGGGGCCTGGCTTTACCGGGTGCACCATGGGCCTGGGCCCTTCCAGGTGAAAGGCCTGTCGCGCATCACGACCTACTTCGCCGCGCCTATAGGCGCCGCGTCTGAAATGACGCTGATGGCCGAGCGTCACGGCGCGCAGACCGACCTGGTGGCATCGGCGCACAGCCTGCGCGTGTTGCTGGTCACGCTGGTCATTCCCTTTGGCTTCCAGTGGGCGGGGCTGCACGGGCTGGACGCCACCCTGCCCGGCGCGCGTGTGGTCCAGTTGCCGGGACTGGCCCTGCTCGCCGTGCTGACCGGCATAGGCTGCTGGGCCATGCTCAAGCTGGAGCGCACCAACCCCTGGTTCATAGGCGCATTGGTGGTGTCGCTGCTGCTGACGGCCTGCGGCCTCACGCTGTCGGCCCTGCCGCAGTGGATGACCAATGCCGCGCAACTGGTCATCGGCATCAGCCTGGGCGTGCGTTTCACCAGCGGCTTTGTGCACATGGCGCCGCGCTGGCTGGGCTCGGTGGCGCTGGCCACGGTGGGAATGATTGCGCTGTGCGCGGGTTTTGCGTGGTCGCTGTCGCAATTCACCAGCCTGCACTGGGCCACGCTGCTGCTCGGAACTTCACCAGGCGGCATCGCCGAAATGGCCATCACGGCCAAGGTCTTGCAATTGGGTGTGCCGGTGGTCACGGCCTTTCACGTCACCCGGCTGGCAGCCGTGCTGCTGCTGGCCGAGCCCATGTACCGCTGGATCTACGAGAAGCGCTCAGCGACCCAAGGTGAAAGCCCGCCGGCGGAGTGATGGGATTCTTCGGTCAAGCCGGGGCCGAGGAACCGGCTTTGCCGGGCCTCAGGCGCAGCGGCCCCCGAGGGGCTGGAGCCCGCGGCTCCAAGCCTGCCTGCGCAGGCTTGGACGGGCGACAGAGGCGAAGCGTCTCACGAGCCGCGGCCTGCAAGGCCTCGGGAACTACACGAAGTGAGTGACCGTGGGGGCTAGTGCAACGACATCGGGGTATTGGCCAACCCGCTATAGCCTTCCAGCGTGTCTTCGATTTCTTCCTGCGTGGGTGTGTTCTGTGCCCATGCGCTCAGGCGTTGCTGGAACATTTCTGCCCAGGAGCCGTCCAGGTAGACCTCTTTGCCCGAGCGTTTGTCCACGATTTCAAAGCCGTGGCGGGCCAGCTGGGGGATGGCGGGAGCGGGCGCAGATTCTTCCGGTGCGTTCGCGTGAATCTGAACCACGGCAAAAGAATCGGAGTCGTAAAGCATTTGCATGGTGAGGTCCTTTATCGTCAGATAGCAACGATGAGGCCAAGTTCAAGAGTCCGCACCATACGGCCTGCAAGTGTTCGGTAAAGACGCGCTACACCGTGTAAAACCGCACATAAAGCGCGCATCACCGTGCGTGGCAGCAACGCGGGCTGGATGGCCGCCTTTCAGGCTTTGCTCAGGGCCGGATCACACTGTCCAGTGACTGCTCCACAAAATCCCCGTTTTGCTCTGTGATCCTGCTCTTGACCGGCAGATAGTCGAGCGATGGCGCAAACCAGACTTCCACCTTCTGGTCGAAGTCGCCGCGCGGCTTGCGGGAAAGTTTTAGCGCCGGTAGGTTGCCGGCGGAGACGGTGAGGGTTTCTTCGGCTTCCACCAGGAAGGTCCAGGTGTCGGCCTGGGTCGGCCCCACCGTGTACAGGGTAATGCTGTTGCCGGGCACGAATTCCGCCGGATTGCCCGCCAGCATGCCGGCCAGTTGCAAGAAAAAGCTCATGCGATCCTGGGCGCCGGCGATCCAGGGCGCGTCAGCCGTGTTGGCGCTGAAGCTCACCTTGCCCTTGTCGCGCTCGAAATGCGCCGCCCGCTCACTTCGTGATTTGTCGGAGAACCGCTTGGGCGCCAGGCCGATCTCGGTGAGCTCGCCTTCGCTGGTCAGGATGCGCGGCTTGAGGAACAAGGACGCTGGAAACGATGCGCGCACCTCCAGGACCGCTGCATATTCGGTGCCCTTGTTCTGCCAGCTCAGTTCCGAGTTGCCGTAATAGTTTTTGCCGTCTTTTGCGCCTATGGCTTTGTATTCCAGGCGGACAGAGCCTGGCAGGCGGACCACGCCGATTTTGGTGGTTTCCGGCTGGGCCGTGGCCGCCGCCGGCGCCTCGGCGGGGCCGGCCGGCGCCGCTTCGGGCGCGCTTGCGGCGGAGGCCTCGGCCCTGGCGGCTGCCTCCGCGAGCAGGTCTGCGGGGGTCGGCTCATCGGGCACGTAGTTGGCCGGCCGCGGTTTGCGCGCCGGGACTACCGCAGGCTCGCTGAGCTCCGGCGTGGGTTTTTTCGGGGCGGGCTTTGGCTCCGGTGCGGGCTCGGGCAATGCAGCCGGCGGCGGCTCGGCTGGCTTTGGTGGAGGGATGCTGCGCGTCACAAAGGCCGCGGTGGCCTCTGAGGATGGCGGGCGCTCGGGGCCGAAGCGCACCGGCAGGGAAGTGAGCAGTAGCGTGTGCACGACCAGCACCACCACCGCCAGCAGGGCCAGCGCACGCCGGGACGGGGCGGCGTAGGAAGAAGGGGTGGCCAGGGTGCTCATGCCGCTTCGAATCCCAGGTCGCGGGAAAGTTGCCGTGCGGCCGCCACCAGGGGCCGGGCCACCGCGCCGTCCCAGGCGGCATCGAAGGTGGCCAGCGAGCCCAGCGCCACCATGCCCAGGGCCAGGTGGCCGTCGGCATCGAAGACCGGCGCGCAAAAGCCGGCCACGCCGGGCAGCAGCGTGTTAACCGCGCGCGCCATGCCGCGGCGGCGCACTTCCTCGAGCATATCGGCGACGCCGGCCATGGTTGTGGGCACATCCTGGCGCGCCAGTTTCTGGTTGCGGGCCAGCTCTTCCCTGACCAGCAAGGCGAGCCGGCCCTGCGGCCTGGCAGTGGCAACCAGGCGCGGCGATATAAACGCGGTGAAACACAGGCCGGTGGCCGACGACAGCAGCGGCATCACGTCACCGAGGCGCAGGTTGACGGTGACGGCCCGCGGCGATTCTTCCCAGTGCACCAGGGTAGGCCCCTGGTTGCCCCAGACGGCCAGGGCCAGGGTCTGGCCGGTCTGTGCCATCAGCGGCTGCAGGCGTTGCCGGGCCAGTTTTACGCTGTCCAGCCTTGAAAGGGAAGCAAGCCCTAACTTGAGCGCCGCCGGGCCGAGGTCGTAAAGGGTGGTGGCCGGGTCCTGGACCACCAGGGCCAATCGCTGGAAGCTCACGAGGTAGCGGTGGGCCTTGGCTGCGCTCATGCCGGCGGCGGCCGCCAGGTCGCGCAGCATCAGCGGGCCGGGCGAGGTGGACAGCACCTCCAGCAGTGCAAAACCGACCTCGACCGACTGGATGCCCGCGCGTTGCGGCGCCGGGCTGCTGCGTTGGGAGGCGGTGGCGCCGGGGCTGGCTTTCATGGGGGGTGACTAGAATTTCGGGTTTGCCGTGAGGCTGTGGATGCATGGATCGTAACGCGGGGGCCGGGGGCCGCCGCCGGCCACGGCACAATCAGGCCTTCGGCGAAAACCGGCAGCCACCCACCAGGATATCGATGAAACTTGCCACTTACAAAGACTCTTCACGCGACGGCCAGCTCGTGGTGGTGTCGCGCGATCTCTCCACGGCCCATTATGCGACCGGCATTGCCGGCAAGCTGCAGCAGGTGCTGGACGACTGGAACTTCATGTCGCCGCAGCTGCAGGACTTGTATGAAACCCTGAACCAGGGCAAGGCACGCCACGCCTTCCCCTTCGAGGCCTCGCGCTGCATGGCGCCCTTGCCGCGCGCCTACCAATGGGCCGACGGCTCGGCTTTCATCAACCATGTGGAACTGGTGCGCAAAGCCCGCAACGCCGAGGTGCCGGAAAGCTTTTACACGGACCCGCTGATGTACCAGGGCGGCAGCGACGATTTCATAGGCGCCTGCGACGACGTGGTCGTGGCCAGCGAGGATTTCGGCATCGATTTCGAAGCCGAAGTCGCCGTGATCACGGGCGACGTGCGCATGGGCGCCACGCCGGCCCAGGCGCTTGAAGGCGTGCGCCTGCTGATGCTGGCCAACGACGTCTCCCTGCGCAACCTGATTCCCGACGAACTGGCCAAAGGCTTCGGCTTCTTCCAGAGCAAGCCGGCCACGGCCTTCAGCCCGGTGGCGGTGACGCCGGACGAGGTGGGCGAGGCCTGGGACAAGGGCCGCCTGCACATGACGCTGCAAAGCACCTGGAACGGCCGCAAGGTCGGCATGTGCGAGGCCGGCCCCGAAATGACCTTCCATTTCGGCCAGTTGATCGCCCACATCTGCAAGACCCGCAATGTGCGTGCCGGCAGCATCGTGGGTTCGGGCACCGTCAGCAACAAGGACTGGAGCCACGGCTACAGCTGCATCGCCGAAAAACGCGCGATTGAAACCATCGAAGACGGCAAGCCCAAAACCGAGTTCATGAAGTTCGGCGACACCATCCGCATTGAAGCAAAAGGCAAGGACGGCCTCTCGGTGTTCGGAGCCATTGACCAGAAGGTCGTCTCTGCCGTCTGAATCGTCCCCTGTGAGGGTTATTTCGCGTAGGCTTTTCGCGAACCGTCTTCGAACACGGCGTCGTCCCGCAGCAGCTTGCCTTCATCGTCCCAGCTTTTCTCGCGCGTGATACGGCCGCGCTCGTCGTAGCTTGACTCAGCCACCAGCTTGCCGGCCTCGTTGAAGCGCTGGTGCGTGCCCAGCGGCAACTGCCGGTAGCGGTTGGAGGCGCTGAAGCGGCCGGTCGAAGCGGTTTTGCCGCTGTCGAAAAACTCGGTGGTCTGCAGCCAGGCCGTGTCGCCTTCGCCGCCGTATTCGGTCTTGCTGCGCGGCTGGCCGTTGAGGTAATAGCTCTGGTCGCTGACGGGTTTGCCGGCCGACCAGCGCCTGTCGCGGGTCAACGCACCGCTGTCGGCAAACTTCTGCTCGCGTTCCCTGAAGGAGTTCTTGCCGTCCAGTTGCCACTGGATTTCGCGCCGCTTGACACCGGCGTTGTTGTAATGGCGTTCGGTGCGCGTGCTGCCCGTGATATCTTCCTGGTAATCCGGTTTTCCGTCTTCGCCCAGCGTTTCATGGCGGATGCGTTTTCCGCCCTGGTAGCTGCTGCGCCCTTTGAGAACGCCTTTGCCGCTGAACAGCTCAAGCTGCGAGGCGCGGCCCGAAAAACCGCACCAGTAGGCATCGTCGGCCGGCGGCGCCAGCAGGGGCTTGTCGCCGCAGCGCAGGGCTTGCAACTGGCCGCTTTCGTTGAACTCGGCGTAGGCCTGCTCGATGCTGCCGCCCTCGCGCGGCCCGTAAAACACGATGCGCTGCAGCTGCCCGTTGGCGTGAAAGCTGCGCGCCAGGCCCATCTGGCTGCCGTTGTCGTAGGTGCTGTCCCGCAGCACCTGCCCGCCGGGCGCGAAGTCGCGCGAACGGCCGTGCTGGTTGCCGCGCTCGTTCACGCTGTACTCGCGCTGCAGCTTGCCGTCTTTGTAATAGCGCACCAGGCCCATGAACTTGCCGCCTTGCAGCTCCTGCTCGCGCGCCAGCTGTCCGGAGTCGCGCTCCTTGCAGCGCATGATGCCGGTCTTGCCGGCGGTGGTGCCGCCGTGGTTGGGGTTGACGCTTTCGCCGTTGACTTCGCAGTCCTGCACCGCATACGCCCAAGCCGGCGCAAGGAGGCAGGCGCACAACAGGGCCAGGCGAGGCACGGCGCTCACGCGGCGGCCCCGGTCTGGGTGATGAAGAGCCGTATGCCGCGCAGGAACATCTCGACCGAAATCGCCACGAGGATCAGGCCCATGAGCCGTTCAAACGCCATCATGACGCGGTCGCCGGCCACGCGCTGGATGCGCTCGGACAGCACCAGCACCACGGCGCACACGGCCATGGTGACGCAGAGCGCGGCAATCCATTCGAGCCGGCGCGCCGGCGCCTGCGACACCAGCAGCATCACGGTGGCCAGCGCCGAGGGGCCGGCCAGCGCGGGAATGGCCAGGGGCACGATCAGCGGCTCGCCCTGCAGGGGCGCGGCTTCGGGCTGGTCCGAGGGGAAGATCATGCGCAGCGCGATCAGGAACATGACGACGGCGCCGGCGATCTGCAGCGACAGGTCGCTGAGGTTCATCAGGCGCAGAAAGCCGTCGCCGACGAACATGAAGGCCAGCAGCAGCAAAAAGGCGATCAGCACCTCGCGCAGGATGACGCGCATGCGACGCTCGGGCGCCACGCCTTTGAGGGCGTTGACAAAAATCGGGATGTTGCCGAAAGGGTCGGTGATCAGCAGCAACAGCACCGTGGCGGAGGCAAAGGTATAGGCCATGCCCCAAGCTTATCAGGCCGCTCTTGCCGGCACGGGCCGTCGCCGCGTGGCGCGGCCGCACGCCGGAAACAAAAAGCGGTTGACGTCCCGGCCCAGCGTTGCACAATGAAGATGCGAGCCGGGCCGCCCCGCCGCGCGCCCTTAGCCGCAACCATGCATAACATGCCAGGAGACATTCATGAGTGACGCAGACAATCCTTCTTTCCCCGGTTTCGGCAAGCTGGTGCCCGGCTTCGATTTTCTGCAAAACCTGGCCAAGCAGGCGGCCGGCAGCGCCACGCAGAACATCCCGCAACTGCCCAACCTCGGAAGTTGGGTGGCGCCCACGCTCAACGTCGAGGAACTCGACAAACGCATCGAGGAACTCAAGGCCGTGCAGTTCTGGCTGGACCAGAACGCCACCGCGCTCAAGGCCACCATCCAGGCGCTGGAAGTGCAGAAGATGACGCTGGCCACCCTCAAGGGCATGAACTTCAACATGGGCGACGTGGCCAATGCCTTCAAGCTCAAGGTCGCCGACAGCGTGGCCGGCGGTGTGCAGCGTGTGGCCGACAAGGCCAGGACGTTTTCGGGGCTGGAAGTGCCGCCCACGAGCTTTGGGACGGGCAAGCCTGCCGCCAAGGCCAAGGCGCCTGCCGCGGGCAAGGCCGCCGCCGCGCCGGCCGGTGTGGTCGACCCGATGCAGTGGTGGGGCGCGCTGACCCAGCAGTTCCAGGCGATCGCCACCGATGCGATGAAGGATGCGGCCAAAAAGACCGCGATGGACACGACCAAGAGCCTGGCCACGGGCCTGGCCAAGGACGCCATGAAAACCGCCACCGGCATGGCCACGGGCATGGCCCGCAACATGGCCGAAACGGCGGGCAAGACCGTGGCGGGCAGCGCGCGCGCGGCCATGAACACGGCGCTGCGCAGCAGCCAGGGCTGGCCCACGCCGGCCGCCGGCAAAACCGCCGCCAAGCCCGCCGCCAAAACCAAACCCAAAGCCCCGGCGCGCAAGGCCGCGCGAAAAACCTCGCGCTGACGTTTCCCCGCCTCCGATCAAGCTCCCATCGACTTTTTCACCGGAACCCCATGAAGCTTTTTCCCTACGGCCACGCCACCCATCCGCAATGGCAGATGGCTGCCGGCCTGGTGCTCGCGCAGCTGCGTGCCTACCTGGCGCTGCCCGGATATGCGAAATTCCCCACGCTGGCGCTGCTCTACATCACCGACCACTACGCGCCCCATGCGCAGGACATCCTCGACCACCTGAGCGCCGAGCTGCCCGATGTCACCGACTGGAGCGGCACCGTGGGTGTGGGCATCGCCTCCAACAATGTCGAATACTTCGATGAGCCGGCCCTCACGGTAATGCTCTGCGAATTGCCGCATGACCAGTACCGGGTGTTTTCCGGCGTTTCGCCGCTGCCGCCGGCCAGCAGCGGCCGTTTCAAGGCGCATACCGCGCTGGTGCATGCCGACGCCGGCACGCCCGACGTGGCCGAGCTGATCGCCGAGATGGCCGAGCGCACCGACAGCGGTTATGTGTTCGGCGGCCTGGCCTCCAGCCGCTCCGGCACCTTGCAGTTCGCGCTCAGCGGGCACGGCAACGTCAAGGGGCAGGGGGCGGCAGGCGGGGTGTTCAGCGGCGGCCTGAGCGGCGTGGCTTTCGGCCGGGGCGCGGCGCTGATGTCGCGCATCACCCAGGGCTGCCGGCCGGTGTCGGCGGACCATGAAATCACTGCCTGTGAATCCAATGTGGTGACCGAACTGGACGGCAAGCCGGCCCTGGACGTCATGCTGGCGGACCTTGACGTCTCGCTGGACCAGCCGCGCGAGGCACTGGCCAAGGTGCGCACCACACTGGTCGGCCTGAGCCGGCCGGCCGACATTCCCGATGACGGCCCGGCCCATGCCGCCGGCCGGCGCGCGGGCCAGTTCGGCGCCGAGGTGCGGGTGCGCCACCTGATAGGGCTGGACCCGGCGCGCCGCGGCATCGCGATCGCCGAGGTGCCGGCCGTGGGCATGAAGCTGGCTTTCTGCGAACGCAATATGGAAGCCGCGCGCGCCGACCTGGTCCGCGTCTGCGCCGAAATCCGCGAAGAGCTGGAGCCCGAGGAAGTCACGCTGGAAGTCGCCAGCGCCTTGAGCGCATCGGAGGCCGAATCGGCGCCGCATGCGGCGCGGCGCATCGCCGGCGCGGTTTACGTGAGTTGTTCAGGCCGCGGTGGCCCGCATTTCGGCGCGCCCAGCGCCGAGATGCAGATCGTGCGGCGCGCGCTGGGCGACGTACCCCTGGTGGGGTTTTTTGCCGGCGGCGAAATCGCGCGCCACCACCTTTACGGCTATACCGGTGTGCTCACGGTGTTTACAGCACCGGCCTAAAGAACCTGGGCTTCGAGCAATTCGACAGGGTCGCCGTAGCGCGCCGCCATTGCCACCACAGCCGGGTCACGCAGCGCGCACAAAAAGCCGTCCTTGATCAGTGTCTGTCCGCCGGCGGTGACTGTGGCGTCCAGCGTGATCAGATCCATGTGCACCGGCGGCTCTTCCCAGTCGGGCATCACGCGGCGTATGTAGTCGCTGGGCTGGGCCAGGTCTATGCCGAAATGCAGCGCGCCGGGCGCGTTCGAGCCGGCCGGGTAGACCGTGTGGCGCGGCGCCTTGGGGTTGAAGCCGCAGCCGCCGCCTTCGATCATGCGGCCGCCCACCAGCATCTCGCGCAGGATCACCGCCTCTTCCGAGATGCCCTCGACCGAGGAAATCGTGTCGCCCTCAAAACGCACGGCGATTTTTTCCTCAAACGGTTTGGCAAAACCGACCGCCCACTGCGGATACAGCACGCCGGACATGGGCACTACGGCCTTGAAGTCGTTCTTGACCGAGTTGTGGTCCCAGAGGTTGGGCCCGTGCGTCGGCAGGTAGTGCACGTAACAGCCGTCTTCTTCGGCTGTCATCTGGCCGCGCCAGCGATTCGTGGCCAGCTGGTTGGCGCGCATTTCCT
The DNA here is from genome assembly GCF_056405195.1 of Polaromonas sp. P1_H6. Taxonomy (NCBI): domain Bacteria; kingdom Pseudomonadati; phylum Pseudomonadota; class Betaproteobacteria; order Burkholderiales; family Comamonadaceae; genus Polaromonas; species Polaromonas sp. P1_H6. Next base: position 16,197 of record NZ_JBFUCN010000003.1, read on the forward strand.
GCGTGAAGCTGATGCGGAAATCGCTGCCGCGCGGGTCGGTGAAGCGCAGGTCGAAGTTGCCTTCCGTCGGATATCGGTCGGCCGTGCCGCGGATGATCTCGCCGATGACCTCGACGGGGAAACGCGCCTGTGGCGTGTGCAGCAAGTCAAGGTTGCGGAAGTAGGTGATCTTGACCCAGCGCTGGCCGCCGCGGCGCAGGTTGATGCACAGCGGATCCAGGATGGAGCAGAACCAGGTCGACACCACAAAGGTGGCTTTCTTCAGCATGGCATGCACTTCTTCCGGCACGGCCGTCACCTGCGTGCTCGGCTCCATATAGATACGCACCTCCGCGCCGCGCGATTTGGCGATGCCGATCACCGCGTCGATCACGCGCGGGTCCAGCAAGGGGTCCGCCAGCATCAGCACCCTGTCCCCCGGGCGTATCGCCATCACGCGCGAGAAGTTGTCCAGCGCCTGGAAAAAGTACTTGGTGTCGGTCAGGTTGGCTGCCACGGGGATGGGCAGGCCGACGTAGGTGGAGGTGGGGTTCATCGCGGGTCCGAGGATAATTGCATGCACAAAGGCCTCGTTTCGGCCTCTTAATCGCTGAATATTAGCAGTAAACGCACTATTTACTTAGCTAGCTAATGTAATTGCGTGCAATTACGCTCGATGGTTGTTGAATTCTTCAACCCAGCATGAGCCGCGGAACCGGCTTTGCCGGGCCGCAGGGCGGGCGGCCCCCTCGGGGGGCAGGGAGCTACACGAAGTGAGCGACCGTGGGGGCTAACGCCGCAATGCGGCAAAAGCCTCAAATTCCCAGCTGCGCATCGCCAGCAACAGGGTGAAGCCCTCCCGGTCCTTGTCGCCGAGTTTCTGGTCGGTCTGGTGTTGCTGGGCGAAATCCTGGGCCACACGCTGCATGCGTTCCAGGAAGGAGGGCGCCAGGCCGCGACTGATGGATCCGTGCACCAGCAGCAGGCCTTCGCCATTGCCGTCGAAACCGCCAGAAAAATAGTCGAGCAGGGCGTTGTCGCGGAAGTAATCCATCACCGGGCCGTGCGGGCGCCAGCGAAAGGTTTTGGCGAGCTTGAGCCGGTAGCGGTTCAGGGGCTTGAGCTCGATGATGCCGATGCGATCCAGCTGCGCGAGGTACTTGATGCACTCGGCTTCCGAGAGGCGGTAGCTGCTGGTGATCTGCTCCAGCGTCCATTGCGACAGCACGCAGATGGCGGTCAGCAGCAGCTTTTTGTCGGCCACCACGGCTTTTTCCTGCGCCTCGGCCAGTTCGGCCAGCAGCGGCTGCGTGTCGGCGATATGCCTGGCGAGGTCGGCAAAGTCGAGCTTGAGCGCGCGGCAGATCGCGTCTATGCGCGACAGCGGCATGTCCCCTTTGGCCAGCATGCGCTTGACGCTGGACTCGGCCATGCCCAGCTTGGCGGCCAGGTCGGCATAGGTCATGCGCGCGGCCTTGAGTTCTTTTTTTAGGACGGTGACAAGGTCGGCGGTGGTGCTCATGGGTATCGATTATCGGTACTTTAGGTTCGAATTGGCTCCACTGCGCTAAATTTTGATGCCGCAGTCCGGCCCCGCCCCGCACAGTGCGGCTCACCCCATCCATAGACAAGGAGCTTCAGCATGCAGACCACCCCCTCCATTCTTCATCGCCGGGTTGAGCCGCTCCCGTGGCACGCGCGGCCGGCTGCCCTGGTCTGGCGCCGCGAGTGCGCGCTCGCCGGTGTCTTCATTCTGCTGCTGGCAGCCGCGTTGCTGGGGCCTTCGGTGGCGCAGTCCGCGCATTACCACGCCTTTGCCGACCAGCGCAGCTGGGGCGGGCTGCCGCATGCGATGGACGTCATCAGCAACCTGCCCTTCGCCTTGTGGGGCATGGTGGGTATCTGGGCGCTGCTGCGGGCTGTGCGTGAGCGGGTCGTCAGCGCCGCGGCGGCGGCCATGGCAGGGCTCTTCTTCGGCGGGCTGTGGGTGACGGCGGCGGTCTCCGCGGCCTATCACCTGCAGCCCGGCGATGCCGGCCTGGCCTGGGACCGCGGCGGCATGGTGCTGGCGTTCGCCGGTTTGCTGGGCCTGGCGGCGATGCGGGCGGTCAGCGCGCGCGCCGGGATGGCGCTGGCCACGGCCGTGCTGGTACTGGGGCCGCTGTCGGTGCATGCCTGGTCGCTGACCGGCAATATGCTGCCCTGGGCCGTGCTGCAGGGAGGCGGCATGGCGCTGATCCTGGGTTTTGCCTGCCTGCGGCCCGCACAGGCACGGGAACTGCCGGTCCGCTGGGCGCTGCTGATCGCAATCTATGCGCTGGCCAAGCTGCTGGAGCTGGGCGACCACGCGGTCTATGAATGGACGGGCCAGCTGGTGTCGGGCCACAGCCTCAAACATGTGGTGGCCGCCTTCGCCGCCTGGCCTGTGGTCGCGGCCCTGCTGGCGGCGCGCGAAACCAAGGCAGAATCCAGTGCACCATCCAAAAACAGAGCGGGTCCGTTGCTTAGGCGCGCAGCCCGCCGCACAACAACCTAAACGAGGAGTCAAGCATGAGTGTTGATAGCGCCGCACCGGTGTCGCCACCGCCTGTCCAGGGGCACCCGAACCAGTTCGCGCTGCTTAAGCAGCGCCGCTTCGCGCCCTTTTTCTGGACGCAGTTCTCCGGTGCGGCCAATGACAACCTCTTCAAGTTCGCCTTCACCGTGATGGTGACCTACCAGCTCAGCGTGAGCTGGCTGCAGCCCGCGATGGCCGGGTTGGTGATCGGTGCGCTGTTCATCCTGCCGTTTTTGCTGTTTTCGGCCACCAGCGGCCAGCTCACCGACAAGTTCGAAAAAACGCGCGTCATCCGTTTCGTCAAGAACCTCGAAGTGGTCATCATGCTGATCGCGGCCGTCGGCTTCATGAGCGACAACGCCAACGTCCAGGTGCCGGTGCTGCTGGGCTGCACCTTCCTGATGGGGCTGCATTCCACGATCTTCGGACCGGTCAAGTTCGCCTACCTGCCGCAGGCCCTCAACGAGCGCGAGCTGACGGGCGGCAACGGCATGGTCGAGATGGGCACCTTTGTGGCCATCCTGCTGGGCCAGGTTGTGGGCGGGCTGATGGTGGCCGTGCCGCAGGTCGGGCCCGACTATGTGGCGATGGCCTGTGTGGGCCTGGCCCTGGTGGGCCGGCTGGTCTCGCAGTTCATTCCGCTCACGCCGGCGACCGACCCGGACCTCAAGATCAACTGGAACCCGGTCACCGAAACCTGGCGCAACCTCAAGCTCGCCAACGGCAATCTGGTGGTGTTTCGCTCCATGCTGGGCATCAGCTGGATGTGGTTTTTCGGCGCCGTGTTTTTGAGCCAGTTCCCGAGTTTTGCCAAGGAAGTGCTGCACGGCAACGAACAGGTGGCATCCCTGCTGCTGGTCGTGTTCTCCATCGGCATCGCCACCGGCTCGCTGCTCTGCGAGGTGCTCAGCAAGCGCCACGTTGAAATCGGCCTGGTGCCGGTGGGCGCCATCGGCATGAGCGTGTTCGCGGTGGACCTGTATTTCGCTTCGCGCGGCCTGCCCGCCGTGGCCATCATGAGCGTGGGCGAATTCATGTCGCAGCATGCGCATTGGCGCGTGATGATAGACCTCGCGTTGCTGAGCCTGTTCGCGGGCCTGTACAGCGTGCCCATGTATGCGCTGATCCAGCTGCGCAGCCAGCCCACGCACCGGGCCCGCATCATCGCGGCCAACAATATTCTCAACGCGCTGTTCATGATCGTCAGCGCCATCCTGGCCGGCGGCTTGCTCAAAGCCGGCTTCAGCATTCCGCAGATATTCCTCTTCGTTGGCCTGGCCAATGCGGTGGTGGCTTTCTACATCTTCATGCTGGTGCCCGAGTACCTGCTGCGCTTCATCGCGCTCATCGCCTCGCGCCTGGTTTACCGCTTCAAGATCACCGGCGACGACAATATCCCGGCGCAGGGCGCGGCCGTGCTGACCTGCAACCACGTGAGTTTTGTCGACCCAGTGCTGCTGATGGCCGCCAGCCCGCGCCCCATCTATTTCGTGATGGACCACCGCATCTTCAAAATGCCGGTGCTCGGCTGGCTGTTCCGCCTGGCCAAGGCCATCCCGATCGCACCGCGCACCGAAGACCCGGCGCTGTACGAAGCGGCCTTCGAGGCGGCCGCCAAAGTTCTGCGCGACGGCGACCTGCTGGCGATCTTCCCCGAAGGCGGCATCACCAAAAACGGCGAACTCCAGGCCTTCAAGGGCGGCATCATGAAGATCCTGGAAAACGCCGAGCGCGACGGGCTGCAGGTGCCGGTCGTGCCCATGGCGCTGACCAATCTCTGGGGATCGTTTTTCAGCCGCGTTGAAAGCGGGACCGCGATGGCCAAGCCTTTTCGCCGCGGACTGTTCAACCGGGTGGGGCTGAACACTGGCCCGGCGCTGGCGCCGGCTGAGGTGCAGCCCGAGATTTTGCGCGCCCGTGTCGCGGCGCTGCTTGAGGCCTGAGAACCCCGAAGGGTATCGAAATTCGATGCTTTTCGGTCATTTAAGGGAAACTGTATCGCTATCTGCAAGCTTTTCCGGTAAGGCGGCGCACATTAGGGCCTCCTCAACACCGGAAAGGTTTTTATGCAGACACTGATACACCGTGACTCCAAGCCCTGGCAATTACAGGTCTGGGCATCTTTCCTGATCGCCGTTTTCCTCTGCGCCGTGGGCCTGTCGTGGCTGCCCGGCAAGGACCTGGACCGCGCCTTCATGGTCATGGGTTATTTCTTCTGCCTGTCGGCCGCCTTTGTGCTGGCCAAGTATGTGCGTGACCAGGAGCAAAGCAGGGCCGAAGGCAAGCTGGCCGACACGCCTATGTTCAAGCTGGTGGTGTGGGGCGGCTTCTTCCTGGCCATGTCGCTGACCGGCTGGGGCCTGTGGCGCATGGAGATCAACGAGACCTACAAGGCCTTCCTGGGCGTGAGCTGGCTTTACCTGATCACCTGCAGCTTCACGCTGGCCAAGACCCTGCGCGACCGCCATGAGGCCGACCTCAGCGAAGCCCGCCTGGGCCGTGCCGCCCGCAGCCACGCGGCCAACGAATAAACACAACACCCCGAAACAAGGAGTCATCATGAAAAATCGATTGGCCACATATTTGGTCGCCGCCAGCCTTACCCTGGTGGGAAGCGCCGCCTCGTTCAGCGCACAGGCGCAATCCGAGGCCTCGGCCCTGAGCGCCGTGTCGGCCCTGCCGGTGGCCTCCGTTGTGGTCGGCGCCAGCGCCGCCGCAGGCGCCGTGGTGGCCATCCCGGTCGTGTTGTCCACGGCGGGCACGGTGCTGGTGGTCAAGGCCGTGGAAAGCACGGCTCGCGGAACCCTGTACGTGCTGGAGCGCGCTTCCGACGGCGCGCGTGCCAGCATCGAGGTGGTGGGCAGGGGTGTGGCGGGCGTATCCATGGTGGCCGGGACGGTGGTGGTGGTCAGCGTGGTGGGTGCGGGTGTGGTGCTGTCGGCAGCGGGGGAGGCGATCGCCTTTATTCCCAATGCGTTGGGCAGAGCCTTGTTGCACAACGAACGCCTGACGCAGTAAACGGCGCCACACCATGAAAATCTTCAAATCTCTTTTGCCCTTGTTGCTTGCGGCTGCCGTCCTCGGCGCGGCGCCGGCCGCCCATGCCGGGCGTTCCTGCGAAGCCCGCAAGACCACGCCCCAGACCGTCGAGCGCGCCATGGTGCTGGCAGAAAAAACCCTGGCCTCGCTCAACGCCAGCGGTGAAAAAGTCGTGCTGCTGGCGCGGGCCGGGCAAGACCTTAGCAAATACGGCGTGCGCTATTCGCACCTTGGATTGGCCTACCAGTTGCCCGACGGGCAGGGCGGCATGACCTGGCGCGTGGTGCACAAGCTCAATACCTGCGGCACCAGCGACTCGGCGGTTTACCGCCAGGGGCTGGGCGAGTTCTTCCTTGACGATTTGTGGCGCTTCGAGGCGGCTTGGGTCGCGCCTTCGCCGCAGGTCCAGGCGCAACTGCTGGCCTTGCTGCAGGACCCGGCGCGGCTCACAACCATGCATCACAAGCCCTACAGCATCGTGAGTTACGCCTGGGGCCGCAAATACCAGCAATCCAACCAGTGGGCGATTGAAACCATGGCCGCCGCCGCGGAGCCTGGCGTGACGACACGCGAGAAAGCGCAAGCCTGGCTGCAGTTCAAGGGCTATGAGCCCACGGCGCTCAAGCTGGGGCCCTTGACCCGGCTGGGCGGCCGCATGACCGCGGCGAACGTCGCGTTTGACGACCATCCCAACGACAAGCGCTTTTCCGACCGCATTGAAACCGTCACGGTGGATTCGGTCTTTGACTGGCTGCAACGGGCACGCATGACGGATGGCAAGCCCGTGACGGTCGTCAAGCTGTGACCCGCGCGCCCGTCATCCCCATGAAACGGAGATAAGCATGGCCAATACTTTGCGATTGACGGAAAAATGGATGCACCGTGGCCTCTGGGTGGTGGCCTTTGTGTTCGCCGGCTTCCTGGTCGGGCTGGGCGGCACCGTGGTGGGCGACCTGCCCAAGGTCGAGAAGCAGCTCTCGCTTGACGACTACATGGATGCGAACGCCAGAACCGCGCTGCGCAACGCCATCAAGGCCGCCGAGCGCGCCGGGCAGGATGCGCAGACCGCGCTCGAGCAGGCCCAGCTCAAGCGCCGGATGGCGCAGGCTGACTCGGCTGCGGCACGCGAGACCTTTAACAACTGGCTGTCCACCCGCCACGCCACGCAGCTGGCCGACCAGGACCCGGAACTGCTGTCGCGCACGCGGGCGCTGGATGTGCTCAAAGACCGTGAACGCGCGGCCGGCGTCGCCGTTGAAGCCCAGCAGCAGGCCGCGCTCGATGCGCGCCAGGGCGCGGCCCGCGAGCGCCGCAAGCTCAGGGAGATGGAGGATGCCGCGCAAGTGCTGCTCAGCGCGGAATACCGGCGCGTGGAACTGCGCGTCTTCCTGTACCGCCTGGCCCTGACGCTTCCGCTGCTGGTGGCGGCCGGCTGGCTGTTCGCGAAAAAACGCAAGGGAACGTACTGGCCTTTTGTCTGGGGCTTTATTTTCTTCGCGGTGTTCGCCTTCTTCGTCGAGCTGGTGCCTTACCTGCCAAGCTATGGCGGCTATGTGCGCTACATCGTGGGCATTGCCGTCACGGCGCTGGTGGGCCGGCAGGCCATCATCGCGCTGAACCGCTACCTCGAAAAGCAGAAACTCACCGAGCAACTGCCAGACGCGCAGCGCCGCGAGGAGCTGAGCTACGACACAGCGCTCACGCGCCTGTCAAAAAGCGTGTGCCCCGGCTGCGAGCGGGCTGTGGACCTGAAAAATCCGGAGATCGATTTTTGTCCGCACTGCGGTATCAGCCTGTTCGACCGTTGTGCGACGTGCTCCACGCGCAAGAGCGCCTTCGCCAGGTTCTGCCACGCTTGCGGTGCCAATTAAGAGCTTGTCCGTAATTTGAAACCGAAACCACCTGCCACCTATGAATTCATTACAACGTTACAGCTTGACCGCACTGTGTTTCTTGATGATGTCTTCGGTGCATGCCGATGTGAGCGTGGCGTTGGAGGTCAACAGCCACGTCGAGGCGGAAAAGGGCAGTAAAAACACACCTGCCGATAGCCATGCTGTTTTGAATGTGACGCTGGCTGAAAACTACTTTGTGGTGAATTCAGCCCAACAAACCAGCGTTTACGACTTTGACAAGCGCCGGCGGGTGGTAATCGATCACCTCACAAAAACAAGAGTGGAATACTCGCTTTATGACACGGTGGGTTTTCGTGTGCTTGAGCTTCGCAATCGTATTTCGATAGACAAAGTCCTAGCCGCGGCGAAGATCGATCAACAGGCCAAGGGCCCGGTCGACAACGAACATGCCTTGTCGATACAAGACAAATCATCGCCTGCCCTGCAAGTCACCACGAAGGGGGACGAAGAAGTGTTTTCCAGTTCGTCTGGTGTTTTGTTTCGCCGGAGTTTGCGGGGCAGTTCCGTATCACCCAAAGAGGCGATCATGTTTGCCCAGTTCATGCGTTATGTCTATGGAGGCCACCCGCAGATTCTGGCGGCCTTGGCTAAAAATCAGACGATCGCCTCGCAGTTCGAGTTGGTGACACGCCAGGCGGGTGTCAGTACCCACCGCTTTGTGGTGAAGTCGGTTCAGCCGCTTCATGAAAAGCCCCTGGACCTCATGGCCTTTCCTCTGCGCCCTGTCTCTGCTTCGACGGATCCTGTCGATCGGGTACTGGACCAGGCCGCGCTCATGACCAACGCAGAGTGCGTGCTTGCCAGGCAGCGCAGCAAAACGGAATTGGTAGCCGCTTGGCGTGAAGCTCGCTTGCTGGACGCTTACCTGGGCAGCATCGAGTGGGCTTTGATGACCGGAGAGGGAATTGCGCCGCTCACGCCCGAGCAAAAGGCGCTGCTGTCATCGGACCCTGCGGTCAAGAAGTTGGGTGAGGCTTTGTCTCACAAAACGAAGGAAAGCCTGCCCAGCGCGATCAAAGTATTTCAGGAACTCCAGTTGGCAGCGCCTGCAAAGGCCCATGTCCTCAAAATTTTTGAAGCCAATCATCGCGCCATGCTGGGTGACCCGGTTGCCAGGCAGCTCTTTTTGGAGGTGCTCACGATCAACCCCTGTATCGCCGGCGTTTACAAAGATTTAGGAGACAGTTTGATTGGCAGCTTCGACATGCCGCGCGCATGGCGCAGCTGGGACCTGGGCCGGCAGATGGCGCCTCAGTTTCCTACCTTTGGTGCAGTCAACGAATTCGAGCGCTCACTTGTGGCTCATCAAACAGATTTTTTCTAAGTTTAAAAATCAAACCTTGTTGGGATATGTCCCTCCACCCGCGTTCCTCACGCATGGAGCGTCGTTATTTTTTATTCTCGGATATGTTCTAAATGCGCTTTGATCCATCACGCAGGAGGGCGCTATCGGCTATTGCCGGCGGCGCGGCGCTGGCGCAACTGAATGCCGAGGCAAAGTGTCCGGCCGATCCGCTGAGTGTGTGCAATGTCACCCACCTCAGCTCGGTGAAGACGGCTGGAATCGCGGAAATCCGGGGGACCGATGACGTCCGGCAGGCCTTGAAGAAATGGCAAGGCCAGGTGAGCGTTGGTGGCGGCAGGTTCAGCATGGGGGGACAGACCGCCATTCACGGCGGCTTGCAGCTGGATATGCGCGCGATGAACGGCGTGGTGAAAATCGACCCCGCCAAACGAATCGCCAGGGTCCAGGCTGGGATGCGGTGGCGTGATTTGCAAACAATCATCGACCCACAGGGACTGGCGGTCCAGACCATGCAGAGCTACGCCAGTTTCACGGTGGGAGGCTCGGTGTCGGTGAACTGCCATGGGCGTTATGTGGGGCACGGGTCTGTCAGCCGTTCCGTCCGGGCCTTGCAGATCGTCTTGCCTGACGGCGAGGTGATTGAGGCCAGCAGACAAACTCATTCAGAACTTTTTCATGCCGCCCTGGGCGGGTACGGGGGAGTCGGGGTCATCACGGAAGTTGAGCTCAATCTCGACGAAAACTTCCGGATAGAAAGATCGACGAGCCGCGTTCCCATTGAGGACTATCCGGACTGGTTTCGCGAAAAAGTCCAGTCCAACCCGAATGCGCTATTGCACAACGCCGATTTATTCCCGGACCGGTTTGACCATCCGCATTGCGTCACATGGTCACGGACCGACAAGCCCTTGACCGTCGCTGAGAGGTTGACGCCGCCGGGCCGCCCCTACACCAAAGAGAAACTTTTCTTCTGGGCCATGACGGAGTTGCCTGGCGGGGCGTCGCTTCGTGAAAAAGCCGCTTCCATCGAGGACAAGCCGGCCGTGGTGTGGCGCAACTACGAGGCCAGCCTTGATGTTGCACAGCTTGAGCCCGCAAGCCGGGATTTTTCAAGCTATGTTTTGCAGGAGTGCTTTGTCCCGGAGCGCCACTTCGCAAGCTTCGCGCGAAAGATGTCCAGCCTGTTGCAATCGACCCCCACGGGCGCGGTGAATGTCTCAATACGCCACTCCCCGGCCGACCGCGCGGTGTTGATGGCTTGGGCCAGGCAGGATGTGTTTTCCTTCGTGATTTACTATAAACAGGGCGTGTCGTTCCATGCGCAGCAACATGCCGGGCAATGGACCCGTTCAATGATCGACATGGCACTGTCGCATGAAGGCAGCTACTACCTGCCGTACCAGCTGCATGCGACACAGGAACAATTTCTTCGTGCTTACCCGCAGGCACCCATGTTCAACGCGCTGCGGCAACAGATTGGAGCATCGCGGTTCACGAATACCTTATGGTCGCAGTACCGGATCTGAGGCCAATGCCGGCTCAGGGCAGCGCGCGGCCGAAGAAGGGGTAACCTGGGTCGTTGTAGCCGTGGCTGGATGCATGGCCGGGTACCACCAGCTCGTTGACAAAGGCTTCGTCGCCCTTGTCCAGCACCAGGTCTACCGCGCCGTACACGTCTTCCAGATGCGGTAGCGTGCGCGGCCCGACGATGACGGAGCTGACCAGCGGGTTGGCCAGTACCCAGGCCGCGGCGAACTGGCCGGGGACCTGGCCTTTGGCTTCGCAGCGCGCCTTGATCTTTTGCGCGATCACCAGGGATTCTTCGCGGAACTCGGTCTCCAGGATGCGCTTGTCGCCGCTGCCGGCGCGCGTGCCTTCGGCCGGCGGCTGGCCGGGTGGATATTTTCCGGTGAGCACGCCGCGCGCCAAGGGGCTGTAAGGCACCACGCCCAGGCCGTAGTGGCCACAGGCCGGCAGAATCTCGACTTCCGGGCCGCGATTGAGCAGGTTGTAATAAGGCTGGCACACGGTGGGTTGCGGCACACCCAGTTCCTTGCACAGCCGCACCACCTCGGCAATGCGCCAGCCGCGGAAGTTGGACAGCCCGAAGCTGCGCAGCTTGCCCGCGCGTATCAAGTCGCCCAGTGCGCGCACCGCCTCCTCGAGGTTTTCCTCGTGGTAGTCGCGGTGCAGGTAGAGGATGTCCAGGTAATCGGTCTGCAGCCGCGCCAGGATGGCGTCGGTCTGCTGGATCAGCCAGCGGCGTGAGTAGTGGCTTTCGTTGATGTTCTCGCTGACCGCGTTGCCCAGTTTGCTGGCCAGCACCCAGTGCTGCCGCTGGCCGGCCAGCAGCTGGCCTACGTCTTTCTCGGACTGGCCCTGGTTGTAGACGTCGGCCGTGTCGATGAAGTTGATCCCGTGCTCGCGGGCCGATGCCACGATGCGCGCCGCGTCCTCAAGCGGCGTCTGCTTGCCGAACATCATGGTGCCCAGGCACAGGACGGAGACTTTGAGGTTGCTGTTTCCGAGGCGGCGGTATTGCATGGTCTTTACGGCAGAAAAGTGGTGGATGGCTTGATGGTGCCTGAGCCTGGATCTTTACGCTGTGCGTCGGCTATTACGCGGGCGGCTGGTATCGGGAATTTCGGTGAAGTATCTGATTTTGATGCTTTTCGTATCTATTGAATGATCTTGTATCTTTTAATGCAACCTTTTGGACCGGCCGCCACACACTGCGGCCACAAGCATGTGCTTGGGCCTTCGGGTTATGTATGAAGATTGATTCCTCCCTGTTTTCCCTGTCACGCCTGACGCGCCGCACGGCTCTGGCCGCCGCGGTGCTGGGCGCTACGGCCCTGACGGGCTGCTATGTTGTGCCGGTCCAACCCGGCCATCCGCCGGTCACTTCCACGGTGTACGTCACGCCGGCCATCCCGGCCAGCACCACCTTCGCGGCGCGGCTCTATCCGTCGAATGATGCCGCCCAAGCCTACGGCATGGTGGGCGCGGTGGTGACCAACGACATGAACGGGCGCGGGACCTTCACCACCAATATCAACGGTGAGAGTTTTAATGGGGAAGCCACACGCATTGCGGGTTCATCCGTGCGCGAAGGCGTGGCCAATGGATCCGGCAGCCGCGGCAACTACATCAGCTGCCGCTACCAGATGAACTCGTCCACCATGGGCACTGGGCAGTGCAAGCTGTCCAACGGCGCGCAGTTCACCATGCACGTGGGCGGTTAACCGCCTAGGGGCTTACCGCTCCAGCTGCTCCGCAGCCACCACCTGCGGAGCAGCCTTAAGGTGGCCCACATAGCGCAGCGGCTTGTGAATCATGATGGAGGGCACGTCGCCCTCCCGCATGTGCAGCAGGTCGCCGGGGTTGATCAGGCGCGGGTCGGCGTCGGTGAGCGGCAGGCCCGCGCTGCGGTAGGCCTCCAGGATGAACTGTGAGCAGAAGAACTGGTCGTTGCGCCCCAGGCCCAACTGCACGGCCGCGATGCCGCGTATGCAGAAGTCGCGCACCATGGACGGCACCAGCGGCAGCTCGCACATGCGCCGCTCCAGAGCGAACGGGGCCTGCAGCATCACACCGACGTAGTTGTATTTCTTGCCTTCGTGGCTGGCCACAAAGGTGTTGATCTTGACGGCCTGCCCGGCCGTGAGGTCGGGGTGGCGAAAAGCCACCACCGTCGCTTCGTCTTGCAGCAGGGCATCCACGCTGCGAATGCGTATGCCCGATCCCACGGCTTCCGCAATCTGCCGGTTGCCCATGTAGACCGCCGCGTGGCTCACGGGTGAGAGCGTGATCAGGCGGATGCCGACGGAGTTCAGGCCGTTTTCGGCTGTCAGGATAATGTCGCCCGGCTGCAGTGCGTCGGCGGCGACCAGCTCCCCGCCATTGCCGGGGTTGAGCGCCATGTTCTGGAAACCCAGCGTGGGTGCGCCGCTGGTTTCATGCGGCTTGATGGCCGTGGCGCAACCGCCCAGCGCCAGCATGGCCACCAGGGCCCACGCCCCTGCAAGTCTCTGGAATCGGGGCATGGGTGTTTCCTCGGTGAAGTTTTGCAAGGGTGGATCGGGAGTGATCAAGGCGCGGCGCGTTCGACCAGGTACTCTTTGGCGTACCAGAAGGTTTCGGGCGACTTGAAGGCGCCCAGCGTACCTTCTTTTTCGTCCTGGCGCGAACGCAGGTCCCAGCGCTCGTCGATGACGCGGCACTGCTCGCAGGGTTTTTGCCCGGCGCGGCGCTGTACCAGCGCGTAGCGGGTGTTCTTGAAGAGCGCGTCGACGTCCTGGTAGTCCACAGGCTGCGCGGCGAAGTAGGGGACAATTTTGGCGCCGGGGATGATGAACTCGTAGCGCTCGAAATGCCCGTTGAAATTGCTGGGCACCGACAGGGCCTGGCCCTTGAGCAGTGCGCTGGTCTCCGCACGGAAGTGGCCCATGTCGCCGTTGAACGGCGCGGTGACCCAGGCCAGCGCGAACAGCACCGCAAAACTGCTGAGCGCGGCGACGGGGCGGGTCCAGCCGGGCTTGAACATGCCCGCGACGCAGGCGGCGGCCAGCACGCCCAGGAAGAGCCAGTACAGCGGTGAGAACAGCCACGCGTCCTGCGTGGCGCGCACGCCGCCGTAGCCGATCAGGCCCATGGCCAGCGCGCCTATGAGGCAGATCGCCAGGGTCAGGCTGAACCAGATGCGCGCAATGCGGTCCCAGTACAACGCAATCAGCACCGCCAGCGCCGGCATGGCGGGAATCAGGTAGCGCGTGGAACGCTGCGTGGGCACCATGAACACCAGCGCGAAGGCCAGCAGCCAGATCCACAGGGCTTTTTCGGTGTCGCTGATGGTTTGCCCGGTGCCTTTGCGCTGGCGCCAGGCTTTCCAGGCGGCCCAGGTGCAGCCGACCGCGACGGGCAACAGGAACAGCGCGTTGGAGTAGTAGCCCGTCAGGATGGTCAGGATGCCGCTGCTGCCGCTGAAGGCGATGGCGAAGTAGCCTTTTGACGAATTCATCTTGCCGGCGTTCTCGCCGACGACGAACTCGCGCCAGACTTCGCCCGGCTGCGGGTCGAGGGCAAACCACAGGCCGAAAATCGCCAGTGCCAGCAAGCAGATGGCGACCACCTTCACGCCGTCGACCACGATGCCGCGCCGGAAAACATCCCACGGCGCCTTGCGCGCACCCAGAAGCTGGTAGCACAGCGCCAGCGCGAAGCCGACCGGCACCACCATGACAAAAGACTTGTAAAGGCAGCCGATGCCGATGGCGATGCCCGCCAGCAGCGGAAACGCCCAGCGCGAGGCCAGCAGTTTTGCCGGCGACCAGGCAACCGCGAACAACACGCCGAACAGCCAGAAGGTTTCCGGCGCGCTGGTCAGGTAGGGCCGGCCGTAGCGGTAGGTGCTGAAGAAAGACAGGTAGACGATGGCAGCGATGGCGCCCATGGCCAACGCGTGGCGGCGGCGGTCGGCCGGTGCGGTTTCGCCCTGGACGATCTTCCAGGCCAGCAGCGCCGTCATCAGGGTGATGGCCCAGGTGTAGGCAATGCTGGGCAGGCGCAGGTTGAGCAGCGTCCAGTGCTCGCCCCAGCCGCCGGCCACCATGGCCTGCCAGAACAGCACGGGCGGCTTGGTGTTGCGCATGAAGTCGTAGGAACTGACCAGCGGCAGCCATTTGCCGGTGTCCGCCGTCAGCCGCGCGATGTGCGCGTAGACCAGCTCGTCGCCGTTGCGCGGGATGTGGTCGCCGCCCAGGCCGAACAGGTAACCCAGGGCGACCAGGACGGCCAGCCCTATCCAGATACGGTGGGCGGGAAGGCGTGTTTTCAGGGGCTCAGGGCTTGTCATGGACATCGTTGGGAGGTGGGTGCGCGGCGGCATCGGCCTCGATTTTGGCGCGGCGGCGGCGGAAAGTCATGCGGTCGTTGGCCACAAAATTGCAGACGCTGGACAGCACGATGGCCAGCACATTGGCCAGCAGGTAGTGCATGTGCAGGGCCAGCCACTTGGTCAGCAGCGACTGCAGCACGATGGCCAGGCCGGCGGCCATCACGTACTTGGAAAACAGGAACAGCGCCGAGTGGTGGACTTCGTGCTTGCGGTCGCGCCAGGTCAGGCGCCGGTTCCAGTAGAAGTTGCTGATGGTGGCGACGGTGATCGCCAGCGCGATGGAGTAGTTGAGCCGGTCATGGAAGTCCGCGATCCCGCTGAACAAAAACTCCTGCGCGAGGTACAGCACCGCGACGTTGACCACCGTTCCGCTGGCGCCCACCACGCCGAACTTGATGAAGCGCCAGCGCACCATGGGCTGCAGGCGCTCGGGCAGGCGCCGGATCACGGCCTCGGCAAAGGATCGAAGTGTGGGCATCAGGGGGTGTGGGTCAGGGGGCTGCCAGGCACTCGCGCGCCTTGGCCAATACGGTGTCGGGTGCGATGACTTTGAGGCACTGGTTGTCGCCGTCGCAATAGGACGAGCGGTGGTTGTAGGCGGTCAGGCAGGGCGAGCAGGGCCACTGGCTGTAGAAGGAGTGGCACCGCGGCGTGAGCGGCGCGTACAGGCCGGGGGTTTCGGGGCCGAAAAGCATCAGCGTCCAGATCGGCGTGAGCGCCGCGAACTGCCCCGGCCCGCCGTCGTTGGTGACCAGCAGGCGCGCGACATGGAACAGTGCCAGCAATTCGGAAATCGAGCGTGTGTAGCCGGTCAGGTCAATCACGGCGCTGGTCGGGCTGGCCGGGAAGGCGGCCTGCACATTGGCCACCAGCTGCCGCGCCAGCGCCTGGTCGTCCTTGAGGCCGATCACGGCCACGGCGCTGCCGTCGGCCACCAGGCCCTGGCACAGCGCGGTATAGGAATCCAGCGGCCAGGCGCGTATCGGCAAAATGCCGCCGCCCGGGTAGACCAGCACCAGCGGCTTGCCGGCAATCGCGGGAAAGTCCTGCGCGAGGCGGGCCTGGATGCCTGGCACCAGCGCCGGCTCCAGCCGCACGTGCGGCGGCGGCTTGGCGGTTGCGGATGCCAGGTTGGCCGGCAGTTTGGACTTGGGCACGGCGGTCGAATCAATTGCGCGCGCCAGCGTCAGGAACTGCGCGCTGATGTGGTGATAGGGGTTGTAGGGCACGGGCCGGTTGATGTGCGAGCCGCGGTACAGGCCTTCCTGCGTGTGGCGGTGAAAGCCCACGCGGATGCGCGCGCCGCTGGCATACGAGAGCAGGCTGCTGATGCGCGAGAACAGCTCGCAGTCGATCGCCACGTCGACGCGCGCGCGGCGCAGCTCGCCGATCGCCTTCCACAGGCTGGACAGCAGGCCACCCAGCGACTTGTCGTCCACCGTGTGCACGTTGGCCGGGTCCACCACCTGCATGAGGTCCAGGATTTCCCGGTTCTTGCCGAACAGCAGCGCATGCAGCGGCGCATCGGGGTAGCGCTGCTTGAGGCGCGCGAACATCTCGTGGGCCAGCACCAGGCTGCCCATTTCCGACAGCAGGATCACGACAATCGCGCGCGGCGCGGTGTCGGAATCCTTGCGAAAGCGCCGCGCCACGGCGTCTACGGCCGAAACCGCCGCGCACAGCGGAATGCCGGCCCAGCGGTCTATCCAGCGTTGCAGGTTGATGTTCATCAGACGCCTCGTTGCCGGTCGGCGCGGAACTGCGCGCTGAACTCGCCGAAGCGGCCGGCGTCCAGCGCATCACGCACTTCCTGCATCAGGTTCAGGTAGTAGTGCAGGTTGTGGATGCTCGACAGCATGGGGCCCAGCATTTCGCCGCAGCGGTCCAGGTGGTGCATATAGGCGCGCGAGAAGTTTTTGCAGGTGTAGCAGCCGCAGGTCGCGTCCACCGGCTGGTCTTCGGTCTTGTAGCGCGCGTTGCGGATCTTCAAATCGCCGAAGCGCGTGAACATGTGGCCGTTGCGTGCATTGCGTGTGGGCATCACGCAGTCGAACATGTCGACGCCGGCGGCCACGCCCTCGACCAGGTCCTCGGGCGTGCCCACACCCATCAGGTAGCGCGGCTTGTGCGCGGGCAGGCGGTGCGGCGTGTGGGCCATGATGCGCTGCATCTCTTCCTTGGGCTCACCCACGCTCACGCCGCCTATGGCGTAGCCGGGCAGGTTCAGTTCGACCAGGGCTTCCAGCGATTCCTGGCGCAGGTTTTCAAACATGCCGCCCTGCACGATGCCGAACAGGGCGTTCGGGTTCTCCAGCTTGTTGAACTCGGCGATGCAGCGGCTGGCCCAGCGCAGGCTCAGTTCCATGGAGCTGCGCGCTTCGCTTTCGGTGGTGATGTGGCCCTTGGTGTCGTAAGGCGTGCATTCGTCGAACTGCATCACGATGTCGCTGTTGAGCACCGTCTGGATCTGCATGGAGATCTCGGGCGTCAGGAACAGCTTGTCGCCGTTGACCGGCGAGGCGAACTTCACGCCCTCTTCCGAAATCTTGCGCATCTCGCCCAGCGACCAGACCTGGAAGCCGCCGCTGTCGGTCAGGATGGGCTTGCTCCAGCTTTCAAACTTGTGCAGGCCGCCGAACTGCTGCATCACGTCCAGGCCGGGCCGCATCCAGAGGTGGAAGGTGTTGCCCAGGATGATTTGCGCGCCCATGTCGTGCAGCGACTGCGGCATCACGCCCTTGACCGTGCCATAGGTGCCGACCGGCATGAAGATGGGGGTTTGCACCACGCCGTGATTCAGCGTCAGCTTGCCGCGGCGGGCGTAGGAGCCGAGGTAGGCGCCGGCCTTGTCGTCCGGGCTGGTGTCGGTCTTCAGAACTTCAAATTCGAGCATCGTGCGATTGTCGCAGGTGTAATTAAGGCTGTGCCGGAGGGGTTTTACGCTCCAGCAGCATGGCGTCGCCATAGCTGAAAAAGCGGTAACGCTCGGCGATTGCATGGCGGTACAGCGCCATGATGTGCTCGTAGCCCGAAAACGCACTGACCAGCATCATCAGCGTGCTTTTGGGCAGGTGGAAGTTGGTCAGCAGCATGTCGACCACGGCGAACTCAAAGCCCGGCGTGATGAAGATGTTGGTGTCATTGCACTCGGGGCCGAATCTGGCGTGGGACTCCAGCGCGCGGACCGTCGTCGTGCCCACGGCCACCACGCGGCCGCCGCGCGCCTTGCAGGCGGCGATGGCCTCCCGCGTCGCCTGGGGCACTTCAAAACGCTCAAAGTGCATGGTGTGGTCGGCGATGTTTTCGGCCTTGACGGGCTGGAAGGTGCCCGCGCCCACGTGCAGGGTCACGCTGGCGCGCCGGACGCCGCGCGCCTCCAGTTCAGCCAGCACGGCCTCGTCAAAATGCAGCGCGGCCGTGGGCGCCGCCACGGCGCCGGGGTTTTTGGCGAACACCGTCTGGTAGCGCTGCTCATCGTCGGCGGAATCCGTATGGGTGATGTAAGGCGGCAGCGGCACGTGGCCGTGCTGGGCCATCAGGGCGTAAGGGTCGCTGCTCAGGCGAAAGCGGTACAGCGGCCCGCTTTCTTCAGGCCAGCGGCCGAGCAAGGTGGCAGTAAAGCCGCCGTCCATTTGCAGCACCGCGCCCGGCAGGGGCTTTTTGCTGACCTTCATGTGGGCGGCGACCTCGTGGCCTACATCAGCATGCGGCGACAGCACCCGCTCAATCAGCAACTCCAGCTTGCCGCCGCTGGCCTTCTGGCCGAAGAGCCGGGCCTTGACGACCTTGGTGTCGTTGAAGACCAGCAGGTCGCCCGGCTGCAGCAGGCCGGGGAACTCGGTGAAACGCCGGTCCACCGGCGGGTCTTCCCGGCCGTCGAGCAGGCGCGAGGCGCTGCGCTGGGCGGCGGGGTGTTGGGCTATGAGTTCTTCGGGCAGCGTGAAATCAAAATCGCTGAGGCTGAAATGCGTTTTCATAAACCTAGAAACCGTAGTTGGATGCGCCCGAGTGTGCTGCCCGCGCGGTGCCAGGCAAGGCGCGACAACGCTGTGGGCTGTTGCCCACAAGGCGGAGCAACGCCGCATGGTGGCGTGCGGGTGGCGCAATCGGGTGCATAGCGTTGTTATGCACAAGCTGAGTGCCAGCGAAGGGAGGGGCGACGGTATTCAAACGGATTCTGAGAGGTTGGCAAGCGGTCAACTGCGGCTTCTAGGTTGACGGCACAATTGTCCCATGTCGCCACCTGGTGCTCCCGCCCGAAAAACCGCCCCGCCAGAGGCCGCGGCCGGGGAGCAGGCCGCGCCCCAGCCTCGGGCTGAAAAAGCCCCGGCCAAATCGCCGGCCCAGAAAGCCCTCGAAAAGCTGGGCCTGCGCCGCGACATTGACCTGGCCCTTCACCTGCCCCTGCGTTATGAGGACGAAACCCGCATCGTGCGCCTGGCAGACGCCCGCGACGGCGACCTGGTGCAGATCGAGGGCGTGGTGACACACAGCGATATCGCATTCCGCCCGCGCCGGCAACTCAGGGTGACGGTGGACGACGGCAGCGACAACTGCGTGCTGCGCTTCATCAATTTCTACCCGGCCCACCAGAAAACGCTGAGCGTGGGCGCGCGCGTGCGCGTGCGCGGCGAGATGCGTGGCGGTTTTGTCGGTCGCGAGATGATCCACCCCAGTTTCAGGCTGGCCGAAGGCGAGCTGCCGGGCGCGTTGACACCGGTTTACCCTACGGTGGCCGGCCTGCCCCAGAACTATTTGCGCAAGGCGGTGCTCAGCGGACTGTTCCGCGCCGACCTGCGTGAGACCCTTCCTGAGGAGGTGCTGGGCAAAAGCCTGCCGCAACCCCTGTGGAGCCTGCGCGAGGCGCTGCAGTTCCTGCACCACCCGACGCCCGACGTGTCGCTGGCCACGCTGGAAGACCGCAGCCACCCGGCCTGGCAGCGCCTGAAAGCCGAGGAACTGCTGGCCCAGCAGCTGTCGCAGCTGCAGGCCAGGCGCATACGCGCGGCCATGCGCGCCCCGGCGCTCACGGGCCCTGCCGTGCGCGGGCCGCAATGCACGCTGGAGGAGCAGTTGCTGGAGCGCCTGCCCTTCCGGCTCACCGCCGCCCAGCAGCGCGTGTGCGGCGAAATCGAAGCGGACCTGAAGAAAAACCTCCCCATGCACCGCCTGCTGCAGGGCGATGTGGGCGCCGGCAAGACCGTGGTGGCGGCGCTGGCCGCGGCCCGCTGCATAGACGCGGGCTGGCAGTGCGCGCTGATGGCGCCCACCGAAATCCTGGCCGAGCAGCACTTCCGTAAGTTGATCGGCTGGCTGGAACCTATGGGCATCAAGACCGCCTGGCTGACCGGCAGCCAGAAGGCCAAGGAGCGGCGCGAGATGCTGGCCATGATCGAAAGCGGTGACGCGGGCCTGGTGGTGGGCACGCACGCCGTGATCCAGGACAAGGTCAAGTTCAAAAACCTGGCCCTGGCCATCATCGACGAGCAGCACCGCTTCGGCGTGGCGCAGCGCCTGGCCCTGCGCAGCAAGATGACCGAAGGCGGCGAAGAGCCACATATGCTCATGATGACCGCCACGCCGATTCCGCGCACCCTGGCCATGAGCTATTACGCCGACCTCGACGTCTCCACCATCGACGAGGTGCCGCCAGGCCGCACGCCCATCGTGACCAAGGTGGTCAGCGACGCGCGGCGCGACGAGGTGATCACGCGCATACGCGGCCAGCTGGCCGAAGGGCGGCAGATCTACTGGGTCTGCCCGCTGATCGAGGAAAGTGAATCCATAGACCTGGTCAACGCGACCCAGACCCATGAAGCCTTGAGCGCGGCCCTGCCCGGCGTGATGGTGGGCCTGCTGCATTCGCGCATGCCGCTGGCTGAAAAGAAGGCCGTGATGGCCTTGTTCACCAGCGGAGTGATGGGCGTGCTCGTCAGCACCACGGTCATTGAGGTTGGCGTGGACGTGCCCAATGCCTCGCTGATGGTGATCGAACACGCCGAGCGCTTCGGCCTGAGCCAGCTGCACCAGCTGCGCGGCCGGGTTGGGCGCGGGGCGGCGGCTTCGGCCTGCGTGTTGCTGTACTCCACGGGCGATGCGCCCCGGCTCGGCGAGATGGCGCGCGAGCGCCTCAAGGCCATGGCGCAAACCAATGACGGCTTCGAGATCGCCCGGCGCGACCTCGAAATCCGCGGGCCGGGCGAGTTCCTGGGGGCGCGGCAGTCGGGCGCGCCCCTGCTGCGTTTTGCCGACCTGGCGACGGACACCGAGCTGCTGGCCTGGGCGCGCGGCCTGGCGCCCACCATGCTGGACCGGCATGCGGAGCTCGCGCACCGGCATATCCTGCGCTGGCTGGGCGGCAAAGCCGAGTACCTGAAGGCTTGAGAGGGCCTGAGCGCCATTGCGTGGCACGGCGATTGAGAAAAGCAGCACAATAAGCCCATGACGCTGACCGAACTCAAATACATCGTCGCCGTGGCCCGGGAAAAGCACTTTGGCAAGGGCGCCGATGCCTGCCACGTTTCGCAGCCCACGCTCAGCGTGGCCATCAAGAAGCTCGAAGAAGAGCTGCAGGTCAAGCTCTTCGAGCGCAATGCCAATGAAATCACCGTCACGCCGCTGGGCGAGGAGATCGTGCGCCAGGCCCAGAGTGTGCTCGAGCAGGCCGACAACATCCGCGAAATCGCCAAGCGCGGCAAGGACCCGCTGGCCGGCCCGCTGCGCCTGGGGGTCATTTACACGATAGGCCCCTATCTGCTGCCAGACCTGGTGCGCCAGGCCATCGCGAAGACGCCGCAGATGCCGCTGATGCTGCAGGAAAACTTCACCGTCAAGCTGCTCGAAGAGTTGCGCACCGGCGAAATCGACTGCGCCATCCTGGCCGAGCCCTTCCCCGACGCCAACCTGGCGATCGCGCCGCTTTATGACGAGCCTTTCATGGCGGCCGTGCCCAGCGCCCATCCACTGGCCGCGCGCAAGGGCGTGACCGCCGAAGAGCTCAAAAAAGAAACCATGCTGCTACTGGGCACCGGCCACTGCTTTCGCGACCACGTGCTCGAGGTCTGCCCCGAGTTCGCGCGCTTTTCCAGCAGCGCCGAGGGCATCAGCAAAAGCTTTGAGGGCTCATCGCTGGAGACCATCAAACACATGGTGGCGGCCGGCATGGGCATTACGCTGGTGCCCCGCTTGGGCGTGCCCAAGGAAGCGCTGGCCGAGCAGGCCGCCGCCAAAAAGGCGGTGAAGGGAAAAACCGCCCCAGCCCGCGGCAAGGTGGCGGCAGAGCAACCTTCATTCATCAAATACCTGCCCTTCGACGGCGATGTGCCCAGCCGGCGCGTGGTGCTGGCCTGGCGGCGCAGCTTCACGCGCTATGAAGCCATCGCCGCGCTGCGCAACGCCATCTACGCCTGCGAACTGCCCGGCGTCATCCGCCTGTCTTGAATCCCGGCTATGACGGGTATTGACGGCGGCTGTTGCGGCCGTCGTCCCGATTTCGTTAAAGTTATCCCTGAATTTAAAAAAAGGAAACACCATGGCCAAGCCATCCGCCAAAGCTGCCGGAAAATCCGCGCCTTCCATCAACATCGGCATCAGTGAAAAAGACCGCGCGGCGATCGCCAAGGGCCTGAGTCGCCTGCTGGCCGACACCTACACGCTTTACCTGACCACCCACAACTTCCACTGGAACGTGACGGGCCCCATGTTCAACACGCTGCACCTGATGTTCATGACGCAGTACACCGAACTCTGGGCCGCGGTCGACCCGGTGGCAGAGCGCATCCGCTCGCTGGGCCATCCCGCGCCGGGCTCTTATGCCCAATTCAGCAAGCTGGCCTCGATTCCCGACGTGCCGGTGGTGCCGCCCAAGGCGCTGGAAATGGTGCGCATCCTGGTGCAAGGCCATGAAGCCGTGGCACGCACCGCACGCGAACTGTTCCCGCTGGCCGACAAGGCCAGCGATGAGCCGACGGCCGATTTGCTGACGCAGCGCCTGACGGTGCATGAGCAGACGGCATGGATGCTGCGTTCCCTGCTCGAAGAGTAAATGCCCTCCGGCTTGTTGAAGCAAAAACTCGATCTCTACCTGCAACTGATCCGCTGGAACCGCCCGGCGGGCTGGTTGTTATTGCTGTGGCCCACGCTGTCTGCTCTGTGGGTGGCTTCGCACGGCTTTCCGGGCTGGCATCTGGTGGTGGTGTTCACGTTGGGAACCATCCTGATGCGCAGCGCGGGCTGCTGCGTCAATGACGTGGCCGACCGGGACTTTGACCGCCACGTCAAGCGCACGGCGCAGCGGCCGGTCACCAGCGGCGCGGTGTCGGTGCGGGAGGCGCTCACGGTGGGTGCGGTGCTGGCGCTGCTGGCCTTCGGCCTGGTACTGACCACGAATAGCGCCACCATCGCCTGGTCGTTCGCCGCGCTGGCCATCGCGCTGGCCTATCCATTTGCCAAGCGCTATGTGTCCATGCCGCAGGCGGTGCTGGGCGTGGCTTTCAGTTTTGGCATTCCCATGGCTTTTGCCGCCGTGCAGTCACGTGTGCCGTTGCTGGCCTGGGTGCTGCTGCTGGGCAATCTGTTCTGGGTGGTGGCTTATGACACCGAATACGCCATGGTGGACCGCGACGACGACCTCAAGATAGGCATGAAAACCTCGGCCATCACGCTGGGCCGTTTTGATGTGACCGCGGTGATGTTGTGCTACCTGGCTTACCTGGTGATCTGGGCCTGGGCCCTGGCGGGTGCGGTGGGGCAGTCGCCCGTTTATTGGATTGCCATGGCTGCGGCCTTGCTGCAGGCCCTGTGGCATGGCTGGCTGATCCGCAAGCGTGAGCGTGAGGACTGCTTCAAGGCTTTTCGCCTCAATCACTGGCTGGGCTTCGCGGTGTTCGCGGGCATCGTGCTGTCTTACCTGGGCCGCTGACCCGCAAAGTCCGGAAAGCGCCCATAAAAAAGCCCGCTTGAAGCGGGCTTTTTTGCGTCAGCTGAGGCTGATCAGACGGCGGCTTTTTTGGCCTTGGCCTTGCGCTTGGTCTTCTTGGCCTTTGCCTTGGTGGCAGGCGCTGCCTTTTGAGCTGGGGCGGCGGCTGGCGCGGCGGCGGGGGCTGCTGCAGGTGCTGCGGCAGGAGCCTGGGCCGATGCGGACGTGGAAATCACGGCCAGGGGCATGGCGAGGACGGCTGCGCTGATGAGGGTGGACAGAAGTTTGTTCATGTGAAGCTCCGGATGTTGGAAAAGTTGTGAAGCGGATGCCGCCGGGGTGTCCCACAGGGTGGATCAAGACAAGCTGCACGTACGCCCGTGTTCAACGTTTGCCCCGGCCGGGCGGTTGACGCGCCCGCGGGGGCTGTGCGCGCTCAGGCGCCGCCGAATTCGTCGCCCAGTTCGGCGGCACGCTGCCGGGCGGCGTGGATGGCGCGCATGAACTGCATCTTGACGCGGTCCTGCTCCATGGATGTCAGCGCAGCGTAAGTGGTGCCGCCTTTGGAGGTGACCCGCGCGCGCAGCTCCTGGGGGGGCTCGTCCGAGGCCTGCGCCAGCGCGGAGGCGCCCACAAACGTGCCGATCGCGAGCTGGCGCGCCTGCGCGGGCGGCAGGCCCATGTCGGTGCCGGCTTCGATCATGGCCTCGATGAAATAGAACACATAGGCCGGGCCAGAGCCGGACAGCGCGGTGACCGCGTCGAGCTGGGCTTCTTCGGCCAGCCACAGGGTGGCGCCCGTGGGCTTGAGCACTTTTTCAATCGCCAGCCTGTCGGCGCCGGTGGCGGCCTCGCGCGCGAACAGGGCCGTCATGCCCTTGCCGACCAGCGCCGGCGTGTTGGGCATGGCGCGCACCACGCGCTCGGTGCCCAGCCAGTGCGCGATGCTGCCCGAGCGCACGCCGGCCGCCACGCTCAGGTGCAGCGCGGTTTTGGTGTGAAAGCGCGTTTGCAGCGCCGCCTCCTTGAAGACCTGCGGCTTGACGGCCCAGACGACCAGGCCGGCGCCGGCCAGCCAGGCGCCAGGGCCTTCGTGGACCTGCACGCCGAATTGCTGCGTGAGTTTGGCCCGCTGCTCGGCGAAAGGTTCGGCCACCTGGATCTGGCCGGCGGGCAAGCCCTGCTTGATCAGGCCGCCGATGATGGCGCTGGCCATGTTGCCGCCGCCTACGAAGGCGATGTGTTCGGTGTTTGCGCGGGAAGTGGAAGTCATGCGTTGTCAGTCCAAAAATTCAAAGGCCAGCCACTGGCTGATTTGCCGGGAACTGAAATTGTCGTCGCTAATGAAGACTAGGCTGCGGTTTCCGTTGGGCAGCACCGGCCCCCAGGCCATGCCTTCCGTATTGTCCAGGCGCTCCAGCCGGGGACCGTCGCCCGGGCCGATGAAGGCCGAGAAGTCGGCGATCAGTGTTTTGTCCACCGCGCGATAAGCGCCAGCTTGCAGGACGGGCGTTGCCAGCGTGTCGGAACCCTGCCGCGTGTCGATGAGGTACAGGCGCAGTGAGTTACCGGCTTGCGTGCCCCAGCCGGCCATATAAGCGCGCTCCAGCACCAGCATGCGGTCGGCATCGAGCATCAGGATTTCCACCACGCCGTTGTCGGCCTGGGAGGCCGGCGCGACAGGTGCGCGCGGAATGGCGTCGGGCACATACGCAATTTGCCGCAATGCTTTCCCACTGGCAAGGTCAATTTGGGTGAAGCGGCAAGGACCGCCCTTCGCTTTCACCGTGGGTACGGGTCCATCCTGGCGGAAGGCGTTTTCCATGGCGATCCAGGCAGTCTTGTCATCGGGTGTCAGCGCCAGGCCTTCCAGCGCCAGATTGACGCGCGGCCCCCGGATGAGATGAAACTCAAACATGGGCGGCAGCGTAAATTCGCGAACCAGCGTGCCGTCAAGCCGGCTTTCGCGCAGCTCCGGTGCCACGCCTGTCAAGGAATGCCCTTCGCTGGTCCACAGCAAGGTCTGGCTGCCGGGGCGCCAGCGGATCGCCTCCGGGTCGGGAGCCTGGACGCCCCGCAAGGCTGCCGCATACGTGCCGTCATCGGATGGGCGCAGGGGGGTGACGCCCAGCAATTCCGGCTGGCCCAAGCTGTTCATGTCCAGCGCGATGCGTGCGGTGTAAAACCGCGCGGGATTGATGTTGGAAGCATCGTCGCTGACCAGGTAATACAGGCCGCTGGCGGGGTCGTAGTCAATGCCCGAGAGCCCGCCCACCGTGGTGCCCTGGAACTGCAGGCGGTGGGCAAAGCGGGACTCGCCAATCAGGCGCAAGCGTGTGCGGACGGGCTGGGCGGCTGCGGGCCGCGCTGCCCAACCGCCCAGGCCCAGCACGGCGGCCGCACCGGCGCCAAGGACCAATCGGCGCCTGGAGATGGAGGTGGCAGGGAGGCTCATGCCGCCAGTCTAGCGGCCGCGCTTGTGGGGAATGTGACAGCGCCCGCGCTATTCGCCTATTCGCTATTGCAAGACGGTCTGCCGCACCGCCTGCTCCCAGCGTGCCATGAGCTCCGCTGCGCGGTCGGCGCCCAGTGTGGGCAAAAACTTGCGCTCGGCGCGCCACATGCCCGACAGCTCGTCGGTGCTGCCGTAGACGCCGCTGGACAGCCCCGCCAGGTAGGCGGCGCCCAGCGCGGTGGTTTCGATCACGGCCGGGCGTATCACTGGTATGCCCAGCAGGTCGGCCTGGAACTGCATCAGCAGGTCGTTGACGCAGGCGCCGCCGTCCACCCGCAGCTCGGCCACGGGCGCGGCGCCAGCGCTGACCGCGTCCCGGCTCATGGCCTGCAGCAGGGCGGCGCTCTGGTAGGCGATGCTTTCCAGCGCGGCGCGCGCAATGTGGGCCACCGTGGTGCCACGCGTGAGGCCGGTGATGGTGCCGCGCGCATCCGGTTTCCAGTAGGGCGCGCCCAGGCCGGTGAAGGCCGGCACCATCATCACGCCGCCCGAGTCGGGAACGCTTTCAGCCAGCCCCTGCACCTCGGCGCTGCCCTTGATGGCATGCAGGCCATCGCGCAGCCACTGCACCACGGCGCCGCCCACGAACACGCTGCCTTCGATGGCGAACTGGGTTTGCGTGGTCGCCTGCGCTGCGCTGGTGGTCAGCAAGCCGTTGTGCGAAGTCTGGAACTGGCCCCCCGTGTGCATCAGCATGAAGCAGCCCGTGCCATAGGTGTTTTTGGCCATGCCGGCCTTGAAGCAGGCCTGGCCGAAGAGGGCGCTTTGCTGGTCGCCGGCAACACCGCCGATGGCGATGGCATGGCCCAGCAGCTCAGGCCGGACTTCACCGTAATGCGCGCTGGACGGCAGCACGGTGGGCATCAGCGAGGCCGGGATGCCCAGCAAGTCCAGCAGCTCGGCATCCCACTGGTTGGTGTGCACATTGAACAGCATGGTGCGGGAGGCGTTGCTGACGTCGGTGGCGTGCAGCGCGCCGCCGGTGAGTTGCCACATCAGCCAGCTGTCTATGGTGCCGAAGGCCAGTTCGCCGCGCTCGGCCTGCGCGCGCGCGCCGGGCACGTTGTCGAGCAGCCATTTGAGTTTGGTGCCGGAAAAGTAAGCGTCGATCAGTAGGCCGGTCTTGGACTGGATCAGGCTTTCCTTGCCCTGCTCGCGCAGGGCGGCGCAGGTGGCTTCGGCGCGCCTGTCCTGCCAGACGATGGCGTGGTGGACCGGCTGGCCGGTCTTGCGGTTCCAGAGCGCGGTGGTTTCGCGCTGGTTGGTGATGCCCAGCGCGCGGATGTCGGCGGCCTTGATGTTCGCCTTGGCCAGCACCTCGCGCGCCGTGGCCAGCTGGGTGCGCCAGATTTCCGTCAGGTCGTGCTCGACCCAGCCTGGCTTGGGGTAGATCTGGGGCAGCTCCTGCTGCGCCAGGGCCACGATATGGCCGTGTTCGTCGAACACGATGCTGCGGGAGCTGGAGGTTCCCTGGTCAAGGGCGAGGAGATAGGTCATGCGCTGGAGTGTATGAAAACTGCCCGGCCGCGCGGGCGTTCAGGAATGGGCCACCTCGCAGCTGACGTCCGCTTCCTCCAGCAGGGCCGGGAAGGGTTCGGGCGGCGGCGTGTCGGTGAAGAGCCGGTCGATCTGCGAGAGCCTGGCCAGTTCGACCATGGCCGGGCGGTTGAATTTGCTGCTGTCGGCGGCCAGCCAGACCTCGCGGGCGTGCTCGATGATGGTCTGCGCGACCTTGACCTCCCGATAGTCGAAGTCGCGCAGCGAGCCGTCGGGCTCTATGCCCGAAATGCCGATCACGGCGATGTCGACGCGGAACTGGCGCATGAAATCGACCGCCGCCTCGCCCACGATGCCGCGGTCGCGTGCGCGCACCACGCCGCCGGCCACGATGACCTCGCAATCGGTGTTGCCGCAGAGGATGGCCGCCACATTGAGGTTGTTGGTGATGACGCGCAGCCCCTTGTGGCTCAGCAAGGCCTTGGCGATGGCTTCGGTGGTCGTGCCGATGTTGAGGATCAGCGAGCAGTCGTTGGGAATGCGGCGGGCTACGGCCCGGGCGATGCGCGCCTTGCCCTCGGCGTTGAGGCTTTCGCGCTGGCGGTGCGCGATGTTTTCAATCGTGGAGCTGGGCATGCGCACGCCGCCGTGAAAGCGCGTCAGCAAGCCGGCTTCGGACAGGCGCTGCACATCCCGCCTGACGGTCTGCAGGGTCACGTCGAGCTTGTCGGCAAGCTGCTCGACGGAGGCCGAGCCGTGGGCGCGGACCACGTCAAGAAGCTTGATTTGCCTGGGATTGGAGTTCACGCGGATCCGGGTTTGGGATGTCGGGAGTTAAAAGGACTTAAAGGATGACGGAGGAAAGGCCTGAAAGAAACTTTATATCGAAACAAAAGGAAACAGATAAGGGAAAACAATTAGATAAAACAATCACAAAGGAAGAAAAATAGAAAAAAACCGAACTTCACCAAGTTTCGTCCATTTGTTTTGCGAGGAGAGTTTTTCTTGTTGAGCACCTTCAATTCCTTGGCTGTTGTGGCCCCGGCCGCCGCGCGGAGCGGCCCCTCTGAGCTCCTGCCGGGCGGGGGAGGGGCGTAATGCAGCTGACTCTGGACCAGATCAGCAAAAAAGTCGGCGCCGAGCAGTGGCTCTACGACATGAGCCTGGCGCCGCGCAGCGGGGAAGTCACGGTCCTGCTGGGCGCCACGCAGGCCGGCAAAACCAGCCTGATGCGCATCATGGCGGGCCTGGACGTTCCCACGCAGGGCAAAGTGCGGGTCAACGAGGCCGACGTGACCGGCATGCCGGTGCGCGAGCGCAACGTCGCCATGGTCTACCAGCAGTTCATCAACTACCCGTCGCTGCGTGTGGCCGACAACATCGCCTCGCCGCTCAAGCTGCGCGGCGAAAAAGACATAGAGCAGAAAGTGCGCAGCCTGGCCGCGCGCCTGCACATCGACATGTTTCTGGACCGCTACCCGGCCGAGCTCTCGGGCGGGCAGCAGCAGCGCGTGGCTCTGGCGCGTGCGCTGGCCAAGGGCGCACCGCTGATGCTGCTCGACGAGCCGCTGGTCAACCTGGATTACAAGCTACGCGAGGAACTGCGCGAAGAGCTGACCCAGCTGTTCGCCGCCGGCGACTCCACGGTCATCTATGCCACCACCGAGCCGGGCGAGGCCCTGCTGCTGGGCGGCTACACCGCCGTGATGGATGGCGGCGAGCTGCTGCAATACGGTCCCACCGCCGAGGTCTTCCACGCGCCGCAGTCACTGCGCGTGGCGCGCGCCTTCAGCGACCCGCCCATGAACCTGATGGCGGCCCTGCCCGCGGCCCAAGGCCTGCAACTGAAGGGCGGCCCGGCCTTGAACCTGGCGCTGCCCGACGCGCCGGCCCAGCGCCTCGTGTCTTTCACCGCGGGGGTTCGCGGCAGCGCGCTGCGTGTCACGGCGCGCGAAGGCGACGTGGCGCTACCGGGCAAGGTCGAGCTGGCCGAAATTTCGGGCTCCGACACGTTTGTCCACGTGGCCACGGCCGTGGGCGAGCTGGTGGCCCAGCTCACGGGCGTGCACTACTTTGACCTCGGCGCGCCCGTCACCCTGTACCTGGATCCGGCGCAGGTCTATGTGTTTGATGCGGACGGCGCGCTGCTGCTGGCACCACGGAGGTCTTATGGCGCGCATTGACCTGGACCTGGCCCATGCCTACCGGCCCAACCCGCGTGAAGACAGCGACTACGCGCTGCTGCCGCTCACGATGAGCTTCCGCGATGGCGGCGCCTACGCGCTGCTGGGCCCCTCGGGCTGCGGCAAGACCACCATGCTCAACGTCATGTCCGGCCTGCTGGTGCCTTCCAAGGGCACGGTCAAGTTCGACGGTGTCGACGTGACGCGCGCGACGCCGCAGCAGCGCAATATCGCGCAGGTCTTCCAGTTCCCGGTGATCTACGACACCATGACGGTGGCTGAAAACCTGGCCTTCCCGCTGCGCAACCGCAAGGTGCCGGAAGAGCAGATCAAAAAACGCGTGGGCGAAATCGCCGAGATGCTGGACATGAGCGGCCAGCTCAACCAGCGCGCGGCCGGGCTCGCGGCGGATGCCAAACAGAAGATCTCGCTGGGCCGCGGCCTGGTGCGGCCCGACGTGTCGGCCGTGCTGTTCGACGAGCCGCTCACGGTGATTGACCCGCACCTCAAATGGCAGCTGCGGCGCAAGCTAAAGCAGATCCACCACGAACTCAAGCTCACGCTGATCTACGTCACGCACGACCAGGTGGAGGCGCTGACCTTTGCCGAAGAGGTGGTGGTGATGACGCGCGGCCGCGCGGTGCAGACCGGTTCGGCCGATGCGCTGTTCGAGCGGCCCCGCCACACCTTTGTGGGCCACTTCATTGGTTCGCCCGGCATGAACTTTTTGCCCGCCACGGTGACGGCCGGCGCTTTGCGCGTCGCGGACCGGCCGCTGGCGCTGCCGCCCGGGCGCGCTATGCCCGACGGCGACCTCAAGCTGGGTGTGCGTCCCGAGTATGTGGTGAAGACCGCACTCGGCGACCCGGCGGCGCTGCCCTTCACCGCCATGCTGGTGCAGGACATAGGCACCCACCTGATGCTGACGGCCCGGATCGGCGAACACACGCTGAAAGCCCGGCTGAACCCGGCCGTGAGGCCGCCCCAGGTGGGCGAGGAAGTGTGGCTGCAGGTCATGGGGCCGCACACTTGTCTGTACCTCAATGACGAATTGGTGGAAGCATGAGTACAACCACAAAACCCATCAACCAGAAAGCCTGGCTGCTGGTGCTGCCGGTCATCATCTGCGTGGCGTTTTCCGCCATCCTGCCGCTCATGACGGTGGTTAATTACTCGGTGCAGGACATCATCTCACCCGAGCGCCGCGTGTTTGTCGGCACCGAATGGTTCGCCGCTGTGATGCGCGACGAAGACCTGCATGCCGCGCTTTGGCGCCAGCTCACTTTCTCGCTGGCGGTGCTGGCGGTCGAGATTCCGCTGGGCATCGCGCTGGCCTTGTCCATGCCGGCCCAGGGCTGGAAGGCTTCGCTGGTGCTGGTGCTGGTCGCGCTGTCGCTGCTGATTCCCTGGAACGTGGTGGGCACCATCTGGCAGATCTACGGCCGGGCCGACATCGGCCTGCTGGGCGCGATGCTGCAGAAGATGGGCTTTGACTACAGCTATACCGGCAATGCCACCCATGCCTGGGCGACGGTGCTGATGATGGACGTCTGGCACTGGACGCCGCTGGTGGCCCTGCTGTGCTATGCCGGCCTGCGCTCGATTCCGGACGCCTATTACCAGGCCGCGCGCATAGACGGCGCCAGCAAGTTCGCGGTGTTTCGCTACATCCAGCTTCCCAAGATGCGCGGCGTGCTGATGATCGCCGTGCTGCTGCGCTTCATGGACAGCTTCATGATCTACACCGAACCTTTTGTGCTCACGGGCGGCGGGCCGGGCAATGCCACGACCTTCCTGTCGCAATACCTGACGCAAAAAGCCGTCGGCCAGTTCGACCTGGGCCCGGCGGCTGCCTTCTCGCTGATTTACTTTTTGATCATCCTGCTGCTGTGCTTCATCCTCTACAACTGGATGCAGCGCGTGGGTACGCAAGAGAAAGAAGGCGTGGAATGAACACCCCCAAGTTTCAGGCGCGCACACTGTTTTTAATTGCCTACATTGTGTTCGCGCTCCTGCCCATCTACTGGATGGTCAACATGAGCTTCAAGACCAACAGCGAGATCCTGTCGAGCTTTTCCTTCTTTCCCCAGGACTTCACCTGGAATAACTACAAGACCATCTTCACCGACCCGTCCTGGTATTCGGGTTACATCAACAGCCTGATCTACGTCGCCATCAACACGGTGATCTCCATCACCGTGGCGCTGCCGGCCGCTTACGCGTTTTCGCGTTACAGCTTCCTGGGCGACAAGCATGTGTTCTTCTGGCTGCTGACCAACCGCATGACGCCGCCGGCGGTGTTTCTGCTGCCCTTCTTCCAGCTTTACACCACGGTAGGGCTGATGGACACCCACATCGCGGTGGCGCTGGCCCACCTGCTGTTCAACGTGCCCCTGGCGGTGTGGATCCTGGAAGGTTTCATGAGCGGAATCCCGCGCGAGATCGACGAGACCGCCTATATCGACGGCTACTCCTTCCCGCGCTTTTTTGTGCGCATCTTCCTGCCGCTGATCAAGGCCGGTGTCGGCGTGGCGGCGTTTTTCTGCTTCATGTTCAGCTGGGTCGAGCTGCTGCTGGCGCGCACACTGACCAGCGTCAATGCCAAGCCCATCGTCGCGACCATGACCCGCACGGTATCGGCTTCGGGCATGGACTGGGCCACGCTTGCCGCGGCCGGCGTGCTGACCATCGTGCCGGGCGCGATCGTGATCTGGTTTGTGCGCAACTACATCGCCAAGGGCTTTGCCATGGGCAGGGTCTAGAAAGGAAGCAACATGTTTGAGTGGATGGCCTGGACGACGCCGGTGGCGATTTTTTTCAGCTGCATCGTGCTGATGCTGGTGGGCATGACGGTGTGGGAGCTCAAGTCGCCAACGACGCTGCGGCGCGGCTTTTTGCCGCTGGAAACCACGCGCGGCGACCGGCTGTTCATCGGCCTGCTCAGCGCGGCCTATGTGAACCTGATTTTTGTCGGCATCAGCGGCAAGCTGGCCGGCTGGCTGGGGCTGGAGGCCGACCCCTCGATCTGGATCAGTTTTCTGCTGTCCCTGGTGTTGCTCGCATGGATCATGCGCAAGGGCTAGCGGGCGGGACGCGAAGAAAAGAGATGTTCGGAGAAAAAGGAACCCGGCTCATATTCCCCGGAGCCGAACAAACCTTCAACCACGGGGAGTGAACCAATGAGGAGACAAGTCATGAAGATGCGATATACGGCATTGGCGGTGGCCGCGGTGTGTGCCATGGCCAGCCCCGGCTGGGCTGGCGAAGCCGAGGCCAAGAAGTGGATTGACAGCGAATTCCAGCCCTCCACGCTGTCCAAGGACAAGCAGCAGGCCGAGATGAAATGGTTCATCGACACGGCCAAGAAGCTGCAGGCCAAGGGTGTGAAGGAAATCTCGGTCGTGTCCGAGACCATCACCACCCATGAATACGAGTCGAAGACGCTGGCCAAGGCCTTTGAGGAAATCACCGGCATCAAGGTCAAGCACGACATCATCCAGGAAGGCGACGTGGTCGAGAAGCTGCAGACTTCCATGCAGTCCGGCAAGTCGATTTACGACGGCTGGATTTCCGACTCCGACTTGATAGGCACCCACTACCGCTACGGCAAGATACTGGCGTTGTCCGACTACATGGCCGGCGCGGGCAAGGAATACACCAACCCAGGCCTGGACCTCAAGGACTTCATCGGTACCAGTTTCACCACGGCGCCCGACGGCAAGCTCTACCAGTTGCCAGACCAGCAGTTTGCCAACCTTTACTGGTTCCGCGCCGACCTGTTCGCGCGCAAGGACCTGCAGGACAAGTTCAAGGCCAAGTACGGCTACGAGCTGGGCGTGCCGCTGAACTGGAGCGCCTACGAAGACATCGCGGAGTTCTTCACCAACGACGTGAAAACCATAGACGGCAAGCCCATCTACGGCCACATGGATTACGGCAAAAAGGACCCGTCGCTGGGCTGGCGCTTTACCGATGCCTGGTTGTCCATGGCCGGTACCGCCGATAAGGGCATTCCCAACGGCATGCCGGTGGACGAGTGGGGCATCCGGGTGGCAGCCGACAAGTGCACGCCGGTGGGCGCTTCGGTTTCGCGCGGCGGCGCCACCAATTCGCCGGCCGCGGTTTACGCGCTGACCAAGTATGTGGACTGGATGAAGAAGTACGCGCCCAAGGAGGCCAGCGGCATGACCTTTGGCGAAGCCGGTCCGGTGCCGGCCCAGGGGCAGATCGCCCAGCAGATCTTCTGGTACACGGCCTTTACCGCCGACATGACCAAGAAGGGCCTGCCCGTGGTGAACGCCGACGGCACGCCGAAGTGGCGTATGGCACCCGGCCCCAACGGCCCCTACTGGAAGCAGGGCATGCAAAACGGCTACCAGGACGTGGGCTCCTGGACTTTCTTCAAGGACCATGACCCCAACAAGGTGGCGGCCGCCTGGCTGTATGCCCAGTTCATCACGTCCAAGACCGTCTCCGCCAAGAAATCGGTGGTGGGCCTGACCTTCATCCGCGACAGCGATATCCACCACGACTACTTCACCAAGAATGCCGCCAATTACGGCGGCCTGATCGAGTTCTACCGTAGCCCGGCCCGCGTGGCCTGGACGCCGACCGGCAACAACGTGCCCGACTACCCCAAGCTGGCGCAGCTCTGGTGGAAGAACGTGGCGCAGGCCGTGACGGGCGAGAAGACCCCTCAGGGTGCGATGGATACGCTGGCCGACGAGATGGACCAGGTGATGGGACGCCTGGAGCGCGCCGGCATGGCCCACTGCGCGCCCAAGCTCAACCCCAAAGGCGATCCGGCCAAATGGCTGAGCGACAAGGGTGCGCCATGGGCCAAGCTGGCCAATGAAAAGCCCAAGGGCGAGACCATCAACTACGACAAGCTGCTGCAGGCCTGGAAAGACGGCAAGGTGCGCTGACCCCCGCAGGCCGTGCGGCGCATCGGTGCCGCACGGCCTGTTTTTTGCTGAAGCTGGAGGCGGCGGTCCGTGAGGGCTGTTGCCGTAGCGCTGGGGTAAGCTCGGGCGCACTTAAAAAAATGGGTTTGTATGGAACGGGAATCTAAGCCCATGACAACTGAATCAGCGCCTGCGGCGACGCGGCGCCAGGACTTGATGGCCAGGCTCGCCGAGCCGCGGCACTATGACATTGCGATCATTGGCGGTGGTGCCACCGGACTCGGCGTGGCGCTGGACGCCGCCGCGCGCGGCTTTTCCGTCGTGCTGGTGGAGTCGCACGATTTCGCCAAAGGCACGTCCTCGCGTGCCACCAAGCTGGTGCACGGCGGCGTGCGCTACCTGGCCCAGGGCAATATCTCTCTGGTGCGCGAGGCCTTGCACGAGCGCACCACGCTGCTGGCCAATGCACCGCACCTGGCCCAGCCGCTGCCTTTTGTCATGCCTTCCTACAAATTCTGGGAGGCGCCGTTTTACGGCATAGGACTCAAGATGTATGACGCGCTGGCCGGCAAAGCGGGCCTGGGCGCCACGGAATTTCTCAACCGCCGGGAAACCCTTGCGTACCTGCCGAACGTGCAGCCGCAAGACCTCAAGGGCGGCGTCAAATACTGGGACGGCCAGTTCGACGACGCGCGGCTGGCGCTGGCCCTGGCCCGCACGGCGGCGCGACAGGGCGCGCTGCTGGTGAACTACTGCCCGGCCACCGGCCTGATCCATGAAGGCGGCAAGCTGGTCGGCCTGCATGCGCGCGACCAGGAGACGGGGCAGGTGTTCGAGATCCGGGCGAACTGCGTGGTGAACGCCGCCGGCGTCTGGGTGGACCAGCTGCGTATGCAGGACGGCCAGGCCATAGGCCGTGACGCCAAGCCCATGGTGGCGCCCAGCCAGGGCGTGCACATCGTCGTGGACCGCTCGTTTTTGCCGACCGACCACGCCCTGTTGGTACCCAAGACGGCCGACGGCCGGGTGCTGTTTGCCGTGCCCTGGCTCGGAAAGACCATCCTGGGCACCACTGACACGCCGCGCCACGACCTGGCCCGCGAACCGCTGCCTTTCAGGGAAGAGGTCGATTTCATCCTGCGCGAATCCGCGCGCTATTTGAGCCGCGCCCCTGGCCCGGCGGATATCAAAAGCATCTGGGTGGGGCTGCGGCCCCTGGTCAAACCGCCGGATGAGGACGCCGGGAGCACCCAGGCGCTGTCGCGCGAACACACGGTACTGGTCAGCAAAAGCGGCCTGGTCACTGTCACGGGCGGGAAATGGACCACCTATCGCGCGATGGCCGAAGACGTGCTGGACAAATGTTTTGGCGCGGCGCTGCTCCCGGCACGGGCAGCAAGCGCCACCACGCATTTGAAGTTAGTTGGCGCTCACAACTCAAATCACAAGATCAGTGAGGCGCCTGGGGCTCATCTATATGGCAGTGAAGCGCCGGCCCTGGACGGCCTGCCTGGGGCGGCCCGTGAACTGGGCGGCGGCCTGACGGAAGCCATGGTGCGTTTTGCCGCCCGCCATGAATATGCTCGCACGGTGGAAGACGTGTTGGCACGCCGCTCCCGCCTGCTGTTCCTCGATGCCGCGTTGGCCAGGACCCTGGCGCCGGAAGTGGCGACCTTGCTGCAGCAGGAAAACGGAGTGGATCCGCAACTGGACGCGTTTTTGGCGCTCTGCGGCCAGTACTTGAGCCTGCCGGACTGATTTTTCGGCGGCTTTCGGGGAGAAAAGCGAATACCCACTGAAGGAAAGTATCGCCCCAGAAGCGCTCCATTTTTTATAGCTATCAGTCGTTATTCATATTGGCTTTCGCGGTGATTTCGTCTGGCCTCCCTGGCCCGGTGGCGAGATCGATTCCGAGGCTGTGCAGGCTGGCGAAGCCACTTGCTGGGCCTTGACGGGGATATTTTCACAACAGCCGGTTGACAGTGCCGGGTGATTTAGTGATAATCGTGGGCTTCGCTCTAAAAGGCGAGGAATTCTGCCTAACGGAAGCATCGCAAGTGGTTTGCGGTGTGGACGACAGGCCCAAGACTGATTGGCTGGTGATCCCAAGGGGTTGCCTTCCGGTGCAAGTTGGGAACACATTTAAATGATTCAAACGCAATCCAAGCTCGATGTTGCTGACAACACGGGTGCCAAGTCCGTGATGTGCATCAAGGTTCTGGGCGGCTCCAAGCGCCGGTACGCCAGCGTTGGTGACGTCATCAAGGTGAGCATCAAAGAAGCCGCTCCGCGTGGCCGCGTCAAAAAAGGCGAGGTTTACAGTGCAGTGGTCGTTCGCACCGCCAAGGGTATCCGCCGCGGTGACGGCTCCCTCGTCAAATTCGACGGCAACGCAGCAGTGTTGCTTAACGCCAAGCTGGAGCCTATCGGCACCCGCATCTTCGGACCAGTGACGCGTGAACTGCGCACTGAAAAGTTCATGAAGATCGTGTCCCTGGCTCCTGAAGTTCTGTAAGGACTCGCCATGAACAAAATCCGTAAAGGCGACGAGATCATCGTGATCGCCGGTCGCGACAAAGGCAAGCGCGGCAAGATTTCGCTGCGCAAAGACGACAGCTACGTGCTGGTGGACGGGATCAACCTGGTGAAAAAACACACCAAGCCCAATCCCCTCAAGGGCACCACCGGCGGTATCGTCGAAAAAAGCATGCCGATTCACCAGTCGAACGTGGCAATCTTCAATGCCGCAACCGGCAAGGCGGATCGCGTTGGCATCAAGCTTCTGGCAGACGGCAAAAAAGTGCGCGTCTTCAAGTCCAGCGGCGAAGAAATCAAGGCTGCATAACATGGCAAAGACCGCACCTGTACAACAAGCTGCTCCGCAGGCTCGCCTGCAGGCCCAGTACCGCGAAAAAATCGCCCCCGGCCTGATTGAAAAATTCGGCTACACCTCGCCGATGCAGGTTCCCCGCATCACCAAGATCACGCTCAACATGGGCGTGAGCGAGGCTGTTGCCGACAAGAAAGTCATGGACAACGCCGTCGGCGACATGACCAAGATTGCCGGCCAGAAGCCCGTCGTGACCAAGGCCAAAAAGGCTATCGCCGGTTTCAAGATCCGCGAAGACCTGCCCATCGGTTGCATGGTCACCCTGCGCGGCGTGAAGATGTATGAGTTCCTCGATCGTTTCGTTACCGTGGCCCTGCCGCGCGTGCGTGACTTCCGCGGTATTTCCGGCCGGGCCTTCGACGGCCGCGGAAACTACAACATCGGCGTGAAAGAGCAGATCATTTTCCCTGAGATCGAGTACGACAAGGTTGACGCCTTGCGCGGTCTCAATATCAGCATCACCACCACGGCAAAGACCGATGAAGAGTGCAAGGCACTTCTCACCGCTTTCCGTTTTCCGTTCAAGAACTGAGGCGGGACATGGCAAAACAAGCTTTACTGCAACGTGAACTGAAGCGCGAGAAACTCGCGGCCAAGTTCGCCAAAAAATACGCTGAACTCAAGGCGACGTCCAACGACGCCAAGCGCTCGGACGACGAACGCGCTCTGGCCCGCCTCGAGCTGCAAAAGTTGCCCCGCAATGCCAACCCTACCCGCCAGCGCAACCGCTGCGCGATCACGGGTCGCCCACGCGGTACGTTCCGTCAATTCGGCCTGGCTCGCGCCAAGATCCGCGAGTTGGCTTTTGCTGGTGATATCCCTGGTATCACCAAGGCCAGCTGGTAAGCATAGGAGAACCACAAAATGAGCATGAGTGATCCTATCGCCGACATGTTGACCCGCATCCGCAATGCACAAATGGTTGAAAAAGCCGTTGTGCTGGTGCCGTCGTCGAAAGTCAAAGTTGCCATCGCGCAGGTACTGAAGGATGAGGGCTACATCGATGGCTTCTCCGTCAAGACCGACGAAGGCAAGTCCCAGCTGGAAATCGCCCTGAAGTATTACGCAGGCCGCCCCGTGATTGAGCGCATCGAGCGCGTCAGCCGCCCCGGTCTCCGTGTCTACAAAGGCCATGGCGCCATCCCCCAGGTCATGAACGGCCTTGGCGTGGCAATTGTCACGACGCCGCAAGGTGTCATGACTGATCGTAAAGCCCGCGCTACCGGTATCGGTGGTGAAGTGCTTTGCTACGTGGCCTAACGGCGGCATTGAGGAGAAACTGAAATGTCTCGTGTAGGAAAAATGCCGGTCTCCATCCCCCAGGGTGTGGACGTGGCCATGAAAGAAGACCAGATTAACGTCAAGGGCGCCCTCGGCACCTTGGCGCTGACGCAAAACGCGCTTGTCACCATCAAGAACGATGCAGGCAAGCTGACCTTTGTGCCGGCCAACGATTCGCGTGAAGCCAATGCCATGAGCGGCACGATGCGCCAGCTCGTGAACAACATGGTGACCGGCGTGACCAAGGGCTTTGAGAAAAAGCTCAGCCTGATCGGCGTGGGTTACAAAGCCCAGGCCCAAGGCGCCAAGCTGAACCTGACGGTGGGTTACTCCCATCCAGTGGTGATGGACATGCCGGCCGGTATCAAGGTGGAAACGCCTACGCCGACCGAAGTCATCATCAAGGGTTCCGACCGCCAGCGTGTGGGACAGATCGCCGCCGAAGTGCGCGCCGTCCGTCCTCCCGAGCCTTACAAGGGCAAGGGCATCCGTTATTCGGATGAAAAAATCACGATCAAAGAAACCAAGAAGAAATAAGGAGCTGCATCATGTTGACCAAAAAAGAGCAGCGCCTTCGTCGTTCACGCCAGACCCGCATCCGCATTGCCACGCAAGGTGTTGCCCGTCTGACCGTCAACCGCACCAACTTGCACATCTACGCCACTGTTATCTCTGGCGACGGCACCAAGGTGCTGGCTGCCGCTTCCACCGCGGAAGTCGAAGTGCGCAAGGACATCGGCGCCTCGGGTAAGGGCGGAAACGTTGCTGCTGCGCAGGCCATCGGCAAGCGCATTGCCGAAAAGGCAAAAGCGGCAGGTGTTGAAAAAGTGGCGTTTGATCGCGCCGGTTTTGCGTACCACGGCCGCGTTAAAGCGCTGGCTGATGCGGCCCGCGAAGCTGGCTTGCAGTTCTAAGCAGACTGGAATTAAGTATGGCTAAGTTTCAAGCAAAATCGAACAACGACGCTCCAGACGATGGTCTGAAGGAAAAAATGATCGCGGTCAACCGCGTGACCAAAGTCGTGAAGGGCGGCCGTATCCTCGGTTTCGCCGCACTCACGGTGGTTGGTGACGGTGACGGCCGCGTCGGCATGGGTAAGGGCAAATCGAAAGAAGTGCCGGCAGCCGTGCAGAAGGCCATGGAAGAAGCGCGCCGCAACATGACCAAGGTCTCGTTGAAGAACGGCACGATCCACCACAATGTTTTCGGCCACCACGGTGCAGCCAGCGTCATGATGGCGCCGGCTCCCAAGGGTACCGGCATCATTGCCGGCGGCCCGATGCGCGCTGTTTTCGAAGTCATGGGCATTACCGACATCGTGGCCAAGAGCCATGGTTCGAGCAATCCCTACAACATGGTGCGCGCCACCATGGATGCACTGAACAACTCCACGACCGCTTCTGAAATTGCGGCCAAGCGTGGTAAATCAGTCGAAGAAATCTTCGGCTAAGGCGGCATTGAAATGACCAAAGAAACCAAAGTAAAAGTCCAGCTGGTTCGCAGCCCGATTGGCACCAAGGAATCGCATCGCGCCACCGTGCGCGGTCTGGGCCTTCGTGGCGTCAACAGCGTCAGCGAACTGCAGGACACGCCCGCAGTGCGCGGCATGATCAACAAGATCAGCTATCTGGTCAAGATTGTCTGAGCGGAGACTCATCATGGAATTGAACGGAATCAAGCCTGGCCAAGGCGCCAAACATGCCAAGCGCCGTGTCGGTCGCGGCATCGGCTCCGGCCTGGGCAAAACGTCGGGCCGCGGCCACAAGGGACAGAAGTCCCGCGCGGGCGGCTACCACAAGGTCGGCTTTGAAGGCGGTCAAATGCCTATGCAGCGCCGCTTGCCAAAGCGTGGCTTCAAGTCGCATCTGCTGAAGTTCAACGCCGAAGTCACTCTCGGTGCGCTGGAACAACTCGGCTTGGCCGAAGTGGACCTGCTGGCACTGAAGACGGCCGGCCTGGTGGGCCAGCTCGCCAAGAACGTCAAGGTCATCAAGACCGGCGAACTGACCAAGGCTGTGAAGCTGAACGGCATTTCCGCCACGGCGGCTGCCAAGACCGTGATCGAAGCCGCCGGCGGCTCCGTCGCTTAATACCTGACTGGATACATCAGTGGCAACCAACTCGGCTCAAATTGCGAAAACCGGCAAGTACGGTGACCTGCGCAACAGGCTTGTGTTTTTGCTGCTGGCCCTGGTGGTGTACCGCATCGGCGCGCACATCCCGGTGCCGGGGATTGACCCTGGCCAGCTGAAAGAGCTTTTCAAGGGCCAGCAAGGCGGCATATTGAACCTGTTCAATATGTTCTCGGGTGGTGCCTTGTCGCGGTTCACGGTGTTTGCCCTGGGCATCATGCCGTACATCTCGGCCTCGATCATCATGCAACTGATGACCTACGTCGTTCCGACGTTCGAGCAGATGAAAAAAGAGGGTGAAAGCGGCCGCCGCAAGATCACCCAGTACACGCGTTACGGCACGCTGGCCCTGGCACTGTTCCAGTCCATGGGGATTGCCGTGGCACTGGAGAGCTCGCCTGGCCTGGTCCTGGTGCCTGGCTTCGGTTTCCGTATGACGGCGGTTTTCAGCCTGACGGCCGGCACCATGTTTTTGATGTGGCTGGGCGAGCAGATCACCGAGCGCGGTTTGGGCAACGGTATTTCGATCCTGATTTTTGCGGGTATCGCGGCCGGCCTGCCGAATGCGATGGGCGGCTTGCTGGAACTGGTACGAACCGGCGCCATGAGCATCGTGATCGCCATCCTGATCGTCGCTGTGGTTGTGCTGGTAACGTATTTTGTGGTGTTCGTGGAGCGGGGCCAGCGCAAGATTCTTGTGAACTATGCGCGGCGACAGGTGGGCAACAAGGTCTACGGCGGACAGTCATCGCACTTGCCGCTGAAGCTGAACATGGCGGGTGTGATCCCTCCGATCTTCGCTTCGTCGATCATCTTGTTGCCGGCGACCGTTGTGGGCTGGTTCAGTGCTGGTGACAGCATGCGCTGGCTCAAGGACATCGCCAGCACGCTGACCCCGGGCCAGCCGATCTATGTGATGCTGTATGCCAGCGCGATTGTGTTTTTCTGCTTCTTCTACACGGCCCTGGTGTTCAACAGCCGTGAAACGGCGGACAACCTGAAGAAGAGCGGCGCCTTCATCCCCGGCATTCGCCCAGGTGACCAGACGGCTCGCTATATTGACAAAATCCTGGTGCGCTTGACGCTGGCAGGTGCGGTGTACATCACATTCGTGTGCCTGTTGCCTGAGTTTTTGATTTTGAAATACAACGTGCCCTTCTATTTCGGCGGCACGTCGTTGATGATTATTGTCGTGGTGACCATGGATTTCATGGCCCAGGTGCAGAACTACATGATGTCGCAACAGTATGAGTCGTTGCTTAAAAAGGCGAACTTCAAGACGTCACTGGGCGGTTAACTGGATATTTGATGGGATATGTCTAAAGACGATGTGATCCAGATGCAAGGCGAGGTTGTAGAAAACCTCCCCAATGCAACTTTCAGGGTGAAGCTGGAAAATGGACATGTTGTACTGGGGCACATCTCGGGAAAAATGCGTATGCACTACATCCGCATTCTCCCCGGTGACAAGGTAACGGTTGAATTGACGCCTTACGATTTATCGCGCGCACGCATTGTTTTCCGTGCCAAGTAAGCACAGAGTGAAAGTTTAGGAGTAATAGAAATGAGAGTTTCAGCTTCGGTCAAGAAGATTTGCCGCAACTGCAAGGTTATCCGGCGCAAGGGCGTTGTTCGTGT
This sequence comes from Polaromonas sp. P1_H6, assembly GCF_056405195.1. Taxonomy (NCBI): domain Bacteria; kingdom Pseudomonadati; phylum Pseudomonadota; class Betaproteobacteria; order Burkholderiales; family Comamonadaceae; genus Polaromonas; species Polaromonas sp. P1_H6. The sequence goes on from NZ_JBFUCN010000003.1 coordinate 58,847, forward strand.
GATCTGCACGGACCCGCGCCACAAACAGCGTCAAGGCTGATTTCAAGAGTTTTAGAGGACGAACATGGCTCGTATCGCTGGTATCAATATTCCGCCGCAGCAGCACGCCGAAATCGGCTTGACTGCTATCTTTGGCATCGGTCGCACGCGCGCTCGCAAAATCTGCGAAGCATGCGACATCGCCTACGCCAAAAAGGTCAAAGACCTGACCGATGGCGACCTGGAAAAAATCCGTGAGCAGATCGCCCTGTTCACCATCGAAGGTGACTTGCGTCGTGAAACCACGATGAACATCAAGCGCCTGATGGACATCGGCTGCTACCGCGGCTTCCGCCACCGTCGTGGCCTGCCCATGCGCGGCCAGCGTACCCGGACCAACGCCCGCACCCGCAAGGGTCCGCGCAAGGCCGCAGCAGCTTTGAAGAAATAATTGAGAGGTCGTCATGGCAAAATCACCAAGCAATAACGCCGCACAGCGCGTTCGCAAGAAAGTTCGCAAGAACGTGGCCGATGGCATCGCCCACGTGCACGCTTCTTTCAACAACACGATCATCACCATCACGGATCGCCAGGGCAATGCCTTGTCCTGGGCTTCCTCCGGTGGCCAGGGCTTCAAGGGCTCGCGCAAATCCACTCCTTTCGCAGCGCAGGTCGCTTCGGAAGTAGCAGGCCGCGCCGCCATTGAACAGGGCATCAAGAACCTTGACGTTGAAATCAAGGGTCCCGGTCCCGGCCGTGAATCGTCTGTTCGCGCTTTGGGCGCGCTCGGCATCCGGATCAATTCGATTGCCGACGTGACCCCGGTTCCGCACAACGGCTGCCGCCCGCAAAAGCGCCGCCGCATTTAATCCCCCGTGCCTGGCTGTCCGACGGGTTGTTTCCAGTCCGTCAGATACCAGGCATTTTTACCAAGCCCACCGCCGGCAGGTCACGACCTCCGGCTCCTGCATGCAAATGCAGCAGATGACAAAAGGACACTCAAGTGGCACGTTACCTAGGCCCCAAGGCCAAACTATCCCGCCGTGAAGGCACCGACCTGTTCCTGAAGAGCGCACGCCGCGCCATCAGCGACAAGGCCAAATTCGACTCCAAGCCAGGTCAGCACGGCCGTACCTCCGGTACCCGCACTTCCGACTTCGGCCTGCAACTGCGCGAGAAGCAAAAAGTCAAGCGCATGTACGGCGTGCTCGAAAAGCAGTTCCGCCGCTACTTCGAAGAAGCCGATCGCCGCAAGGGCAATACCGGCGCCAACCTGTTGTTCATCCTGGAATGCCGCCTGGACAACGTGGTGTACCGCATGGGCTTCGGCTCGACCCGCGCTGAAGCGCGCCAGCTGGTGTCGCACAAGGCCATCACGGTCAACGGCGGCTCGGTCAACATTCCTTCGTACATGGTCAAGGCCGGCGACATCATCGCCGTGCGCGACAAGTCGAAGAAGCAGACCCGCATCACCGAAGCTCTCGAGCTCGCCAAACAGGTCGGCATGCCCGCCTGGGTCGATGTGAACGCCGACAAGGGCGAAGGCACCTTCAAGAAGGTTCCTGACCGCGATGAGTTTGCCGCCGACGTCAACGAATCGTTGATCGTCGAGTTGTACTCACGCTAATTTTCGTTCCTGCGATACGGGGCACCGTATCGCCAGGGTGTGCTTCGCCGGCCTTATCGGTGTAACGAACCGAGGGTATTGAGAGGAAGACTGCATGCAGACCAATTTGTTGAAACCAAAAACCATCAATGTTGAGCAGCTTGGCGCCAACCGCGCCAAGGTGACTCTGGAGCCGTTCGAGCGTGGCTACGGCCATACGCTGGGCAACGCGCTGCGCCGCGTATTGTTGTCTTCGATGGTCGGCCACGCCGCCACCGAAGTCACCATCGCGGGTGTCCTGCACGAGTACTCGTCCATCGACGGTGTGCAGGAAGACGTCGTCAACATCCTGTTGAACCTCAAGGGCGTGGTGTTCAAACTCCACAACCGCGACGAAGTCACGCTGAGCCTGCGCAAGGACGGCGAAGGCCCGGTTACGGCCGCCGACATCCAGACGCCGCACGACGTGGAAATCATCAACCCTGAGCACGTGATCGTGAACCTGTCGCACGGCGGCAAGATCGACATGCAGATCAAGGTTGAAAACGGCCGCGGCTATGTGCCGGGCAACCAGCGCCGCTACGGCGACGAATCGCCGAAGTCCATCGGCCGCATCGTGCTGGACGCGTCGTTCTCGCCCGTCAAGCGCGTGAGCTACATCGTCGAAAGCGCCCGCGTCGAGCAGCGCACCGACCTCGACAAGCTCGTGCTGGAAATCGAAACCAACGGCGCCGTGACGGCTGAAGATGCTGTCCGTGCCTCGGCCAAGATCCTGGTTGAGCAACTGGCGGTGTTCGCGCAGCTCGAAGGCAATGAACTGGCCGCGTTTGACGCACCTGTTCAGCGCAGCTCGCAGCAGTTCGATCCCATCCTGTTGCGTCCTGTCGACGAGCTCGAACTCACCGTTCGTTCGGCGAACTGCCTCAAGGCGGAAAACATTTACTACATTGGCGATCTGATCCAGCGCACTGAAAACGAGCTGCTCAAGACCCCCAACCTGGGACGTAAATCCCTGAACGAAATCAAGGAAGTGCTGGCCTCCCGCGGCCTCACGCTCGGAATGCGCCTTGAAAGCTGGCCGCCCGCCGGCCTCGATAAGCGATAATAGAAACCCCAAGATCCCGCCTGAACGGGGATCTCGCACGGGCAGTACCTGATACGGCTGCCCGGATTTTAAAAAAGGAAACACACCATGCGCCACGGACACGGACTACGTAAACTCAACCGCACCAGCGAGCACCGCCTCGCCATGCTGCGCAACATGATGAATTCGCTGCTGCAGCACGAAGTCATCAAGACCACCCTGCCAAAGGCCAAGGAATTGCGCCGTGTGGTGGAACCCATGATCACCCTGGGCAAAGAACCCACGCTGGCCAACAAGCGCCTGGCATTCGACCGCCTGCGCGACCGCGACATGGTCGTCAAGCTGTTCGCTGAAATCGGCCCGCGCTACAAGGCCCGTCCAGGCGGCTACACCCGCATCCTGAAGATGGGTTTCCGCGTTGGCGACAATGCACCCATGGCTTTGGTCGAACTGGTGGACCGTCCTGAAGTGTCGGAAGACACTACCGCTGACGCGGCCAAGGCAGAGTAAGCTACAATACGGATATACCGCGCGGTGGAGCAGCCTGGTAGCTCGTTGGGCTCATAACCCAAAGGTCGTAAGTTCAAATCTTGCCCGCGCAACCAACACGTGAGTCTCCGGACTCACAGCAAAACGCCTGCATCAGCAGGCGTTTTGCTTTCCGGCTCACATTCTTGAATTCTTGATTGAATGCGCGCCGCGGTAGGGCCATCAAGCAGCGATGCAGGCATCGCCACCCGACAGGCCCGCACACCCAGCTCAGTCCGGCACCACCGCCGTCACTTCAATCTCCACCCGCGCACGGTCTTCCACCAGGCCCGCCACCTCGACGCAGGTCATGGCCGGGAAGTTCTTGCCCATGACTTCGCGGTAGGCGCCGCCCAGCTCCTTGAGCCTGGCGACATACTCCACCTTGTCGACGATGTACCAGGTCATGCGCACCATGTGTTCGGGCCCGGCGCCGCCGGCCTGGAGCACTGCCAGGATGTTCTGCAGCGCCTGCCTGGTCTGTGCGATGAAGTCGTCGCTCTCGAACTCCTGCTTCGCATTCCAGCCGATCTGGCCGCCCACGAAGAGCAGCGCGCCACGCGCCAGCATGCCGTTGGCATAGCCCTTGGGCTCGGCCCAGCCGGGGGGTTGTAGTTTCTTGATCATGTGTCTCCAGGGGATGTTTGTTGCAGATAAGGCAGCAGCGCGCTGCGCAACGCTTCGGGAATGCGCACAGGCTTGCCGTGGGGAACTTCGGAATAGACGACCACGCCATGCGCCCTGAGCCTGATGTCGCCAGCCTCGCCATGGACTTCGTACTGCATGCCCAAGCTCGAGTTGCCGATACGCGTCAATTCCAGCGTGATCGTGAGCGCATCGCCGTTGCGGCACATGCCCAGGAACTCGGTCTTCAGGTCCACGATGGGCACGCCGGTTCCGCCGGCGATCAGCTTGTGCTCCGGAAAACCGATGTGCGCCAGGAAGTCTTCCTGCACCTCATGCAGCAGGTAAAAGAACTGCGGGTAAAAAACAATGCCGGCCGGGTCGCAGTGATGGAAGCGGACCAGTTTGGGAACGGTGAACGTCATGGCTGGCGCAGCTTGAAGCGTTGCAGCTTGCCGGTTTCGGTGCGCGGCAGCTTGTCCACAAATTCGACCTGGCGCGGGTACTTGAAAGGCGCCAGCGTCGCCTTGACGTGGTCTTGCAAGGCCTTGGCCAACGTGTCGCCGGCGGCCTCGCCGGGCTTGAGCACGATGAAAGCCTTCACCACCATACCGCGGTCCTCATCGGGCAGGCCGACCACACCGCACTCGGCCACGGCCGGGTGCTTGAGCAGCGCGTCTTCCACCTCGGGCCCGGCCACGTTGTAGCCGGCCGTGATAATCATGTCGTCGGCGCGCGCCTGGTAGAAGAAATAGCCGTCGGCGTCCTGCATGAAGGCGTCGCCCGGGTAGTTCCAGCCGTTCTTCACATAGTTGCCCTGGCGTGCGTCATCAAGATAGCGGCAGCCGGTGGGCCCCACCACGGCCAGCTTGCCGATGGTGCCGCGCGGCACTTCCGCGCCCGTCTCGTCCACCACCTTGGCGGTATAACCTGGCACCACCTTGCCGATGGCGCCGCGGCGCACCTCGGCGCCGGCGGCTGAGATGAAGATGTGGAACATCTCGGTCGCGCCTATGCCGTCAACCATCTCGATGCCGGTGGCATCCTTCCACAGCTGGCGCGTGGCGTCCGGCAGGCTCTCGCCGGCGCTCACGCACAGCCGCAGGCCGGGCACGCCGTGCTGTTTGGCAAAAGGCGCCATCTGCCGGTAAAACGTGGGCGCGGTATAGCAGACCGTCGCGCCGACCTGATTGATGAGCTTGACCATGGCCTCCGGCGTGTAGCCTATGGAGGGGTAATACACGGAGGCGCCCGCCCACATCGGAAAAATCAGCATGCCGCCCAGGCCGAAGGTAAAGGCCAGGGGCGGCGAGCCCACCACGATGTCGTCCGGCTTTGCCTTGAGCACATGGCGCGGCCAGGCCTCGCAGGCGGCCAGCACGTCGCGGTGCGTGTGCACGGCGGCCTTGGGCTTGCCGGTGGTGCCCGAGGTGAAGGCCATCAGCGCGATGTCGTCGGCCGACACGGGGCAGGGCGTGAACTTTCCGTCTTTCTGCGCCGACAGTACGGCCAGCGATCCCGGCGCGTCCATCACATTAAAGGGCACGATGGTGGGCAGCGTGGCGCCTGGCGCCTGCGCCGCCTGCAGTTCCTCCAGCAGGCCGGCATCGCACAAGGCCAGCGCGGGCCGGGCTTTCTCGATGATCTCGCCGAGTTCCTTGGCGCGCAACAGCGGCATGGTGGCCACCGCGACCAGCCCGGCCTGGACCACGCCCAACCAGGCCAGCGCCATGCCTATTGAATTGCCGCCGCGCAACAGCACCCGGTTGCCGGGTTTGAGGCCGAAGTTTTCGGTCAGCACCTGCGCAATCCGGTTCACACGCTCCAGCGCGTCGGTGTAGCTCAGCGTGATCTTGTCCGAGCGCAGCAGCGGCTTGTCCGCGCGCCCCTCGCGAAAAGCCTTCTCGAACAAGTGTTGCACGAGGTTGGCGCGCGCCGGGACGCGCAGCTCGGGCAGCGCATACACCATGCGCGGCAGCTGTTCAGGCGGCGGCAGGCGGTCGTGAACAAAGCGGTCCGCCTGCGCGGAGGGCGCCGCGGGCATCGTTTCGGCGGAAGGAAGCTCGGGGTCGGAGACGGAGGTGCTCATGATTGCAGTACGGCCTTTCCAATGATGAGTTGCTGCACTTCGGTCGCGCCTTCGTAGATGCGCAGCGAGCGGATGTCGCGGTACAGGCTTTCCACCTTGGTGCCGACTTTCACGCCCAGGCCGCCGTGCATCTGCAGCGCCATGTCGATGACTTTCTGCGCGTTCTCTGTGGCCGTCATCTTGGCCATGGCCGCCTCGGCGGTGATGCGCGCACCGGTACCCAGGCGTTCGCTCTCGTCGCGCATCCAGGCCGCGCGGTAGGTCAGCAGCGCGGCCGCGTCGACCAGCGCCGCCATCTCGCCGAGTTTGGCCTGCGTGAGCTGGAAGTCCGCCAGGGTCTGGCCGAACATCTTGCGTTCTTTGGAGAAGCGCACCGCCTCGGCCAGCGCACGGCGCGCCATGCCCAGAGCGGCGGCAGCGACGGAGGCGCGGAAAATGTCCAGCGTCTGCATCGCCAGCTTGAAGCCACCGTGCAGCGCGCCCAGCTGCGCATCCTTCGGCAACTTGCAATGCGCGAACTTCAGCGTGGCCAGCGGGTGCGGCGCCATCACGGCGATGTGTTCGCTGCTGTCCAGGCCCGCGCTGTCGGCATCGACGATAAAGGCCGTGATGCCGCGCGTGCCGGCCTGCGGGTCGGTCTTGGCGAAGGTCACGTAAAAATCCGCGATGCCGCCGTTGCTGATCCAGGTTTTGCTGCCGTTCAGCGCCCAGCCTTCGCCGGTGTCCGTGGCGGCGGTCGCCATGGCGCCCGCGTCAGATCCCGCGTCGGGCTCGCTCAAGGCGAAGGCCGCGATCTTCTGGCCGCTGGCTACCAGCGGCAAATACGCCGCCTGCTGCGCCGGCGTGCCCGCCAGCGTGATCGCACCGCTGCCCAGCCCTTGCATCGCAAAGGCGAAGTCGGCCAGGGGCGAATGAAAAGCCAGCGTCTCGCGCAGGATCACCAGCGCACGCGAATCGAGTTTTTCCAGTGCACCGCCCAGCGCGCCATCTTTGCCCGCCGGCACGCAGTAGCGCAGCCAGCCCTCGGCGCCCAGCAGGCTCACCCACTCCTTGCAGGCCTTGCGGTCGTCGCTCTCGTCGATGTGCTGCTGCGGCATCCACCCGGCCAGGCGTGAACCCAGTTCGCGGTGAACCTCGTCAAAAAAAGGCAGGGCCAGGTGGGCGGTCGTCGATTTCATGTTCAATCACCCTGGAACACAGGTTTTTTCTTGGCTGAAAACGCCTTGTAGGCGCGCGTGAAATCCTGCGTCTGCATGCAGATGGCCTGCGCCTGCGCCTCGGCTTCAATCGCCTGGTCCAGCGTCATGGCCCATTCCTGGTGCAGCATGGTCTTGGTCATGCCGTGCGCGAAGGTCGGGCCCTCGGCCAGCTCTTGCGCCAGCTTTTGCGCTTGCGCCAGCACGTCTTGCGGCTCATGCAGCGCGTTGAAAAATCCCCAGGCCAGGCCCTCCTGCGCGCTCATGGCCCTTCCGGTGAACAGCAGCTCCGAGGCGCGCCCCTGGCCTATCAGGCGCGGCAGCAGCGCGCAGGCGCCCATGTCGGCGCCGGCCAGGCCCACGCGCGTGAACAGGAAGGCCGTCTTGGCCTGCGCCGTGCCCAGGCGCATGTCGGCCGCCAGCGCCATCATGGCGCCGGCGCCGGCGCAAATGCCGTCAATCGCCGCGATGATGGGCTGCGGGCACAGGCGCATGGCCTTGATCAGGTCGCCCGTCATGCGCGTGAACTCCAGCATTTCCGGCATGCTCATCTTGGTCAGCGGCCCGATGATTTCATGCACGTCGCCGCCCGAGCAGAAATTGCCGCCCGCGCCGGTGATCACCACCGTCTTCACATCCGTTGCGCTGTTCAGCGTGCGGAACAAATCGCGCAGCTCGGCATAGGAATCAAAGGTCAGCGGGTTCTTGCGCTCGGGCCGGTTCAGCGTCAGCGTCGCGACGCCGGCATCGAAGGAATAGGCGAAATGCTCCGCCTGGTAGTGGGCCATCGCATCAAAATGCGAGCGCATGGGGTTGGCCAGGCCGATGTAATGTTTCATGTCGTCTCCAGTTTGGTGTCGGCGAGTTGGTTGTGGTGCTGCTTGACCTTACCCAGCAGCTTGTGCAGTGATTCGACTTCGCGCGGCGACAGGGCCTCGAAAGCCGCGACGATCCAGGCTTCGTGCTCGCTCGCCATCTCGTCGAAGAGTTTTCGCCCGCGCGGCGTCAGGCGTACGCGGTAGGCGCGGCGGTCGCCTTCAACGTCCACGCGCTCCACCAGCCCTTCGGCCACCAGCTGGTCGGTGATGCCCGTCACGTTGCCGCCCGTCACCATCATGCGGCGTGATAGCTCGTTCATCTTCAGGCCCTCGGGGCTGCGCTCGAGCTGCGCCATCAGGTCAAAACGCGGCAGCGTGGTGTCGAACTGCTCGCGCAGCTGCGTGCGCACCTGCTTTTCCACCAACTGCGTGCAGGTCAGCATGCGCAGCCAGAGCCGCAATGCTTCAGGGTGTTCGCTGTGGCCTCGTGCTTCCATGTCCATGGGGGTCTCCTTGTGTACTTGCGCTTTATTGCTTATTTGCTTATTTGCTGATCGCGGCCTGTGCCGCCATCTCTTTCTGTTTGGCGACCTCGCGGTAGAGCTGGTCGCGCCCGCTCAGGTAGGGCTGAGGCCAGTTCACGTGGCGGCTTTGCAGTTTGGCGGCCTCGTGCAGCGTCCAGGCCGGGTCGGCCAGGTGCGGGCGCGCAATCGCGCACAGGTCTGCGCGGCCCGCCGCGATGATGCTGTTGACGTGGTCGACTTCCGAGATCGCGCCCACGGCGATGGTCTGTATGCCCACCTCGTTGCGGATGCGGTCGGCAAATGGCGTCTGGTACATGCGGCCATAAATCGGCTTGGCCGCACGCGTGGTCTGGCCCGACGACACGTCGATGAAATCGCAGCCCGCGGCCTTGAACATGCGCGCAATGGCCACCGCGTCGTCCGCCGTGTTGCCGCCCGGCGCCCAGTCGTGCGCCGAGATCCGCACGCTCATGGGCAGATGCGCCGGCCATATCGCGCGCATCGCGCTGAACACCTCGAGCGGAAAGCGGCAGCGGTTTTCCAGGCTGCCACCGTAGTCGTCCGTGCGCTGGTTGGTCAGCGGCGTGATAAAGCTCGACAGCAGGTAGCCGTGCGCGCAATGCAGTTCCAGCCAGTCAAAGCCGGCGTCGGCTGCATAGCGGGTGGATTGCACAAACTCCGCCTTCACACGGTCCATGTCGGCACGCGTCATCGCCTGCGGAACCTGGTTGGTCGGGCCGTAAGCCACCGCGCTGGCCGCCAGCAACGGCCAGTTGCCGCTGGGCAGCGGCTCGTCGGACGCTTCCCAGCCCACCTGCGTTGAACCCTTGGGCCCGCTGTGGCCCAGCTGCAGGCCCATCTTTGCACCCGCGCCCGAGGCATGCACAAAATTCACGATGCGCTTGAAGGCAGTGGTCTGCGCTTCGTTCCACAGGCCCGGGCAGCCCGGCGTGATGCGGCCTTCGGGGCAGGGCGAAGTCATTTCCACAAACACCAGCGCCGCGCCACCCAGCGCGCGCGCGCCCAGGTGCACCAGGTGAAAGTCCTGGGGCACGCCATCCACCGCGCTGTAGGTGGCCATGGGCGACACGACAATGCGATTCTTCAAACTGAGTTCGCGCACCTTGAGCGGCAGCAGCATGGGCGGCGGCGCGTGGGCAGCATTGCTCCTGGCCAGCCACTGCTCATAACCTTGTAGCCAGGCTGCATCGCGCACGCGCAGGTTTTCATGGCTGATGCGCTGCGAGCGCGTCAGCAGCGAATAAAAGAACTGCTCGGCCCCCATGCCGCTGTAGCGATCCACGTTCTCGAACCATTCGGTCGAGTTGCGTGCCGCGTTCTGGATCTTCAGCACCTCGACCGAGCGCAGCGCTTCATAGGCCTGCAGCGCCGCCGTGGCATCGCCGTGCTGCGCAAAACAATTGGTCAATTCAATCGCATCTTCCAGGGCCAGCTTGGTCCCGCTGCCGATCGAGAAATGCGCGGTGTGCGCCGCATCGCCCATCAACACAATCGGCACTTGTTTGCCGTCGATGTCGGCCTCATGCACCCAGCGCTCGCACACCACGCGCGGAAAGCGTATCCAGATCGCCGAGCCGCGCACGTGCGTCGCGTTGTTCATCAGCGCATTGCCGTCCAGGTACTTGGCGAACAGTCGCTCGCAAAACGCGATGCCGTCCTCCTGGCTCATCTGGTCCAGACCGTGGGCCTTCCACACCGCTTCCGGCGTCTCCACGATAAAGGTCGAGGTGTTCTCGTCAAACTTGTAGGCGTGCGCCGCGAACCAGCCGTGCTCGGTCTGCTCGAATGCAAAGGTGAAGGCGTCGAAAGTCTTGTGCGTGCCCAGCCAGACAAAACGGCAGGCGCGCAGCTCGACGTCGGGCTTGAAGGTGTCGGCATAACGGTTGCGGATGCGGCTGTTCAGCCCGTCGCTGGCGATCACCACGTCGGCCTTGTACTGCGCCGCGATGGCCTGGTCGTCCTGCACGTCGGTTTCAAACACCAGGTCCACGCCCAGCGCGATGCAGCGTTCCTGCAGGATATTGAGCAGGCGCTTGCGCCCGATCCCGCAAAAGCCGTGGCCGCCGGAGCGCACGGAGCGCCCCTTGAAGAACACCTCCACGTCATCCCAGTGGTTGAAGGCATCGCCGATCAGCTGCGCGCTGACCGGGTCGGCCGCGCGCAGGTTGCCCAGGGTCTGGTCCGACAGCACCACGCCCCAGCCGAAGGTGTCGAAAGGCCGGTTGCGCTCTACCACCGTCACCTGGTGGGCCGGGTTTTGCAGCTTCATCAGCAGGGCGAAATACAAACCTGCGGGACCACCGCCCAGGCAAAGAATGTGCATGAAAGCGTACTCTCTGGATTAATCTTGCCTTAATTGTTTAGGTTTAAACTAAATCCGTCAAGCGGGTTTTACCGCAAGGCGTGCAAGACTTTGTGACGGGAAGGCAAGTGGTGGACCGGGAGCCCGGCCCCGGGATTCAGGGTGCCTGGAAGGCAGCTGCCCGGTAAGTGAGCACCAGCGTATCGCGGAATCCGGCGCCAGGCTGGTCGTCCGCCGGCAGTATCGGCGTGGTCTCGTGGATCACCCGCGCATCGTCCAGCAGCAGCGCCGTCAGCGGCTCCCGCATCACAAATCGCACGCCATGCGGGCCGTTGGCATCGAACACCCGGGTCTCGCCGCCCTTCACGCCGTGGCGCGCCACCATCATCACCACCACAAAGTCCACACCGTCGCGGTGCGCGCCCTCCGGCGTCGGCCGGCCCACACCGCCCGCCGTGTCGATGCGGAACTGGTGAGCCTCGATGTGCCAGCGCTCGGCCGGCTGCACCTGGGCAAACAGCTTGCCCAGGCCGGCTATCAGGTCCGTCCACGCCGTGGCGCCCGCCACGGCAGGCTCCACAGGCTCGAACCAGCGCTCAAAGCCGCCGTGCAGCGCGTTGTAATCCGTCGGCTGCCAGTGCGCGCGGTGCGGCGTCTGTACCAGCGTGCCCGCGGCCAGCTCCTGCACAAAACACGAATGCCGGCGCTTGCGGTAATGCCCGCCGTCCTTCAGGTGGGCGTCCGGCGGCAGCCTGTCCCAGGAGGCCGTCAGTGCATTCCAGGCCGGCGCCCAGGCGGTACCCAGTTCCAGCGTGGCCGTCAGCTCGGCCGGGTTCAGCAGGCTCAGGCCGTCCTGGCTGAGCGCCTGGCGGGCCGACTTGGGGACAGTGGCGATATTGAACATAGGCCGCTATTTTGCTTGAGCCGCGCGGCCGGCCCTGCAGCCGCGGCCGGAAAACCCCGAGGCGGCAACAGGTGGAACCTGCCTACATACATGAGGATCAAAACTTTCCATAATGGCCTGTCTGTCCAACTTGAGGAGTTCTCCATGCTTTACAAATTCAAATCCAAAGACGCCGGCGATGTGATCATGCTCGAAGCCAACGGCCGCAAGGTCCTCGAAATCATCGGCAAAGACCCCGCCCCCAAGGGCATCATCCTGCCCGAACAGATGCCCGCCGCCATCGCCGCCCTGCAGGCCGCCATCGCGCACGAGGAAGCCCATGACGCCAATGCCGAAGACGGCGTCGTCCCCGGCGACGGCCTGGGCCTGCGCCAGCGCGCCGTGCCTTTTATCGACATGCTGCAGCGCAACCTCAAGTCCGGGCATGAGGTGGTCTGGGGCGTCTGACTACCGTAAGCGCGTCCGCCATCCATAAAAAAAGCCCTGGTGACAGGGCTTTTTCTTTTTGCTCGAAAAGGCGACTTGGGATCCTGTGATCCGCGGCCGGTGCTTTAAAAGTCAGTCACGCCCAGCCGCTTCAAGGCATCCTTCGCCGGCTCAAGGCCCTGCAGCGCCGCTTTTTTGTACCACTCGGCAGCAGCAGCCTTGTCTTGCGTGCCGCCCCATCCGTATTCATAGGCGTGGCCCACCTTGTACTGCGACTGCGCAAACCCCGACGTCGCCGCCGACAGGTAATAGGCAAAGGCCTTGCGCGGATCCGCCGGCTGGCCGTTGCCGTTTTCCAGCTGCGAGGCCACGTTGTGCGCGCCGCGCGCCAGGCCCGCTTCCGCCGCCCGCATAAACCAGTCAAACGAGGCTTTCACGTCTGGCCGCGTGCCCTGGCCCCGGTAATACATCACCGCCACATTGTTCATCGCATAGGGGTGGCCCTGCTCTGCGGCGCGCCGGTAGTTCTCAAAGGCCAGCGCGGGGTCGACCGCCGTGCCGATGCCGTTGTGCTGGTTCCACGCGAGGCTGGCCTGCGCCAGCACAAAACCCGCGTCCGCCGACTTGCGGTACCAGGTATTGGCCAGCTCGTGGTTCACCTCTACGCCCATCCCGTTGTTGTAAAGCATCGCCACGGCGTGCTGCGCGCGGGCATTGCCGCCATTGGCCAGGCGCAGCAGCTCTTCACGCGTGCCGGCGTTACCCTTGGAAGCCGCCTGGAACAGCGCCGCGACTTCAGGGTTCGGCAGCTGCGACAGCAGCCGCGCAAATGGGTTCGCCAGCGACACCGGCGCCGCTTTGACCGCATCGGTAGCGGCGGGCGCGCGGACCGCAGCGGGGGTTGCCGCAGCAGCGCCTGCCGCCGCAGCCATTTCCGTCTGCGCAGCCACATTGCGTTCAGCCGCCGTGCCGGCCAGCGGCTGCGCGGCAGCCGCCGCGGCGCCATTTGCACCCGCAGTGGGGAACAGCCGTGAAAGCGCCTGCGCCGCGCCCTGCTTCAGGCCCGCCGAGTCCGTCGTGGAGGCGGCAAATTTTTCAATGTACTGGCGCGTCGTGTCCGGGTTGCGTGAAAAGCGATGCGACACCACAAACGCATCCGCCGAGCGCTGCACCTGCCCCTGCGCCCCAAACACCTCTGCCAGGTTGGCCCAGGCCGCAGCCCGTGCCGGCGCCAGCGCCAGCGTGTAGCGCAGCTGCGCTTCCGCCTCGGTCAGCTTGCCCGCGCGGTACAGCATGTAGCCGTAGTTGTTGGCGATCTCCTGGTCCGAGGGATCGGCCCGCCGCGCCTTTTCAAAATCGGCCGCCGAATCGGCCATCTGGTCAGCCTTGAACTTTTCCAGCGCCGTGGTGTTCAGCCGCCGCGCGAGCTTGCGGTCGCCGCGAGCCGGGTAGGGCAGCTCTTCAATCTCCGTCTTCGCATCCCATACCGCATTGGCATCGCGGGATGCAGCGCCGGCGAGCATCTTGGTAACTTGGTCCAGGCGCGAAGTGATCTGGGCATTGGCTGGTGCGGCCGCCTGCGCAAAGACCGGCAGGCTGCTGAGCTGAAGTACGGCGGCCAAGACGCAGATAGCCGAAAAGTAGCCTGCACGGCGACGTGCTGCTTTGGTGTTCATGACGATCCTCCCTTTTGTTCGTGGGAGTTTATCTGCAAGGCGCCACGGTCCTTGGTCTGTGTCGGCGATGCGAGAAAAAGTGAGGCCCTGGACGCCGCACCACTAAGGCGCGACCCCATAAAGAACATCAGAACGCAGAACGTACTTTGTTCCTTGCTCGACGGTAGCGCCCTCGTGCCAGGTATCGTGGATAAAAAGCAGGGCGCGGCCGGTCCGGGGCAGGATTTTGAAGTCCCGGAAATCGGTTTCACCACCGATGAAGTTTTCGTTGAGGTAGACCAGGAAAGTCAGCCGACTGGTGAGGCCGCCCTCCATCCACGGGCCGTCCTTGTGCATCTTGAAGCGCTGCCCCGGCGAATACTTGTAGAAGCGGAGGTCCTTGGGCAGGCCTACAGCCTTCTGTCCTTCGAGCGTCGGCAGCGCAGCCGCCGCCAGGCCTTCCCACAAGCGCTGCACCCAGTGAGGCGATTCAAACAATGTGCGCTCGTTGTTACGCACCATGGGCATGGATCGCTGGCCCTCGGCAGTGCGCACACCCGCCGACTCGAATCCATGCGCATCAGCCAAAGCAATCAAGTCGGCACAGTCCGCCGCGGTAAGAAAGTGATCAATCGTGAAAACTCGCTCTGAATGGGTGGTCAGAAGCGACGGTGTAGTTCCGTTCATCCTCGAAGTATGCATTGTGGTCATACCAACCGGTTAAACCTCATCACTCCGGACATGGCGATTCCGAGATGTGCTGAAGGAGTGCTGCATCGGGAATCCATTCAGCTAGGAGCAACTGAAAGGAAGCCGGGTCGTATGTCGTTCGGCGCGCATCGCTCACGATGTAGCGATCGTAGTTCCATTCATCCCCTGCCCACCCCTCTTGAAGCGTGAAGCGACGGAACTCGAAATCCCAATACTCCCAAAGGGACCACGTCGAGTTCAGGTACCTTCTTTCGTCGCGAGGAACGCCAGGCTTCGCTACAGGCCGAATGCGCACAAAGCATCGCGTACCGCTCGGTTCAACCAGAACCTCGGCGGCGACGCTGTCGCCACGATTGAGGAACTCAAGCACGTGCTTCGGCAACATGTGCGGTCTAACGTTAGAGAGCACCCGCCTCTGGCAGGAATCGGCTGAAGCGAGGCTGCTCCAGGAGTGGTGCATACCGCTCCTTCCAGCTGGCATCAGGAAGTTTGGAACTCGGAGAAGAGAACTTGATTGCGGCATCGAGCTCAATCGCGGCTTGATCCAATGCCGCTTGATCAACGATTTCGTCGCCCGGGTACCACTCTAGTTCGCTGTCATGCTCGCCGGTGGCTTCAGTCACCCACCAATCAGCCTTTGACATGTACCAATAACTTGCAGGGCCTATCCCTTCGCGTATCAGTTCATCGGCGCGAGCGGCGTAGGCGCCTTTGGGCCAGTAGGACGTGATGTATAGCGCGTGGCGCAGGTCTAGCAAGAATTCGTCGCCCCACCGTTGGAATGCGCGTTTGGCAAGGTCAAAGCCATCCTCGTGCCGGGACGCCCAGTTATAGGCTCTTAGGAGGCAACGCGTTTCAGCGGCGGACAGGGCATCGGGTGTTCGTCCTTGCAGAAGCACATGAGAAGCCGCTTCGCCGATTCGCGCAGCCTCTGTCCCTGGGCCTTGATACGAGACGAAGAGCTCTTCGGCAATTTGCAATGGGCTCGTGCTGGGCATGTGTGGCCTAACGTGCGACGCAATGGATGGAGCGCGGGCTAGCCATGCACAACCTGCCCGACTATGAATGCCGCTAGTTCTTTGTAAACAGACTCAGGCCTGGAATCGTTTTCTACAAACCGAACCCTGCCCACGCGATAGTCGCATTTGAACTCTATGTTGGCTGCTTCCACGCCGGCGATCACCTGGCGCAACACCTCTTGTGAATTCAGCGCACCTTGGTTTGGACCAACTCCGGGAAGTACCTCGACGCCAGGCGAGCTATTTGGATCAGACGACAACTGCAATTGCAGCATGTTGTGTGTTGGCCCTGTGATACGGGTTGCAACCAGATACTCGCCGATCTGTTGAAAATTCACTATTTATCGTTCCAAAAAAATGAACTTAATCCACCTTCGCCCCAGAAGCCTTCACCACCTGCGCCCACTTCTTGTGCTCGGCATTGATAAAGGCCGTGAACTGTGCCGGCGTATTCCCGCCGGGGATCGCGCCTTGCGCGAGCAGTTTCTCCTTCATCGTCGGCGTGCCCAGCGCCTTGGCGGCTTCCTGCTGGATGCGGTTCACGATGTCGGGCGATGTGCCGGTGGGTGCGAGCAGGCCGAACCAGGAGCTGGCGTCATAGCCTTTTAGGGCCGGGCCGCCGGCTTGTTCTATGGTGGGCACGTCGGGCAGGGCGGCTGAGCGTTCTGAGCTGGTGACGGCCAAGGCTTTGAGTTTGCCGGACTTGATGAGCTGCATGGAAGAGGGCAGGTTGTCGAACATGACGTCCATGTCGCCGCCCACCAAAGCGAGTAGCGCGGGGCCGGAGCCGCTGTAGGGGAAATGCGTCATATAGGTGCCGCTCATGGTCTTGAACAGCTCGCCGGCCAGGTGAATGGAGGTGCCGTTGCCGCTGGAGGCCATGTTGAAGGTGCCGGGTTTTGCTTTGGCGGCGCGTATGAAGTCGGTGACGTTGTTGATGCCGGCGGCCTTGGCTTTTTCGGTGTTGACGACCATGACGTTGGGAACGCCCGCGACCAGCGTGATGGGCGCGAAGTCTTTTTGTGGGTCGTAGGCCATTTTCGAATACAGCGATTTGTTGATGCCGTGTGTGCCGACGGTGCCCATCAGCAGGGTGTAGCCGTCGGGCGTGGACTTGGCGACCACGTCGGCGCCTATGTTGCCACCGGCGCCGGCGCGGTTCTCGACGACAAAAGGCTGGCCGAAGGCTTTGGAGAGTTCAGGCGCCATGGCGCGGGCCAGGATGTCGGTGGTGCCGCCGGGCGCGAAGGGCACGACGATTTTGACGGGCCTGGCGGGCCAGCTGGCGCTTTGGGCCCAGGCCGAGGGCGTGGCCATGAAGGTGGTGAGGGCGGCCAGCGCGGTGGCCAGGAAAGCGCCGGAGCGACGGGAAAGAAAGGGTTTGCTGTTGTTGTTCAAGAGAGGCTCCAGGGGATGGCCGGCACGCGGCCGGGGGTCACTTGAAGATAGCGTGCGCAAGCGGGTGCTTCAAGAGGGTTTCAACCCAGCCGCCATAAAAAAAGCCGCCCGGCGCGAACCGGGCGGCTTGGCAATCAAAACGGGGAATGGATCAGTCGGCAAACTTGCCGGCGGCTTCGATCACGGGCTTGAGCTTGGCGATCTGGCCGACCACAAACGCCTTGTGGGCGGCGGGGTCGCCGCGGTTGTCGGTCACCACCACGGCGCCCAGGCCTTCCTGCTTCTTGATGAATTCGGGATCTTTCAGGGCCGCTTTGAGTGCGTTGTTGAGCTGGGTCAGCACGGCCGGGGGCGTGCCCTTGGGTGCGTAGAGGCCGTGCCAGACGGTCAGGTCGAAGCCCTTGAGGCCCATGTCCTGCAGCGTCGGGTAGTCTTTGAGCAGCTTGTTGTTCGACAGCGGCTTGGCGGTGGTCACGGCAAAGGCCTTGACGCGGCCGGCTTCGATCTGGCCGGTGGTGTTGGTGGTCTGGTCGCACATCATGTCGACCTGGCCGCCGACCAGCGCATTCATGGCCGGGGCGGTGCCGCCGAAGGGGATGGTGGTCATCGCGTCTTTGGCGTTGATGGCCGCCTGCCACATCAGGCCGCACAGGTGCGAAGCCGAGCCCAGGCCGGCGTGGGCGATGTTGAGCTTGCCGGAATTGGCGCGGATGTAGTTCTCGAAGTCGCGGTAGTTGTTGGCGGCCAGCTGCGGCTTGCCGATGATTGTCATGGGCACTTCGTTGACCATGCCGAGGAACTCAAAATCCTCGGGCACCTTGTAAGGCAGCTTGCGGTACAGGCCCGTCGCGGCGGCCATGCCGATGTGGTGTACCAGCAGGGTGTGGCCGTCAGGGGTGGCGCGCGCCACCTTGGCCGCGCCTATGGTGCCGCCGGCGCCGTTGACGTTTTCAACAACGAAGTTGGCGCTGCCGCCCATGGCTTTGCGCATGGCTTCAGCGAGGTCGCGCGCGACGCGGTCTGTGGGGCCGCCGGCCGCGAAGGGCACCACAAGGCTGATGGGTTTGGAGCCGGGGAAGGCGGGGGCTTGCGCGTGGGCGGCAAACATGGCCGTCGCGGCGGCGGCGAGGATTAACAGGCGTTTCATGAGCGTCTCCTAGTATTGAACGCGCCAAGTTTACGGTCCCCTTACGGCGTAAACATCGCGGGAACTACGTAAGGGCTATCCCCTTTATGAACCCGTCTTTCCGGGTTTAAGGAAACGTCAAGAACCGTTAGGAAGCACTGTTTATGCGGCCTTTCAGGCTACTTTTACTTGTAACTCCGAGCGTCCTCAATAACCTTTCCGTCGTTGGGGAGACTGCCGGGCGCGACCAGCTGCACCGTGCCGCGCAGCTTGGTGACATCGCGTATGGCTTCCCCTATGCGCTGGTCCAATCCGTCGGGGGTGGATGAGGCCTCAGCCTGGAAGTGCATGCTGTCGTTGGCCATTTCGCCGCTGACCACCAGCCTGGCCTTGAGCACTTCAGGAAAACGTTTCGCGATGTCGGCGACCTGGCCCGGGTGCACAAACATGCCGCGCACCTTGACGGTCTGGTCGGCCCGGCCCATCCAGCCTTTGATGCGCGTGTTGGTGCGCCCGCTCGGGCAGTGGCCCGGCAGCACGGCCGAGAGGTCGCCGGTGCCGAAGCGGATCAGCGGGTAGTCGGGGTTCAGCGTGGTGACCACGAGCTCGCCGACCTCGCCTTCGGCGACCGGGTCGCCGGTGCCGGGGCGCACGATTTCCACGATCACGCCTTCGTCCAGTACCAGGCCTTCGCGGGCCTCGGTTTCATAGGCGATCAGCCCGAGGTCGGCCGAGGCATAGCACTGGTAGGCGGCGATGCCGTGCTCGGCGAACCAGTCGCGCAGGCTGGGCGGGCAGGCCTCGCCCGAGACCATGGCTCGGGTCACGCTGGGCAGCCCCACCTTCATCTCGGCGGCCTTGTCGACAATGATTTTGAGGAAGCTGGGCGTGCCGACATAACCGGCGGGCTTGAGCTCGGCCATGGCCTGCACCTGCTGCTCGGTCTGCCCGGTGCCGCCCGGAAACACCGTGCAGCCCAGCGCATGGGCGCCGCTTTCCATCATGGTGCCGGCGGGCACGAAGTGGTAGCTGAAGCAGTTGTGCACCAGCTGCCCGGGCCTGAAGCCGGCGGCGTGCAGCGCGCGCGCCATGCGCCAGTAGTCCTTGCGCGTGCTGTCGGGTTCGTAAATCGTGCCGGGGCTGGCGAACACGCGCGGCATCGCGGCGCCATAGCGCAGCGCGCTGAAGCCGCCGAAGGGGTCGCCGCCCGCCTCGCGCGAAGCCTGCTGGCGCTCGAGCAATTCGTACTTGCGCGTGACGGGCAGGCGCGCCAGCGCGGCGCGCGAGCTGACGGCCGCGCCGCTCACGCCTTTGAGGATGCCGGCAAAAGCCGGCGCGTGCGACTGCGCGTGCGCGATCTGCTGCGGCAGCGCGGCCAGCTGGGCGGCCTCGCGGCTGGCATGCGGCCGGTGTTCCAGGGTGTCGAAGAAATTGCTCATGTCCCTATCCCCCTCAGGCCAGCCAACGCTTGCGGCGCTTGTAGCTCTTGACGTCCTTGAAACTCTTGCGCTCGCCGCCGCCCACGCCAAGGTAGAACTCTTTCACGTCCTCGTTGTTGGCCAGGTCGGCGGCCGCGCCGTCCATCACCACGCGGCCGCTTTCCATGATGTAGCCGTAGTCGGCGTACTTCAGCGCCATATTGGTGTTCTGCTCGGCCAGCAGGAAGGTGACCTGCTCCTTCTGGTTCAGGTCTTTCACGATGTTGAAGACCTCCTCGACGATCTGCGGCGCCAGGCCCATGGAGGGCTCGTCCAGCAGCACCATGGACGGGCTGGCCATCAGGGCCCGGCCGATGGCGCACATCTGCTGCTCGCCGCCCGACGTATAAGCCGCCTGCGAAGTACTCCGGGTTTTCAGGCGCGGAAAGTAGTTGTAGACTTTCTCGAGGTTGGCGGCCACTTCGGCCTTGCTGCTGCGCGTGTAGGCACCGGTCAGCAGGTTTTCTTCGATGGTCAGGTGGGCGAAGCAGTGGCGCCCTTCCATCACCTGCACCACGCCGCGCTGCACCAGGTCGGCCGGCGAGAGGTTCTCGATGCGCTCGCCGCGCAGCTCGATGGAGCCCTTGGTGACCGCGCCGCGCTCGCCCTGCAGCAGGTTGGAGACGGCGCGCAGGGTTGTGGTTTTTCCCGCGCCGTTGCCGCCCAGGATGGCGACGATTTTTCCTTGCGGCACCTGCAGGGAAACGCCTTTGAGCACCAGGATCACATGGTTGTAGATGACCTCGATGCCGTTGACGTTGAGAATGATGTTAGGTGTGTCCATATTTTTTCCTGACCAATCTTGAGGGCTGCCGGTAAGGGCAGCCCTCAAGGCTGGCGGCTCGCGAGAGCCGCGCCCCTCCCGCCTGGCGGGAGGGGTTGGGGCGGGTGCCGTCAGTACCTGGCAAAGCCAGCTGAGCGGCTACGCCGCTCAAGACTGGCAGTCGGCCGGGGTGCGCGGCGCCAGCTTCTTCTCGGCGGCGTACTTGGCGGCGTTGGCCTTGACCATGGGCTTGATGATCTGCTCGTCACCCTGCATCCAGTCGCTGCTGATCTTCCAGGCCTTGCCGTCCCAGGTCGATATGCGAGCCCAGGTGGCGCCCATGTGGTCCTGGCAGGAAGTGCTGATGGGGCGCAGCACGCCGCTGAAGCCCAGTGCATCCAGCTTGGCCTGGGTGAGGTTCAGGTTCTCCAGACCCCAGCGCACCTGCTCGCCGGTCATGACCTTGCCTTTGCCGAAGCGCTCCTGGGCGGCGCGTATGCCTTCGACGGTGAGCATGGCGCTCATGGCGCCGCGCAGCCACAGTACCTGGCCTACCTCTTCCTTGGGGCCTGTGCCCTGGCCCTTGGCGTGCAGGCTGCTCAGGGTTTCCTTGACCACCTTGGCGTCGAAGTCCGAGCTGTTTTGCAGTGCCACGGCGTTGTAGCCCTTGGCGCCGTCACCCACGTCGCGCACATCGGGTTCGGCGCCCGACCACCACACGCCGTACATCTTCTCGCGCGGGTAGCCGGTGGCCTGGGCTTCCTTGAGCGCGGTGGAGTTCATCACGCCGAAGCCCCACAAGATGGTGTAGTCGGGGCGCGACTGGCGCACCTGCAGCCAGGTGGCCTTTTGTTCCACGCCGGGGGCCGTCACCGGCAGCTCGATCAGCTGGAAGCCGTGCGCCCTGGCACGCTCCTGCAGGATGGGCAGCGACTCCTTGCCGAAGGGGCTGTCGTGGTAGACCAGCGCGATCTTCTTGCCCTTGAGCTTGTCGAGCCCGCCTTCCTTCTTGCCGATGGCCTGGATGATCACGTCGCCGGCCACCCAGTAGTTGCCTGCCAGCGGGAAATTCCATTTGAACACCGTGCCATCGGCGCTTTCGCTGCGGCCATAGCCCAGGGTCACCAGCGGGATCTTGTCGGTCGGGGCTTTTTCCGTGATGGCGAAGGTGGCGCCTGTCGACCAGGGCTGGATCACGGCGGCGCCGCCGTTGTTGCCCTTGAGGCGCTCATAGCACTCCACGCTGCGCGCGGTGTCGTAGCCGGTTTCGCACTCCTCGACCAGAAGTTTCACGCCATTGATGCCGCCGCGCGCGTTGGTGAGCCTGTAGTAGTCGACGATGCCGTTGGCGATAGGCGTGCCGTTAGGCGCATACGGGCCGGTGCGGTAGGACAGCACCGGCATGTACTGCTGCTTGGCCTGGGCGAAGGCCGTACCGCCGAGCAGCGCGGTGGCACTGGTGGCCACGACGGCCGCGGCTAGAACGAGTTGGCGAATCTTCATGAACTTCTCCTGTGGGTGTTAAAGGAACGACGTTGTCAGTAAACATTGCGGAGCCGGCCGGCGCATCGGGACTAGCGAGCATATGGGGCGGCTTGGTGCGTGCACGTGCGGCTCTCTCAATGGGGGAAGGGCCATAGGCGCAGCTTTTGCTTGGCGGTGGACCAGAGCTTGGCCAGCCCGTGCGGCTCGACAATCAGGAACCATACGATCAGGCCGCCGAAGACCATCAGCTCGGCATGCGAGGCGGCTGTGGTGGTGATCTCGACACCGGCCATGGAGGCCAGCAGCGGCAGCAAGCGGCTGAGCGCGATCGGCAGGATCACGATGAAGGCGGCGCCGAAGAAGCTGCCCATGATGGATCCCATGCCGCCGATGATCACCATGAACAGCAGCTTGAAGGACAGGTCCACCGAGAAGGCGCCCGGCTCCCAGGCACCCAGGTAGAAGAATGCCCAGAGTGCGCCGGCCACGCCGATGATGAAGGAGCTGACCGCGAAGGCACTGAGCTTGGCGTACATGGGGCGTATGCCGATCACGGCGGCCGCCACGTCCATGTCGCGTATGGCCATCCACTCGCGGCCTATGGCGCCGCGCACGAGGTTCTTGGCCGCAAGGCTCAACACACACAGCACGCTGAGGCAGAACAGGTACTTGCTCACATCACTTTCCAGCGGCAGGCCGAAGACCTGCAGGTTGGACACGGCCACCGAGCCTGAGGCGTTGTCCAGCGTGAACCACTTGATGCGCAAAAACATCCAGTCCGCGAAGAACTGCGCCGCCAGCGTGGCCACGGCCAGGTACAGGCCCTTGACGCGCAGGCTGGGCAGGCCGAAAAGGATGCCGAATACCGTGGCGCACAGGCCGCCCAAAATCAAGGTGACGATCAGCGGCATGCCGGGGATACGGGCGAAAAAGTTGTAGGCGCCGTAAGCACCCACCGCCATGAAGGCCCCCGAGCCCAACGAGATCTGGCCGCAGTAGCCGGCCAGGATATTCACGCCCAGCGCCGCCAGCGACATGATCACAAAAGGCATGAGGATGGCGCGGAACAGGTAGTCGCTGGCCATGGCGGGCACGGCGATGAAGGCGACGGCCAGCAGGGCCAGCATGACGATGCGATCCTGCGCGATCGGAAATATCTGCTGGTCGGCGCGATAGCTGGTCTTGAACTGGCCGTTTTCTCTGTAGAACATAAAGGTGAACCGGTGTTAGATCGAGATAAACGAAGTTTTGCGTACGGGTGCGCCCCATTCAGCAGGGGCCGCGGAACCGGCTTTGCCGGGCCGCAGGCGCAGCGGCCCCCCCGGGGGGCAGCGCATTACACGGAGCCGAAGGCGAAGTGAAAAGCGTGGGGGCTTCATATCTAGACGCGATCGATGATTTTTTCACCGAACAGGCCCTGTGGCCTGAACAGCAAAAACACCAGCGCCAGTACATACGAGAACCAGATCTCTATGCCGCCGCCCACAAAGGGGCCCAGGTAGACCTCGGAGAGCTTCTCGCCCACGCCTATGATCAGCCCGCCGATGATGGCTCCGGGCACCGAGGTGAGGCCGCCCAGGATCACCACCGGCAAGGCGCGCAGGGCCACGGTGGTCAACGAGAACTGAACACCCAGCTTGCTGCCCCAGATCATCCCGGCCACCAGCGCCACCACACCGGCCACGCACCAGACGATGACCCAGATGCGGTTGAGCGGTATGCCTATGGATTGCGCGGCCTGGTGGTCGTCGGCCACGGCGCGCAGGGCGCGCCCGGTGGCGGTCTTCTGGAAGAAGATGCTGAGCGCGGCCACCAGC
The DNA here is from genome assembly GCF_056405195.1 of Polaromonas sp. P1_H6. Classification (NCBI taxonomy): domain Bacteria; kingdom Pseudomonadati; phylum Pseudomonadota; class Betaproteobacteria; order Burkholderiales; family Comamonadaceae; genus Polaromonas; species Polaromonas sp. P1_H6. The sequence continues at coordinate 82,400 of NZ_JBFUCN010000003.1, forward strand.
GCGGCGGCAATGGCGGCTGCGATCACGTCTTCCTTGTTGATCAGCACGCCACCCTGGTAAACCGACTCCAGCACAAAGACCGGGTCTTTGGGCATGCCGATGTCTATCTTGTAGATATCGCTGCCGAACATGGCCTGGCCCAGGCCTTCCATGAAGTAGGTGATGCCCAGCGTGGCCATCAGCAGGGTGGCGCCGTCCTGGTTGACCAGGTGGCGCAGCACCAGGCGCTCTATGACCCAGGCCACCACAAACATGATGGCGCCGGCGATCACAAAGGCCGCGACGTTGGCCAGCAGCAGGCTGTTGATGCCTGTCCACCGCGGAATCCATTCCGAAAAGCGCGCCATGGCCAAGGCGGCAAACAGCACCATCGCGCCCTGCGCGAAATTGAAGACGCCGGAAGCCTTGAAGATCAGCACAAAGCCCAGCGCCACCAGCGAATACAGCATGCCGGCCATCAGGCCGCCAAGCAAAGTTTCCAAGAAGAAAGCCATCTTTTTAATCCTGCCGCTTTAATGACTGGTGCCGAGGTAAGCCCGGATCACGTCTTCGTTGTTGCGTACTTCGTCGGGGGTGCCGTCGCCGATTTTTTTGCCGTAGTCGAGCACCACCACGCGGTCGGAGATGTCCATCACCACGCCCATGTCGTGCTCGATCAATACCACGGTGGTCCCGAACTCGTCGTTGACGTCGAGTACAAAGCGGCACATGTCCTGTTTTTCCTCGACGTTCATGCCGGCCATGGGTTCGTCGAGCAGCAGCACCTGCGGCTCCATGGCCAGGGCGCGGCCCAGGTCCACGCGTTTTTGCAGGCCGTAGGGGAGCTGGCCGACGGGCGTCTTGCGGTAGGCCTGGATTTCCAGGAAGTCGATGATTTTTTCAACCGCCTCGCGGTGCATGATTTCTTCTTTTTCGGCCGGGCCTATGCGCAGCGCCTGCAGCAGCAGATTGCTTTTGATCTTCAGGTTGCGGCCCGACATGATGTTGTCGAGCACGCTCATGCCCTTGAACAGCGCCAGGTTCTGGAAGGTGCGCGCCACGCCCATCACCGCCACCTGGTGGCTGTTCATGTGCTTGAAGGTTTGGCCGCGGAAGGTGATGGAGCCCTGCTGCGGCGCATAGACGCCGTTGATGCAGTTGAGCATGGAGCTTTTGCCGGCGCCGTTGGGGCCGATGATGGCGCGGATCTCGTGCTCTTTGACATTGAAGGAGATGTCCGACAGGGCCTTGACGCCGCCGAAATTGAGGGTGATGTTCTTGACGTCAAGAATGACGTCACCGATTTTTTTAGACATCAGGCGGCCGCTTTCACAGGTGCAAAAGTCTGGGCGTCGCTGATCTTCAGCGTCGCGCTCACGCTGCCGCTGCGGCCGTCTTCGAATTTCACGACGGTTTCGATGAACTGCTCGGTTTTTCCGCCGTAGAGCGCGTCGATCAGCGGCTGGTATTTTTCGGCGATGAAGCCGCGCCGCACCTTGTTGGTCCGGGTGAGCTCGCCGTCGTCGGCGTCCAGTTCCTTGTGCAGCACCAGGAAGCGGCTGATCTGCGAACCGGCCAGCAGGGCGTCCACGCTGAGGTCGGCGTTGACTTTCTCGACGCATTCCTGGATGAGCTGGTAGACCTCGGGCTTCTGCGCCAGGTCGGTGTAGCCGGCATAGGGCAGGTTGCGGCGCTCGGCCCAGTTGCCGACGGCGTCGAAGTCGATGTTGAGCATCACGCAGACCTGGTCGCGGCCGTCGCCGTAGGCCACGACTTCCTTGATGTGCGGGAAGAACTTGAGCTTGTTCTCCACATACTTGGGCGCGAACATCGCGCCGTCGTTGGCGCCGCCCTTGATGCGGCCCACGTCCTTGACGCGGTCGATGATCTTGAGGTGGCCGCCGGCGTCGATAAAGCCCGCGTCGCTGGTGTGATACCAGCCGTCGGCACTCAGCACCTCGGCCGTCGCCGTGGGGTTTTTGTAATATTCCTTGAGCAGGCCGGCGGACTTGACGAGGATCTCGCCGTTCTCGGCCACCTTGATTTGCACGCCGCTGATCGGCACCCCTACCGTGTCGGCGCGCGCCTCGTTGTCCGGCTGCAGGCAGACAAACACGGCGGTCTCTGTCGAGCCATACAGCTGTTTGAGGTTGATGCCGATGGAGCGGTAAAAGGTGAAAAGGTCGGGACCTATGGCCTCGCCGGCGGTATACGCCACGCGCACGCGCGAAAAACCCAGGGTGTTGCGCAGCGGGCCGTAGACCATCACGCTGCCCAGCGCATACAGCAACCGGTCCATGGCGACTACAGGTTTGCCGTCCATCAGGGCCGGGCCGGCGCGTTTGGCCACCTCCATGAAATAGTTGAACATGCCGCGCTTGAGGCGGCCCGCGTCTTCCATGCGGATCATCACGGTGGTCAGCAGGCTTTCGAAGATCCGCGGCGGCGCAAAGTAATAGGTCGGGCCGACTTCCTTCAGGTCTATGGTCACCGTGCTGGCGCTTTCGGGGCAGTTGACGACGTAGCCGCAGGCCAGCCACTGGGCATAGCTGAAGATGTTCTGGCCGACCCAGGCGGGCGGCAGGTAGGCCAGCACTTCCTCGCCGGAGGTGAGTTTGTCGAAATCGGCGCCGGCCTTGGCGCGGTCCAGCAGGGTGTTGTGTGTGTGGACCACGCCCTTGGGGTTGCCCGTGGTGCCCGAGGTGAAAAACATCGCGGCCACGTCGTCCGGCTTCGCTTTTTCGACTTCGGCCCTGAAGAAATTTGGTTGGCCGGCGGAAAAGCCGCGGCCCGTGTCCAGCAGCGCATCGAGCGACTGCAGGCCGGCCTCGGCATAGTTGCGCAGGCCGCGCGGGTCGTCATAAACGATCTGGTCCAGTTGCGGGCACTGGCTGCGGATCTCGAGCAGCTTGTCGACCTGCTCCTGGTCTTCCACCAGCGCGAAGCGCACGTCGGCATTGTTGATGGGGAAGATGCATTCGGCGCCCACGGCGTCCTGGTAGAGCGGGATCGGAATGGCGCCCAGCGCCTGCGCGGCCAGCATGGTGGCGTACAGCCGCGGCCGGTTGGCGCCGATGATGACCATGTGCTCGCCGCGCCGCAGGCCCAGCTGGTGCAGGCCGCAGGCGATGTGCTCGACCAGCTGCGCCATGCCGGCCCAGCTGTGCGCCTGCCAGATGCCGTACTCTTTTTCGCGCATGGCGGCGGCGCCGGGGCGCTCGGACGCATGTTTGAGCAGCAATCGTGGGAACGTGGTCTGCATTCGCTTCTTGTCTCCGTTATGTGCGTTTTTTTCGGGAAAAACCGCTGGTATGGGTCGAATGGTAGGACCAGCTTTGACGCTACGGTGTCATTGCGACGACAATTTCCGGGTAAGTCCTACTGGGGTGTGCCCGGGGTCCGCCCGGTTTATCGGATAAAGCGCCCGTCGCGCGAAACCATGGTCAGTTCCACGAATCGCGAGGCGTTTCGGGCCGAATCGCTGAAGCTGACCTCGAAGCCGCCCAGGTCGTAGCGCTTCAAGTTCCAGGTGCTGTCGATGAAGGCGGCGCGTGTCGGGTTCTTGCCGGCGCGGCGCAGCGCTTCGGCGAACACGCGGGCATTGATGTAGCCCTCCAGCGCCAGGTGCGAAGGCTCCAGCCCAACCCCGGCGGCCTTCCAGGCCTGCTGGAATTCGCGCACCATGGGCACCACCGTGTTGCCCGGCAGCGGCACCACCTGCGATACCGCGATGCCGGTGGCGTCGTCGCCCATGGCCTTGAGCGTCGCGGCCGCGCCCATGATGGACAGCGCGTAAAGCGACAGCCCCTTGCGCTGCGCGCGTATCGCTTTGACGAACTCGATGGTCGGCTTGCCGGCCAGGCCCACCAGCACGGCCTCCGGGCTGGACGCCGCTATCTTGACCGCCGCCGCGCCGGCATCCGAAGCGTTGTTTTCCACGGTGACGATGGCGGTCGCTTCCAGCTTGTGTTTGGCCATGGAGCGCTGGGTGGCGTCGAAGACCTCCTTGCCGAAGGAGTTGTTCTGGTAGGCGATGGCGATGCGCCGTATGCCTATGGTCGCCAGGTGCTGCACCAGCTGCTCGGCCTCGTCGGCGTAACTCGCGCGTATGTTGAACACATTGCGCGCGTTGGCCGGGCGCGCCGACAGCGCGCCCGAGAACGGCGCGAAGAAGGGCATGCCCGACTCCATCACCTGCGGCAGCATGGCTTCGATCATGGGCGTGCCCATGCAGTTGAAGAGCGCGAAATTGCTCTTGTCGTCGATAAAGCCTTTGACGTTGCCCAGCGCGCGTTTGACGTCGTAGCCGTCGTCGGCCGTTGTGAGCTCGATCAGCCGGCCGTTCACGCCGCCTTTGGCGTTGATGCCGGCAAAGCAGGCTTTGGCGCCCTGGTGCATGGCCTGGCCCAGTTCACCCAGCGGCCCGCTCAGCGCGATGGATTGCGCGATGCGCACCGGGCCGCTGTTGTCCTGCGCGTGTGCCGGGCCGTAGAGCGCGGCCGGTACGGCGGCGAGCGCGCCCAGCATGCGGCGGCGCGTCAGGCGGGTGCGGGCCGGCGGCGAATCGATTTTCGAGGTGATGGAAGGGATGGAAGGGGCTGTCATGGGGGCGTCTCCTGGTCGTTGTGGGCTCTCGGCGGGCTTGTTTCAGGCTCTTGGTGGCCTGTCTCCGCGGGGCCGATGCTATGCTTTGGAAAGAAGGCCAACTGTCTGCGCGACGACAATCCAAGGGTTGCGCCCGCCCCGGACTTTCCCTGATCCGCCACCCCTGTTTCTGCTTGAACATTGCGAGCATGGCCACTGAGTCACCCCTTCACCAACGCCGCAGGACGCCCACGCCGGACGAATTGCGCGGCATTCCCTGGCTGCCCCTGCTGCTGCCGGATGAACGCGCGCGCGCGTTGGCGGGGCTGCAGGTGGGCGACGCCGCGCCGGGCGACTATGTGTGCCGGGTGGGCAAGCCGGTGACCTACTGGTTCGGCGTGGTCGAAGGCCTGCTCAAGATGAGCAGCGACAACGAGCAAGGCATGACCATGACCTTTACCGGCGTGCCGCCCGGCGGCTGGTTCGGCGAAGGCACGGCGCTCAAGCGCGAGCCCTACCGTTACAACATCCAGGCCTTGCGCAAAAGCGTGGTGGCCGGGCTGCCGGTGGAAACCTTTCACTGGCTGCTGGACCACTCCATCGGCTTTAACCGCTTTGTGATGAACCAGCTCAACGAGCGCCTGGGCCAGTTCATCGCCGCGCGCGAAATCGACCGCATGAACAACCCCGACATCCGCGTGGCGCGCAGCCTGGCCTCGCTGTTCAACCCGGTGCTGTACCCGGGGGTCGGTGAAATCCTGCGTATCACGCAGCAGGAACTGGCTTACCTGGTCGGCCTGTCACGCCAGCGCGTGAACGAAGCGCTCAACGCCTTGCAGGCCCAGGGCTTTATCCGCATCGAATACGGCGGCCTGCGTGTGCTGGACCTGGAGGCGCTGCGCTCCAGTGTGTTCGCGGGCGAGGGGGCGGGTCTGGCTCCCCGCACAGGCCCTAGCTCGTGATGCCGGCGATGGCCAGGCGCAGGTTGTCGCGGGCGCGCGCTTCCAGCGCGGCCTGGAAATGCGGCGTGCTGTAAATAAAGGGCCGGCCCAGGAAGGCGCTAAGGATCTCCCCGCGCTTCTGGCGGAAGATCTCTTCGGGAACGAAGGCGTATTCCTGGCGTATCTGTTCTTCGTATTCGGCAAAGCGTGGCGGCAGGGCGCCCAGGATGGACAGGTCCACATCCACCAGCAGCTTCGCATCAGGCGACACCGGCAGCGCGCTGTGGCAGGTGGCCATGATCAACGCGTCCACCCGCTCCACGGTGGCGTGCGGCGCGCCGTGGCCTTCCAGTACTTCGCGCGCCCAGTCGGCGCTTCGCCTTTCGTTGTCATGGCGATGGGTGTCGTAAATCGCGTCATGGAACCAGAGCGCGATTTCAACTTCGCCGGGCCGTTCGGCCAGGTGGCGGACGGCCTCGAAATGCGCAAGGCATTCCGCCAGGTGCTGCACGGTGTGGTACTTGCGATGTGGCTCCGAGTAGCGCGCGACCAGCTCATCAAACACGCTGCCGGCGATGGCTTGCGGCGCAAGTGCACCCGCGCAGCGCTGCCAGGAGCGGGCCAGAAGGTCAGGAGCGAGATTTGCCATCAGTACAGCGTCGATTTCTGCCGCGCGGGCAGTTCGCGGTCGTATTTGTCGCCGTCTATGGCCGCCGCCGTCAGCGCCTGCAGCATGGCGCCGGGCGTGGGCACGTCGGGCCGGCCTTGCGGCACGGCCTGCCAGAGCTTTGAGCGCTGGATGGCCCGCGCGCACTGGAAGAACACCGACTCGACCTTGATCACGATGACGCAGTGCGGCGGCTTTCCTTCCATGGCAAAGCGTTGCAGCAGGTCGGGCGCCGTCGTGATGCTGGCTCGGCCGTTCACGCGCAGGGTCTCGCCGGCGCCGGGCACCAGGAACAGCAGCGCCACGCGCGGATCGGCCAGCAGGTTGCGCAGGCTGTCGATGCGGTTGTTGCCGCGGCGCTCCGGCAGCAGCAGGGTTTTGTCGTCCTGGATCGCCACAAAACCCGGCGGGTCTCCACGCGGTGAGGCGTCCAGGCCACCGGGCCCGGCCGTGGCCAGCACCGCGAAAGGCGAGGCCTGGATCAGTGCCTGGTAGGCCGGGTGCAGATAGTCCACCTCTTTTTTGAGGGAGGCGTCACCGACGGCGCCGAATAGCGCCTCCAGTTGCGGCAGGCTGGTGATGGTGTGGGTATCGGCTTGTGCGTCCATGGGCATGACTTTATCGCTTTGGTTTTTTGGCGGTGGCTGCGGGGACAGGCGCGCACAGCGCCTCCACCAGCTTGATGGCCGGCATCGACAGTTGCTCAAAGCGGCGCGCGCAGATCAAAAGCTGGCGGTCGGCCCAGCTGTCGGACAGCTTGAGCAGGCGCAGCTTGCCCGCGCCCGCATGGCGCTCGGCCGCGACGGCCGGCACCACGGCCACGCCGACACCGGCCTCCACCATGCGGCAGACGGCGTCAAAACTGCGCAGCCGTATGCGGGTTCGCATGCGCAGCCCCAGGCGCCCTGCCTGCAGGGCCAGGTGCTGCTGCAGGGCGCTGTCCTCGCCCAGGCCGACAAAGTCATGGGCCAGCGCCTGCGCGAAGCTGGTCTGTCGCTGTCGGCCGAATCCGCTGCCCTGCGGGACCACCAGCACCAGCTGGTCGCGACGGAACGGCCGGGACTCCAGGCTGGAAATATCCGCGGAGTCGGCCACGATGCCGAGGTCGGCCACCTGGTCCAGCAGCTGCGACACGATCACGTGGCTGGGGCGTTCTTCGAGGTCGACGTCGATGGCCGGATGGGTGTTGAGGAAATCCGCGAGCGCCTGCGGCAGGTAGTCGGTGATGGCGGCGGTGTTGGACAGCAGGCGCACCCGGCCCGCCAGCCCGCCGGCGTAGTCGGCTATCTCGCCGTGCATGCGTTCAATCTGCTGCAGCACCAGGCGCGCATGGTGGGCCACGGCCAGGCCGGCCTTGGTCGGCTTGACGCCGGCGCGCAGGCGCTCCAGCAGCGGAACGCCCAGAGCGCCCTCCATGCCGCGTATGCGCGCGCTGGCCGAGGCCAGCGCGAGGTGCGAGAGCTTGCTGCCGGCCGTGATGCTGCCGGTGTCGATGACGTGCAGGAAGAGCCGCAGGTCGACAAGGTCAAAGCGGAGGGTGGCGGGCATGGCGCTGTGTTGGGTCCTGGCCTTCGGAGAAAACGAAGGCTGCCAACGCATATTACCGCTTGAGCGTGAACGCGTCGCTGCGCAGAATTCGGCTGCATGAACTGGATAAACAATCTCACGGGCTCGGGGCATGAAACCCTTTTGATGGGTGTGGTTGCCGCGGTATTCCTGCTGGCCGGCCTGGTCAAGGGCGTGGTCGGCCTGGGGCTGCCGACGCTGTCCATGGGCTTGCTGGCCGGCGTGATGCCGCCCGCGCAGGCAGCGGTGATTTTGATCCTGCCTTCGTTTCTGACGAATGCCTGGCAGATGTGGGACGGCGCTGCGCTGGGCCGGCTGGCCAGGCGGCTCTGGCCTTTGCAACTTGGCGTGGCGGCCGGCACGCTGTGGGCGCCCGTGAGCCTCGTCACCCTCAATGCCAATGTGGCCTCGGCGGGCCTGGGGGCGGCCTTGATGGCCTATGCCCTGCTGGGGCTGGCGGCCGCTCCGCTGGCTGTGCCCCGCCGTGGCGAGGCGCTTTGTTCCGGCGTCACGGGGCTCATCACCGGTGCCATCACGGCGGCCACGGGTGTTTTTGTCTTCCCGGCGGTGCCTTACCTGCAGGCCCTGTCGCTGAGGAAGGATGAGCTGGTGCAGGCGCTGGGCCTGTCCTTCACCGTTTCCACCGTCGCGCTGTTTGGGCGCCTGGCGCTCGAAGGCTCATTTTCGGCCGCGGCCTTGCCCGGCGGATGGAGCTGGCTGGTGGCCTTGCCTGCGGCATTGCTGGGGATGGCGGTGGGCCAGATGCTGCGCGGCCGGCTGAATGAGAAAAACTTCAAGCGGCTGTTCTTTGCGGGCTTGCTGGCCATTGGCCTTTATATGGTGATTGGCAGCGCGATACGTTGGCTTGCGGGCTAAGGCCTGGCGCGCAGGCATTGTTTTACGGCCGGTTTTTACGCTTTCTTTATACCGGCCACCGGTCTTTCATCCCCGTTTTTACACGCCGGATCCGAAACTTTCCCCATCGTTGTCAGTTGGAGAAAGTCATGGATCTTGCGTTTATGCTCGGCGCCGCCGCCCTTTGGGGTGTGATGGTCTTGCTGGTCTGGGGTTTCCAGAGGCTCGAAAAATCCGAAGGGGGCCGTTCATGATCCCCCTTGACGTTTTGTACGGCTTTGGCGGCGTCTGCGCCATCGTGCTGCTCACCTACCTCGTGTATGCGCTGATCTGCGCCGAGGAGTTCTGATGAGCAATTCGTCCTGGGGCCTGCTGGCTTTTTTCCTGGTCGCCCTGTTGCTCACCGCCTGGCCGCTGGGCCTCTGGCTGGCCCGCATTTATTCCGGCAGCCTTCCCGGCTGGATGCACAAGCTCGAAGCGCCGCTGTACCGCCTGGCCGGCACCTCCGCCGATACCAACATGAAATGGTCGCAGTACGCGCTGGCTTTGCTGGCCTTTAATGCGCTGGGCGTGCTGGCCGTTTACGCCTTGCAGCGCCTGCAGGTCTGGCTGCCGCTGAACCCGGCCGGCATGGTGGCCGTGGCGCCCGACTCGGCCTTTAACACCGCCATCAGCTTTGTCTCCAATACCAACTGGCAGGCTTATGCGGGCGAGTCCACCATGAGTTACCTCACGCAGATGCTGGTGCTGGCTGTGCAGAACTTTTTCTCGGCCGCCACCGGCATCGCCGTGGTGTTCGCGCTGTTCCGTGGTTTTGCCGCGCGTGCCACGGGCGCGATCGGCAACTTCTGGGTGGACGTCACGCGCATCACGGCCTGGCTGCTGCTGCCGCTGTCGCTGGTATTCGCGATTTTCCTCGTGGGGCAGGGCGTGATCCAGAACTTCGACGGCTACAAGGAGGTGGCCACGCTGGAGACCACGTCCTACCAGGTGGCCAAGAACGGCGCCGACGGCCAGGCCTTGAAAGACGACAAGGGCAATCCCGTGATGGAGGATGCCAAGACCGGCACGCAGACCCTGGCCATGGGCCCGGTCGCTTCGCAGGAGGCCATCAAGATGCTGGGCACCAATGGCGGCGGTTTCTTCAATGCCAACTCGGCCCACCCTTATGAGAACCCGACGGCGCTCAGCAATTTTTTCCAGATGCTGTCCATCTTCCTGATCCCCGCGGCGCTGTGCTTTGCGTTTGGACGCGCGGTGGGCGACCAGCGCCAGGGCTGGGCCGTGCTGGCCGCGATGACGCTGCTGTTTGTGGTCGCGGTGGTGGCCATCACGCCGGCCGAACATGCCGGCAACCCGCTGTTGTCGCCCCTGGGCGTGGACCAGGCGGCCAGCGCGCTGCAGGCCGGCGGCAATATGGAAGGCAAGGAAACCCGCTTCGGTATCGATGCCTCCAGCCTGTTCGCGGTCATCACCACGGCGGCGTCATGCGGCGCGGTCAACGCCATGCACGACTCCTTCACGCCGCTGGGCGGCATGGTGCCCATGGTGATGATGCAGCTGGGCGAGGTGGTGTTCGGCGGTGTGGGCACCGGCCTCTACGGCATGCTGATCTTCGCCATCCTGGCGGTGTTCATTGCCGGCCTGATGATTGGCCGCACGCCGGAATACCTGGGCAAGAAGATCGAATCGCACGAGATGAAGCTGGTCTCGATCACCATCCTGGTCACGCCCATCCTGGTGTTGGCTGGCACGGCGGTGGCGGTACTGGCCGGCGCGGGCAAGGCCGGCATCGCCAACCCGGGTGCGCATGGCTTTTCTGAAATCCTGTATGCGCTGACCTCGGCCGGCAATAACAACGGCAGCGCCTTTGCCGGCCTGTCGGCCAACACGCCCTTCTACAACACGCTGCTGGGTTTGGTGATGTGGCTGGGCCGTTTCGGCGTCATCGTGCCGGTGCTGGCGATTGCCGGCGCGCTGGCCTCCAAGAAACGCCTGCCGGCCACGGCTGGCACCATGCCCACGCACGGTCCGCTGTTTGTGATGCTGCTGATAGGCACCGTGCTGCTGGTGGGCCTGCTCAATTACGTGCCAGCCCTGGCGCTGGGACCGGTGGTCGAGCATTTGATGCTCTGGCCAGCCCATTGAATCGCAGCGAAAGAGAAGTGATATGACTACCCAAAAACCTTTTGTGCTGCTCGACCCCGCACTGCTCAAACCTGCCATCGCGGCCTCGTTCACCAAGCTGAACCCGCGCGTGCAATGGCGAAACCCGGTCATGTTCGTCGTCTACATCGGCAGCATCTTCACCACCTTGCTGGGCCTGCAGGCCTTGCAGGGACAGGGCGAGGCGCCAGCAGGCTTCATTCTGGCCGTGGCCGTCTGGCTGTGGTTCACCGTGCTGTTCGCCAACTTTGCCGAGGCGCTGGCCGAGGGCCGCAGCAAGGCACAAGCCGCGTCGCTGCGCAGCCTTAAAAAGAGCACCTGGGCCAAAAAATTCAAGGAGGCCAACAGCAAGGTCTTCCACGGTACCGCCTGGTTGCCGGAGCAAGCCGAAAACCTGCGCAAGGGCGCGGTGGTGTTCGTCGAAGCTGGCGACATGGTCCCGCTGGACGGCGAGGTCATTGAAGGCGTGGCCTCGGTCGACGAAAGCGCCATCACCGGCGAATCGGCCCCCGTGGTGCGCGAGTCGGGCGGTGACTTCTCGGCCGTGACCGGCGGCACACGCGTGCTGTCCGACTGGCTGGTGGTGCGCATCGTGGTCAACCCCGGCGAGTCTTTCCTGGACCGCATGATCAGCATGGTTGAAGGCGCCAAACGCCAGAAGACGCCGAATGAAATCGCGCTGACCATCCTGCTGGTGGCGTTGACGATTGTCTTCCTGGTAGTCACGGTCACCTTGCTGCCTTTCTCGGTGTTCAGCGTGGGCGCGGCGGGCGCGGGAACTGTGGTCAGCATCACGGCGCTGGTGGCCCTGCTGGTCTGCCTGATCCCGACCACCATAGGCGGCCTGCTGTCGGCCGTGGGCGTGGCCGGCATGAGCCGCATGATGCAGGCCAATGTGATTGCCACCTCGGGCCGCGCGGTGGAAGCCGCCGGCGACGTGGACGTGCTGCTGCTCGACAAGACCGGCACCATCACCCACGGCAACCGCCAGGCTTCGAGCTTCTTGCCTGCACCTGGCTTGACGGGCGCCAAACTGGCCACAGCCGCGATGCAAGCCTCCATGGCCGATGAAACACCCGAGGGCCGCAGCATCGTCGCCTTGGCGCAGCGCCTGGGCGCGAGTGAAGCCCTGGTGGGTGACAGCCTCGAAGTACCTTTTACGGCTCAAACCCGTATGAGCGGCATCGACGTGCAGCGCCCCGACGGCAGCACGCGCCAGCTGCGCAAGGGCGCGGTCGATGCGATCCGCAAGCATGTGGAGGCGCTGGGCGGCAATGTGCCGGCCGAGGTGCTGCGCGCTGCCGACGAGGTGGCACGCCGCGGCAGCACGCCGCTGGCGGTGGCCGACGGCAACGCCGTGCTGGGCATCGTGGAGCTCAAGGACATTGTGAAGGCCGGCATCAAGGAGCGTTTCGGCGAGTTGCGCCGCATGGGCATCAAGACGGTGATGATCACCGGCGACAACAAGCTCACGGCCGCCGCGATCGCCGCCGAAGCCGGCGTCGACGACTTCCTGGCCGAGGCGACGCCCGAAGACAAGCTGAAATTGATACGCCAGTACCAGGCCGAGGGCCGGCTGGTGGCGATGATGGGCGACGGCACGAATGACGCGCCGGCCCTGGCCCAGGCCGACGTGGCGGTGGCCATGAACAGCGGCACCCAGGCCGCCAAGGAAGCCGCCAACATGGTGGACCTGGATTCCAACCCTACCAAGCTGCTGGAGGTGGTGGAGACCGGCAAGGCCTTGCTGATGACGCGCGGCTCGCTCACGACGTTTTCCATCGCCAACGACGTGGCCAAGTACTTCGCCATCATCCCGGCGATCTTTGTGAGCACCTACCCGCAGCTGGCCGCGCTCAATGTGATGCGCCTGGGCAGCCCCTCGACAGCGATTTTGTCGGCGGTGATCTTCAACGCGCTGGTCATCATGTTCTTGATCCCGCTGGCGCTCAAGGGCGTGAAATACCGGCCCGTCGGCGCGGCGGCACTGCTGCGCCGCAACCTGCTGATTTATGGCCTGGGCGGCCTGATCGTGCCTTTTGTCGGCATCAAGGCGATTGATCTCCTGCTGGTCGCGATGAATTTCGCATAAGGAAACACCATGAAAACCATACTTCGCCCCGCACTCGTGATGTTCACCGTGCTGACCCTGGTCACTGGCGTCGCCTACCCGCTGGTGGTGACCGGTGCCGCGCAGTCGCTGTTCCCGTCGCAGGCCGCGGGAAGCCTGATCGTGCGCGACGGCAAGCCGGTCGGCTCCGCGCTGATAGGCCAGAACTTCGGCGACCCCAAGCATTTCTGGGGCCGTCCCTCCGCCACCGGACCCATGCCTTACAACGCCGCGGCTTCCAGCGGCGCCAACCAGGGGCCGCTCAATCCCGCGCTGGTCGATGCCGTGAAAGGCCGTATCGAAGCGCTCAAAGCGGCGGATCCCGGCAATACCGCAGCGGTGCCGGTGGACCTGGTCACGGCCTCGGCCAGCGGGCTGGACCCGCACATCAGCCCCGCCGCCGCGCGCTACCAGGCAGCCCGGGTGGCCAGGGCGCGTGGCTTGCCGCTGGAGAAGGTGCAGGCCCTGGTCGAACAGCACACCGAACGCCCCTGGCCGGCGTTTCTGGGTGAGGCCCAGGTCAATGTGCTGAAGCTCAATCTCGCGCTTGAGGCTTTGCGTTAATCGATACCATGAGGCACCCTCCATAAATCCATGGCCATTTCCCCCGACGCCCGCCCCGACCCTGATGAACTCCTGGACCGCCTGCGCGGCGAGGAAGAAAAGGCGCGCCGGGGCCGCTTGCGTATTTACTTCGGCGCCAGCGCTGGCGTGGGCAAGACCTACGCCATGCTCAGCGCCGCGCAGCGCGAGCGCAAGGCCGGGCGCGACGTGCTGGTCGGCGTGGTCGAAACCCATGGCCGCAGCGAAACCATGGAATTGCTGGCGGGGCTGGAGCAACTGTCTTTGCGGGAGGTGGCCTACCGCGGCCGCACGCTGAAAGAGTTCGACCTGGACGCGGCGCTGGCGCGCAAGCCGGCGGTGCTGCTGGTCGACGAACTCGCGCACAGCAATGTGGAAGGTTCGCGCCACGCCAAGCGCTGGCAGGACGTGCACGAGCTGCTGGAGGCCGGCATCGAGGTCTGGTCGGCCGTCAATGTGCAGCACCTGGAGAGCCTGAACGGCACGGTGGGCGCCATCACAGGCATACGCGTGCATGAGACCGTGCCGGACACGGTGCTGGACGGCGCCGATGAAATCATCCTGGTCGACGTCACGCCCGATGAGCTGATGGCGCGGCTCAAGGCCGGCAAGGTCTACATGCCGCAGCAGGCCGAACGCGCGGCGCAGAACTTTTTCCGCAAGGGCAACCTGATTGCGTTGCGCGAGATTGCCCTGCGGCGCACGGCCGAGCATGTGGAAGACGACGTGCGCAGCTACCGCGTCGAGAAATCCATCGCCCCGGTATGGAACACCGAAGGCGCGATCCTGGCCTGCATAGGCCCGCGCCAGGGCGCCGAACAAACGGTGCGCACGGCGGCGCGCCTGGCCGGCCAGCTCAATGTGCGCTGGCATGCGGCTTATGTGGAAACACCGCGCCTGCAGTTGCTGGAGGTGGCCGAACGCGACCGCATCCTGGCCGTGATCCAGCTGGCCGAAGAACTGGGCGCGGCCACGGCGGTGCTGACGGGCAGCGATGCCGCCGCTGAACTGGTGGCGCAGGCGCAGCAGCTCAATTGCGCGACGCTGGTGGTGGGACGGCCGCAGTTGCCGGGCTGGCGCGCGTTGTGGGCTGGCCCCTCGATGACGCGCCGCCTCGCGACGCTGGCGCCTACGCTGGACATCGTCGAGGTGGGCCATGCCGACAGCGCGCGGCGGCTGGCGCGCGCCGTGCAGCGTTCGGCCGAGGATGACGAGGCTGCCGCCTGGCAAGGAAAGCTGCCCGGTTATGCCTGGGCCGCGGCGGGCAGCGCGGCCGTCACGCTGCTGGCCCTGCCGCTGCTGGCTTACTTCGACCTGGCCAACATCGTGATGGTGTTCCTGATGGCTACGGTGCTGGTGGCGCTGAAGTTCGGGCGCGGTCCGGCGGCGCTCGCGGCTTTCCTCAATGTCGCGGCCTTTGATTACTTCTTTGTCGCGCCGCGCCTGTCTTTCGCCGTCAGCGACGTGCAATACCTCGTGACTTTCGGCGTGATGCTGGTGGTGGGCCTGCTGACCGGCCAGCTCACGGCGGGCCTGCGTTTCCAGGCGCGCATCGCGGCCAGCCGCGAGCGCCGCGCACAGTCGCTGTTCGAGCTCACGCGCGATTTGTCGGCGGCCTTGCTGAGCGAGCAGGTCACCGAGCTCGGCGAGGCGGCCGCGCGGCGCAACTTCGGCGGCCAGGCGCTGGTGCTGGTGACCGACGGCCACGACCAGCTGCTGCCGCCTGAAAAACCGCCGGCGGATTTTGACGCCAGTGTGGCCGACTGGGTGTTTCGTAACGAACAGCCGGCCGGGCTGGCCACGGCTACCTTGTCGGCCCAGGCCTGGCATTACCTGCCGCTCAAGGCGCCCATGCGGGTGCGCGGCGTGCTGGCCGTGAAGCCCGCGCAGGCACGCTGGCTGCTGATCCCGGAGCAGATGCAGCAGCTTGACACGCTGGCACGGCAGATCGCTATCGCGCAGGAGCGTGTGCACTATGTGGATGTGGCCCAGCAGGCGGTGGTGCAGATGGAGTCCGAAAAACTGCGCAACATGCTCCTGGCCGCGATTTCGCACGACGTGCGCACGCCACTGACCGCGCTGATCGGCCTGGCCGATTCGCTGCAGCGCACGGCGCCGCCGCTCAGCGATGAGCAGTCGCAGGCGGCGCGCGCCATCGCCGGCGAAGCACGCCACCTGAGCGCACTGGTCAACAACCTGCTGGACATGGCGCGGCTGCAAAGCGGCGCCGTCAATTTGCGCAGCGACTGGCAGTCGGTCGAGGAGATCGTGGGCTCGGCGATACGTCAGGCCCAGCATGCGCTGGCCGGCAGGGCGGTGGTGACGGCGCTGCCCGCCGACCTGCCGCTGGTCGAATTTGACGCGGTGCTGATGGAGCGCGTGCTGGTCAACCTGCTGGAGAATGCCGCGAAGTACGGCAAGCCACCGATTGACATCAGCGCCGAGGTGACGGACACGGCGCTACGGCTCACGGTGCGCGACCACGGTCCCGGCCTGCCCGCCGCACTGAAAGGCCGCGAGCACGAGCTGTTCGAGAAATTCACGCGTGGCGAGGCCGAATCGGCTACACCGGGCGTGGGCCTGGGCCTGGCAATCTGCCAGGCGGTGGTGCAGGCGCACCGCGGGCAGGTCACCGCAAGCAATGCAGCGGGCGGTGGTGCAGAATTCACCGTCACCCTGCCGCGGCGCACGCCGCCCCAGGGCCTGCCTGAAACCGCCTGATCACACCATGTCGCATCCCGCTCCCGTTGCCGTCGTCATTGAAGACGAGCCGCAGATACGCCGCTTTGTGCGCGCGGCGCTGGAGGCCGAGGGCTGGCAGGTGTTCGAGGCCGACACCGCCAAACGCGGGCTGACCGAAGCCGGCACGCGCAAACCCGACCTGCTGGTGCTGGACCTGGGGCTGCCCGACGGCGACGGGCTGGAGGTGATTCGCGACGTGCGCGGCTGGTCGGCCGTGCCGATTGTGGTGCTGTCGGCGCGCGCCGACGAGGCCGACAAGATCGCCGCGCTGGATGCCGGCGCCGACGACTACCTGACCAAGCCCTTTGGCGTGGGCGAGCTGCTGGCCCGCGTGCGCGCCAACCTGCGCCGCCCGCGCGGGGCCGGGGCCGACGGCGCGCCCGACGAGCCGCTGTTCCGCTTCGGCGAGGTGGAGGTGGACCGCCAGGCGCGGCTGGTGCGGCGCGCCGGCGTGGAGGTGCATTTGACGCCCATCGAATACCGCCTGCTCACGGTGCTGCTCGGCCATGCCGGCCGGGTGTTGACGCACCGGCAACTGCTGCGCGAAGTCTGGGGGCCCTCGCACGCGGAGCAAAACCACTATTTGCGCATCTACATGGGCCATTTGCGCCAGAAGCTCGAAACCGACCCGGCGCAACCCCAACACCTGCTGACCGAAACCGGGGTCGGTTACCGGCTCTGGGTGGGACAATAGCCACCATAGCGCCCGACAGCCGGGCACCTAGCTCGATCAAGTACCCAGCCCATGCAAGACCCCCTCAAACCCGGCTCAGCCCCCAAACCCGTGGGCGCCGCCGTCCGCATCCCCAAAGCCCCGGCCGCCGCAGCGGGTGCGCCCGCGCCTACCGTGCGCTTGAACAAGCGCATGGCCGAACTGGGCCTGTGCTCGCGCCGCGAGGCCGACGACTGGATCGCGCGCGGCTGGGTGCGCGTGAACGGCGCGCCCGCCGTGATGGGCCAGCCGGTGGCGGTGGACGCGCGCATCGAGATCGACCGCCAGGCCGAGCAACAGCAGCGCATGCAGGTCACCATCCTGATCAACAAGCCGGTCGGCTACGTCAGCGGCCAGGCCGAGGACGGGCACGAGCCGGCCGTGGTGCTGGTGCAGCCGCAAAACCGCTGGCGCGAATGCAACAGCCACATGCGCTGGGGCCACGAACAGCTGCGCGGCCTGGCGCCGGCGGGCCGGCTCGACATCGATTCGATAGGCCTTTTGGTGCTCACGCAGGATGGGCGCGTGGCGCGCCAGCTGATCGGCGAAGACTCGGACATCGAAAAGGAGTATTTGGTGCGCGTGAGCTACGGGCCGGAAACGGTCAACGTGCAGTCGGTGCTCCCGCCCGAAAAGCTGGCCCTGCTGAACCACGGCCTGAGCCTGGACGGCCAGGCGCTGCGGCCCGCGAAGGTGTCGTGGCAAAACCCCGAACAGCTGCGTTTTGTGCTCAAGGAAGGCAAAAAACGCCAGATCCGCCGCATGTGCGAGCAGGTGGGGCTGTTTGTGACGGGGCTCAAGCGTGTGCGCATAGGCCAGGTCAACCTGGGGCACCTGCCTGTGGGGCAGTGGCGTTACCTGGCGCCGCACGAGCATTTCTAGGGCCGCTCCGACCTTGATGTTGGCGCGGCCAGCGGGTACTACGCTGTCCTACCTGGAGGCGGGCCAACGGATGGCAGCGCCTGCCCCGCAGCGGCCTAAAGTGGGTGTATGGCACTTATTACTTACCTGGTCGAGGACAACCAGATCGTCCTGGAGAACCTGATCGAGGCGCTCCAGGAAATCGCCGCTGTCCAGGTCACGGGCCATGGGGCTACCCAGGCCGAGGCCAGCCGCTGGCTGCGCGCGCACAACGGGGAATGGCAGCTGGCCATCGTCGACCTTTTCCTGAAAGAGGGCAACGGCCTGGGCGTGCTGGCGGGCTGCCGCAACCGCGAGCCTTACCAGAAGGTCGTGGTGCTCACCAATTACGCGACGCCGGAAATCCGCCGCCGCTCCGCGGACCTGGGCGCCGACGCCGTATTCGATAAATCCAGTGAACTGGACAGCCTGTTTGCCTACTGCGCGGAGCAGACCGCGCATGAAGAGCCGGGCAAATTGCCGCACTAGGGCCAGGGCTCGGGGCGAGGCGCTTCCAGGGCCGTCCCAACACCTGCTGGCGCGCGTGCGGCTCTGCCTCCACAATCGGGCATGACCCCACCCGACCAGCCCGAAACGCCAGGGCCTTTTTCGCCGGGCCTGTTGCCCACCTGGCTGCATGTCTCCGACATCCAGGGGCTGGCGCAGCTTGCCACGCAGGCCACGCTGGGCGTCACCGGCCTGGCCGAAAGCGTGCAGGGCAATATCTACAAGGCCGTCGCCGCGCCTTTCGGCCCGCTGGGCGCGAAATTCATCAATCGCATGCCGGGCGCCAGCGGCGTGCGCCCGCTGGGCATCACCGGCCTGGTCTACGGCGGCATCAAGGGTGTGACGCGGCTGGCCGGCGGCACGGCCAATGCCTTGCTGTCGCGCGCGGCGCCGCTGGCGGGACGGGCCTCGACGCCGCAGCGCGAGGCCATGTTGTCGGCGCTCAATGGCGTGCTGGGCGACCGCTTGGCCGAGACAGCCAACCCGCTGGCGATTTCCATGCGCCTGCGCCATCAGGGCCAGCCGCTGCTGCTGGAAGCGCAGGCACTGGCCGTGCGCTTGCCGAATGCGACGGGAAAGCTGCTGGTGGTAGTGCACGGCCTGTGCATGAACGACCTGCAATGGAACAGCGCGGCCGCCGGCGGCTTCAAGGGCCACGGCGAACAGCTGGCGCGCGAGCTTGGGTATACGCCCGTCTACCTGCACTACAACACCGGCCTGCACACCTCGGACAACGGCGAGCAACTGGCCGGGCTGCTGCAGCAACTGGCCAAAGCCTGGCCGCAGCCGGTTGAAAGCATCACGTTTCTGGTGCACAGCATGGGCGGCCTGGTCGCGCGCAGCGCCTGCCACCAGGCGGCCGAGGCCGGCTACAGCTGGCTGGCGCAGCTCAAGGCGCTGGTGTTCCTGGGAACCCCGCATCACGGCGCGCCGCTGGAGCGCCTGGGCAGCTGGGTGGACGGTGTGCTGGGCGGCAACATCGTGACCAAACCGTTCGCCAGGATAGGCCAGGTGCGCAGCGCCGGCATCACCGACCTGCGCCACGGCAATGTGCTGCGTGCCGACTGGCATGACGCGGGGCGCTTTGAGCGCGGGCCCGATGCGCGCCGGCCCGTGCCGCTGCCGGCCGGTGTTAATTGCTACACCGTCGCGGCCACCACGCTGGCGCCCGGCAAGGGGCCGCTGATGGCGGTGCGGGAGGCGCTGGCGCGCAAGATGGTCGGCGACGGCCTGGTGTCACTCGAAAGCGCGCTGGGCCTGCATGCGGAGCCGGAGCGTTGCCTGGCGTTTGCGCCGGAAAACCAGTGGATAGCGCAGGGCATGAACCACATGGAACTGCTGAGCCGGCCTGAGGTGGGGCGGCAGCTGGTGCGTTGGCTGGGTCAATAGCCTCGCGCTGGGTTTGAAGGGGCCTGCGCGACCCCGGGGCCGGCCAGATCGGGCTACCAGGAGATGGTCAGCTCAAGCGGTTCCGTGGACCGCATGGGTTTTCCCGCCACGACAGCCAGCGCATTCAGGCGTTGGGGCTGTCCCGTTTTCCCATTCGAGGCGCTTGCAATGGCCTGTACATCCACCGTGGCGGGGCAGCTGATGCGCAGGGTTTCCTTGGGCCCGTCGGCTCGTCCCCGGTGGGTGCAGCGGTGGTCGGCCGTCACGGCCTCGCTGAAGGTGTTCAGCACGATGGTGACGCCAAACGATGCTGAAGCGCTTTGCGCATGGAGCGCAGGGCAGGCCAGCAAAGCTTGCGTGGCAAGCAGGAAGCCCAAAACTGTCTTGAAAGTCCGCATGGCGTGTACTCCTGAATCTGTCAGTAGTAACGACCATTCTAATTAAATTGATAAATTTAGTAAAAATTGATTCTGTAATTAATTCGTGAAATTTTTGGCAATATTAACCAAAATTAGAAATTATTATCGATTTCCAGATCGTATTTATCAGTTTTGAGGCGAAACCACGCGGAGCCGCGACGCAAAGCTGTTGCGACGCACACGCGCAGGGGTGAAGCGCCAACGCTGGATGCTCGTGTACCTCTTGCCGACCGGCGCCAGATGGCAACTCAGCAGGAAGCGAGGCCCAAACGGATCAGCGGCTGATCTTGACGGCATGGCCTACCGCAGGCCTGCCCAGACAGAAAAACAGCGGTGATTGCCTCAGTAGGTGATGGTCAGGGTACGTGGCTGCGTCTGGTTGCAGGTGGCACCGCTGCAGGTACCGGATGTGCTGCCGCCACCCAGGATGGTGCCGTTGATCGTGAAGTTTTCCGGCAAACCGGTGCCGGTGCGGTTACCGGGCGCGCTCAATGACAGGGTGTAGTTCAGGCCCAGCAAGGTGCCCCCCGGCGCGTCCAGGGTCATGGCGTAAGCCTGATTAATCGTGCAGCGGACGGTGTAGGACGTATTGGCCGTCGCATTCGCTACCTGGAACGAGGTGTAGTTGAAGCTGATGCTGCCCGGGGGGGTGGTCAGCAGACACAGCGAGTTGTTGTTGATGGTGACCGGGAAGGTGCCATTCGACAGGTTGCCGGTGCCGCAACCTGTACCCAGGGAGTTGCACAGCCTCATGGTCACTGTGTCGGTAAAGAGGCCGGCGTTCTTGTTCTGGACGGCGGGGATGGTGGTGTAGTAGGTCTGGGTATGGGTGGCGAACAAGGTGGCGGCAGTGCCGAAATTGACGGTGCCGGTAAAGTCCAGCGCTGTGCTATTGCCCCACCGCTGGGTGAGGCCCGCGTCACGGTAGAGGTTGTAGTTCATCCTGGCTGCGCCTGTTCCTCCTGCTCCATTGAACGCCCGGTTGAAGCCGCCGCTTTCATGCAGGCCGTCGTCCGAGGTCAGGGTGTAGGCGAACGTGATAGCGTCGCCCGCTGTCCGGCTGCAGCTCACCGTAAAGCTTCCGGTGCCGTTGGTCGGGTTGGGATCGTTTTCGAAATAGTAAGCCGTGAAACCGGAAGACGATACGTTGCAAACAATGGCGGCCTGGGCCCGCAGTGCGCAAATGCATAGCAAGGCTATCAGGACGCTGCGCAATGCGTAAGAAGCACTCATCGATTGACTCCGTTGCATCTGCCCAGGCTGTTGCCAGACACGACGACTTTCAGGTAGTGATAGTAACGTCTTGTAGCAGTATGGTGAATGGTGCTGCATTGCGCTGAATCGCGCTGCTTTCATGAACTCAGGCGCTGAGAATTCGTGACAAAAGTCACACTGTGACGGGGGAGGCAAGCGGCTTGGCCGCTTGCATAAACAAGAAAAAAAGAGGACTGCGAGGTCAATACGTCACGGTCAGGGTGCGCGGCGCCGCGCTGGTACAAATACCCCCTCCGCAAGTGCCGGACTGGCCCGCAGCAATGGTGCCGTTGATGGTGAAATTCTGCGGGAAGCCGGTGCCTGTCTGGCCTCCAGGATTGCTCAGCGCCAGGCTGTAATTGAGGCCGAGCAGGTTTCCCGCCGTCGCATCCAGGGCCATCGTGTAGGGCTCGCCAATGGTGCAGCGCACGGCATAGGCTGTACTGGCCGTGGCGGGAGTCGGCTGGAACGAGGTGTAGTTGAACACGATGTTCCCGGGTGGCGTGCTGAGCAGGCAGATGGACTGGTTGTTGATGCTCACGGGGAAGGTGGGAAAGACGTCCGTGTTGTTGTTGGGGCCGTTGTCGTAGCGCAGGCGCATGGTCACGGTGTCGGTGAAGATCTTGGCGTTCTTGTTGAGCCCGGCGGCAATGCGGCTGTAAAAGACATGCGTGACGCTGGCCGTCAGGGCGCTGCCGAAGGTGATCGTTCCCGCGAAGTCGGTGGCATTGGTATAGCCCCATTCCCCGTTCCCGGGCGCCGTTCTGAAAAGGTCGTAGGCGATCTGGTTGGCCGCGCCGGTGCCGTTCACCGCCTGGTTGGTGCTTCCGGCGCCGGGGTTGAAACCGTCGTCGGCCCGCAGGGTGTAGGGCGAGGTGGTCGGGTCCGTCGGGCCGCGTGAGCAATTAATCGTGACGGTCCAGGCGCCGGTGGTAGGGTTGGGGTCGTTCTCGAAGTACACCATCTGCACGGGTGTGGCGGTGGCGTTGCAGACCAGCGCCGCCATGGCCGGCGCCGCGCCCGCGAGGGACAGGCATGCCGCCGCGGCGAGGCGCCAGGGGTTTACGGAATTCACGGTTTGACTCCTGAGCAGTGGACCGGGCCCACGCGGGTAATGTCTTCAAGGTTGCCGGGCGGCAGCTCGACGGTAAAGGTGCAACTCGCGCCGTTCCACTTCAGGCGCAGGCGGTTGGAGGGTTGCAGTCCGGTGACGAAGGCCTCGCCGCGGCGGGCGACGAAGAATTCCTTCTTGTCGCCTATCAACTCGATCTCGGCGCCGGCGGGTGCGGGTTCACCGTTGTCGAGCACGATGCGGATCAGGGCACCCCGGCCCGAGCGCACGGGGAAGGTGATCTTGACCCCGCCGCGCAGGGCCGGCACGGCCTCTTGCTCGATCGAGTCGAGCTCGGCGCTGATGGGCAGTTCGGTCGGGTCCAGCCGCACGCTGTTGCGCTGGAAGGGCAGCAAACGCGGCAGCAGCGCCACGCCCTTTTCATCGGTGCGGGTCAGTGTGCTGCCCTGGAAGCCAACGCCGACATTGGCATAGCCCGGCACTTCCACGATGGCGAAACTGTCCTGCACCCGGCGTGTCGCGAAGGCCTGGCCTTCGGCCATGACCAATCCCCCGACCAGGCCCAGGCGCAGGTTCTGCTGGTTTTCGCCCGCGTTGACGTCGGCCGAAAACAAGCCTTTGCTGCCCTGGTAATAGGCGCCGCCCTCCGTGTAGCGGCCCTCCGCGCGCGTGCCCAGGGCCGTGCGCCAGCCCCAGCCGGTTTCAGCGCTCAGGGCCCGGCTGGCGTTCACATAACCTTCGGTCGTCCCGCTGCGAGTGGTGACGCCGGAAGCAATCGTGATGTGGTTGTCCAGCGGCACGATCAGGGTCGCGCCCACCGAGGTGCCGGAGGAGGATCCGCTGAGCCGCGTGGCACTTAAGGTCAGGGCGCTGCGCGGCCCGAGCCGCATGGTGTAGTTGACGCTGACGGTGTCGAGTTTGCCGAGGTCGTAGGTGTCAAAGCCCGCATAGCTCACGTTGAACGCGCCGAACTGGTCGGTGCTATAGCTGTAACTGGCGGTGGTCTGCAGGCGTGGCAGCGGCGACGCTGTGTCTATGCCCAGTTGGCGGTAGCCGCGCGACGCGCCTTCCGCGCTCAGCGAGACGCCGTGGCGCAGGCCGGTGCGTTCGATGCCGACCAGCCAGTTGTGGCCGCGGCCGGCGGTGTCGCTGCGGCTGAAGGACACCGCGGTCTGCCCCAGCATCTGGAAGGGCAGCTCATAGCTGGCGCCCGCACCCATGCGCGACAGGGGCCGGGACCATTCGCCATTGGCCTCGACAGTGATGCTCTTGGTCAGGCCCTGGCGCCACAGGCCCGATACAAAGCGGGGGCCGTAGTCGGCATTCTCGATGCCCAGCTGGTTGCGTATGGCTCCCGCCTCGAAGCTCCAGTCGCTGAGGTTTTCCTCCAGCAGGTTGGCATTGCTGAAGAAAGACTGGGTGATGACTGTCTCGCGGCCCAGGATGTCGCGCACCACCACGCGCGCCTCGCCGGCGCCTGTCAGCGCCGGAAAGTTGTCGATGCTGAAAGGGCCGGAAGGCACCTTGGAGGTCTGGCGCAGCGCATCATTGACGTACAGCTCCACGGTGCTCGGGGCGGCCGACAGCCCGGTTACCGTGGGGATGGGCTGGGTGACAAAGCCGGGCTGCAGGGAGAAATTCTTGGCGAACTGCACGCCACCGAAATAGACGGATCGTCCCGAAATGCCGGTGCGTGTGCTGCTGTCGCCCAGTCGCAGGGTGCTGTTGGATTCCAGGAAATTGCGCGTATAGGTGGTTTCCAGTCGCCGCCAGGAAGCCTTGACGGTCGGGTCCTGGCTGACCAGGTTGCGGCCCACGTAGCTGCTGGTCAGCAGCCCCCACTGCCCGGAAAACCCCAACTCGGTCAAGGCCCCGAGATCCCGGGCGTCCCCCGCGCCGCCGATGGCGTTGCGGGTGTGGGTGCTCAGGTAATTCAGGTCGTAGTTGGCAAAGAACGCCGGCACGCTCGGCGACAGCGGCGGGCGCATGGCGGATTCCTGCGTCAGGCGCACGGCATTGAAGGCCGCCGGGGAAAAGATCAGGTCGACCGACTGCTCGGCAAAATTCAGGCGTGCCTCGAACCCCGGGATGGACGAGAGGGCATACCAGCGCTGGCCCTGGAAATCGATGTCTTGTGCGCTGGGGCGGCGATTCAGCCGCCACTCTTCAAAAGCGTCTTCGGGCGCGTAGAGGATGCCGTTGCGCTCCAGCAGGGTCCAGACACCGCCCTTGGTGCTGTTGATGAACACTTCCAGCGGAAGCAGGCGGTCATTGGCGGCGCGGGCCGCCGTCGGCGCGTTGGCGGGCGCCGTGGTTTGAGCCTGCGCGGCGAGGACGCAGCACAGGCTGGCTATGCCGATGGCCAGGGGTTGCATTCGTAAGACCTGCGGGCGCCTCCTCGTCATGGGGCTCGGTCAGGGCAAGGTGATACTGGTCGTCTGGCTTTGGCCGTCGTCGAAAGTCACCACCAGCTTGGCTTCGCCCGCCGTGACGGCTTGCTCGCTTTTGAGGCTGACGAGCTTGGTGGCACCCGGCAGGATGTAGCTGCCGCCCTCGAACTTGGCCAGTGCCTGCTCGCCTCGCATCAGCGTCGCTTCGCGAATCTGGGCATAGGCCGTGCCTGTGTTGCCGCACTGCAGGCCCACGGTTTTGGCTTCCGGACGCTGGACGGTGCAGCTCACCTGGCGCTTGGCCACCGGAGGGGTGATAAACACGGGCATGCTGAGGGCCAGCGCAATGGGAACCTGGATGCCGCTCGCGGGCAGGGCTTCCGGTACTTCACGGATGATCATGCGGTAGGTCAGTTGCCGGCTTGCATCGGCCGGCTTTAACAGGGCCAGCCGCACCACCTGGCGCGCTTTGGGCGCCAGTTTGATGATGGGGGGCGCCAGGATCAGGTCTTCCGTGAGTACCAGCTCATCGGTGCCGTCGGGCTTCTGGCTCCAGGTGTTGATATCGGCCTGCAGCACCACTTCGGTGTCCGCCTCGTTGGTCAGCGTGACGGCGATGGCGCGATCGCGCGGCGTCATGTAAAGGCGGACAGGCGTTACGGAAAACACCCCGGCCGTCGCGGCGGCCCAGGGCCCAAGCAGACTCAGCAGGAGAGCGTAGGTGATGAGGCTGCTTCGGCGCTGTGGGACGTTCATCCCTAGAAGGATACCAGCATCTCGATAGATTTAGCCTGATTGCCGGCGTGGGCGAGGCGCACGGCTGTGAGCGTTCCCCGGACGTCCTGGAAGCGTAAACGGGCCTGCGTTTCGATCTCCGCGGCTTCCGGGCCCATGGCATAACGCCGGCTTTCGAACTCCCATCCGTCGTCCACTTCGTCGCCGGCTGTGGCAACGCGCTGGTCGTCCAGGCGGCAGGCCATGCGCGCCGCCTGGTCGCCGCGGGAGATTTCGCTGCGGCAGTAGTCAGGCAGCAGCGAATCCCGGGTAGGGCGAAAGCCCGGCTGGAATCGGGCATTTACCAGGGCGTTGGCGTTGCCGACAGGGGTGATGCTCACGAAGACATTGGTGTTGCAGCGCACCTGCACCGAACTCCCGCCGGCCCCCGCGCCGGTCGCGCTGATACACGCGTTGCCGCTGCCGGCGGGATCTCCGCCGTTCAGGCGGATCTGCACGCCGAACTGGCCTCCCGCGGTGCCGGAAAAACTGCAAACGCTCGCCGAAAGCATGAATACACCGAGAGCCAGCCTTGCAAGCGAGCGCATCGGTGTTGCCATGATCAGGTCCTCGAGCGTCAACAGCCGCTTAGTAGGTGATTGTCAGGGTACGGACCTTGTTGGTCGATGTGCTGTTCGAGCAGGCGCCGCCGACGGCGGCACACTTGCCCGCTTGGCCGGCAATCATGGAACCGGTCACGGAGTACGTCTGGGCGGCTCCGGTACCGGTGCCAGTGGTTGCGCTCAGTGCCAGAGTGTATGCAAGGTCAACAGCCTGATCGGTCACAGCGGTGGAATCAAGCGAGAGGGTGTAACCCAAGTCTTTCGTGCACTGAATTGTGAAACCACCCGCGGTAGTGTGGGCCTGGGCTCCTGTCTGGAACGAGGTGTAATCAAACGCGACGTCTGAGGTCTTGAGGTATTTGCAGGCGCTGGTCAGGTTAATGGTGACGTCGAAATTGCCGGTAGCCGTCGCGGCGTGCGCTGGCAGGGTGGCAATGGCGGCAAGACCGAGGGCGATTACTAGAATGAGCTTTTTCATGACTGTTCTCCGGTTGGTTGAACGAATAACGGGGGACGAAATTTGAAGGTGAATGGACTGTAACTAGATATTTCTCAAACAGGTTGATTTGTATCTGTAACAGCGCCCGTAATGGGGAATTTGTCACGTCAGATCATTGAAATGATTGAGTTTTTTTCTAAATGAATCCAAAAGTCTTATATGTGACAAAGGTAAATACTGCCCATGAAAACCACATTTCCCTCCCGCTCATGACGAAATCGTAACAAATTAGTAACAACTATGCCCAAGACCATGCAAAAACAAACCCTCTCTTTCCAGGCGGAGGTGGCCCAGCTGCTCAAGCTGGTCACGCACTCCCTGTACTCGAACCCCGAGATCTTTTTGCGCGAGCTGATTTCCAATGCTTCGGATGCCTGCGACAAGCTGCGCTTCGAGGCGCTCAACGATGCTTCGCTGCTGGAGAACGACGCCGAGCTCAAGGTGCGCGTGAGCTTCGACAAGGCCGCCGGCACGCTGACCATTACGGACAACGGCATAGGCCTGTCGCAGCAGGAAGCCATCGACAACCTCGGCACCATCGCCAAGAGCGGCACGCGCGACTTCATGGCCAAGCTTTCGGGCGACCAGAAGAACGACGCGCAGCTGATAGGCCAGTTCGGCGTGGGTTTTTATTCGGGCTTTATCGTGGCCGACAAGATCACAGTGGAAAGCCGGCGCGCGGGCCTGCCGGCGGGCCAGGGCGTGCGTTGGACCAGCGACGGCACCGGCGAGTTCGAGGTTAGCGAGATCGAGCGCGCGGAGCGCGGCACCAGCATCATCCTGCACCTCAAGGAGGATTCGCTCGACTACCTCAATGCCTGGAAGCTCAAGGGCATCATCAACAAATACTCCGACCACATTTCCCTGCCCATCCTGATGCCCAAAGAGGAGTGGAAAGAGGGTGAAAACGACCAGCCCGGCGAGATGGTGACGACCGGCGAATGGGAGACCGTCAACCAGGCCGCGGCCCTGTGGACGCGCGCCAAAAAGGACATCACCCAGGACCAGTACGACGAGTTCTACCGCCAGATCAGCTACGACAGCGAGGCGCCGCTGGCCACCACGCACAACCGCGTGGAAGGATCGACCGAGTACACGCAGCTGCTGTTCATCCCGTCCAAGGCGCCCATGGACATGTTCAACCGCGACAAGGCCGCGGGTGTGAAGCTTTACGTCAAGCGGGTCTTCATCATGGACGACGCCCAAGCCCTGATGCCGACCTACCTGCGTTTCGTCAAGGGCGTGGTGGACTCGTCCGACCTGCCGCTCAACGTCTCGCGCGAGTTGCTGCAGGAAAGCCGCGCCGTCAAGGCCATCCGCGAAGGCTGCACCAAGCGCGTGCTGGGCATGATCGAAGACATGGCCGCCAACGATGCGGAGAAGTTCAAGGCCTTTTACGCCGAGTTCGGCGCCGTGCTCAAGGAAGGCCTGGGCGAGGACTTCGCCAACCGTGACCGCCTGGCCAAGCTGCTGCGCTTCGCCTCATCGACGACCGACACGGTCAGCGTGGGTTTTGCCGACTACAAGGCCCGCATGAAGGAGGGCCAGGACGCGATCTACTACATCACCGCCGACACCCTGGCCGCCGCGAAGAACAGTCCGCAGCTGGAAATCTTCCGCAAGAAAGGCATCGAAGTGCTGCTGATGGCCGACCGTGTCGACGAGTGGGCGCTCAACTACCTGCACGAGTTCGACGGTACGCCGTTGCAGTCGGTGGCCAAGGGCGCGGTAGACCTGGGCAAGCTGCAGGACGAGGACGAGAAAAAGGCTGCCGAAGAGGCGCAAACCCAGTTCAAGCCCATCCTGGACAAGCTCAAGGAAGCGCTCAAGGACAAGGCCAAGGACGTGCGCGCCACCACGCGCCTGGTCGATTCCCCCGCCTGCCTGGTAGTGCAGGACGGCGACATGTCGACCCAGCTGGCCCGCATGCTCAAGCAGGCCGGCCAGGCCGTGCCCGAATCCAAGCCCATCCTCGAAGTCAATGCCCAGCACCCCCTGGTCAAAAAGCTCGAGAGCAGCGAACACTTCGACGACCTGGCGCACATCCTGTTCGACCAGGCCCTGCTCGCCGAAGGCGGCATGCCGGGCGACCCTGCGGCCTACGTGCGGCGGGTCAACGCGCTGCTGGTGTAAGACCGGTCTTTACACAGGCCCCTGCAAAGCCCGCCTCGTGCGGGCTTTTTCGCGGCCTCAGGCTTCGAAGCCGCAGGCCAGCCGCGTCGCGGCGTTGCCGGGACTGGCCAGCATGGCGATGAGTTCAGCGGCGGCTTGCGCGTTTTGCGAAGCGGTGCATACCGCCGCCGTGTAGATGGTTGCCAGTTCAAATGCCTTGGGCAGGGCGGCCACCAGTTCCACGCCGGGGGTGAACAGGATTTCGGTGACCTGGGTGCAGCCGAGCAAGCCGGGCTCGTCACATTCCGCCATGGCTTTCATGGCGGCTGCGCCGTTGGGATAGGACCGTAGCCGGGCGGCGAGTTCGGCGTCCAGCCCCAGTTCCTTGAGCACCCGCATGAAGTGGATGCCGGCCGTGGCCTTCACCGGGTCGGGAAAGTAGATGCCGCGCGCGGCCTGCAGTGCGGCCTTGAGGGCGGCGGCGCTGCCGACGTCCACCGCCGGCTCGCCGGTCTTCACGGCCACGCCGGTTTTGACGGCGCCCAGCGGGCGCGCGCTAGCCGCCTGCACATGCCCGCTCTCTGCCAGTTGCGAGATCAGCGCCTGGCTCAGGATGATCACGTCGCAGGGCTCGCCTGCCAGCAAGCCGTCCTTCATCAGGCCCACGGCCCCGAAGGTGCCGGCGATGTCGAAGTGGTGTTGCGCGCGGAAACCGTCCTGCAACTGTGTCACCAGCCCTTGGGCCGCGCCACCGCTGAGAAGGTGCAGTACGGGGAAGGAGGAATGTGCCATCGTGCAGCCTTCAGTCCACCGTGATGTGGGCGGCCTTGATCACGCCCGCCCATTTGGCGATGTCCTCGCGGGTGTATTTGTCAAAGGCCTCGGGGCTCATCACCATGGGCGTGGCGCCCTGTTTTCCCCAGAGCTGCTTGATCTCCGGCTGGCCGGTGATTTTCGACACGGCCTCGTTGAGCTTGTCGACGACAGCCTTGGGCGTGCCGCGCGGCGCCATCAGGCCCAGCCAGATGGTGGCCTCGTAGCCGGGCACGCCGGCTTCATGCAGCGTCGGCACATCGGGCAGCACCTCGGAGCGCTGCTTGCCGGTAGTGGCCAGCGCTTTCACCTTGCCGGCCTTGACCTGTTCGGCCATGGTGGTGACGGCATCGAACATCACGTCGACCTGGCCGCCGATGACGTCGGTGCGTGCGCCGCTGCTGCCGCGGTAAGGGATGTGCACCAGGTACACGCCAGCCATGCTCTTAAAGAGTTCGCCGGCCATGTGGTAGGGCGTGCCCGGGCCGGACGATGCGTAGTTGAGCTTGCCGGGCCGCGCTTTCGCGTCGGCGATCAGCGCCTTCAGCGTCGAATCGGGCAGCGCCGGCGTGGCCACCAGCACCAGGTCGGAATAGTTGATGGGCGCCACCGCCACAAAGTCGCGCATCAGCTGGAAGGGCTTGTTGGCGATCAGCGTTTCATTGACCGTGTGCGCGTTCGACATCAGCAGCAGGGTATAGCCGTCGGGCGCGGATTTCGCCGCCGCGTCGGTGCCGATCACCGAGCCCGCGCCGGGCCGGTTGTCCACCACAAACGATTGCCCCAGCGCGTCCTGCAGGCGCTGCGCCATGAAGCGCGCATAGACGTCGGCCGGACCGCCCGCGGCAAAGGGCACGATGATGCGCACCGGCTTGGCCGGATAGCTTTGCGCCTGTGCCGGCGTGAACACGGCTGTGGAGGCCAGGCCGAGTGCGAGAAGAAGGCCGCGAAAGAATGGCTTGCTCATGGACGACTCCCAGGATGAAAGAAGCTATTCGACCTTGCCGATTCGTTTGACCACATCGGCCATGCGCTTCGCGTCAGCCTGCACATACTTCTCAAAATCAGGACTGTCCTGGTACAGCACCGGGCTGCCGGCGCCCAGGATCACCTCCTTGACTTTGGCGTCCTGCGCGGCGGCTCTGGCCGCGGCGCGCAGGCGCTGGGCGATGGGTTCAGGCGTGGCTGCGGGGATGAAGAGGCCCGACCATTGCGCGTATTCGGCATTGAAGCCGGCGTTCCTGAGGCTGGGGACTTCGGGCATGGAGGGCAGCACGTCGCTGCCCCAGTGCGCCAGCACGCGCAGCTTGCCGGCCTTGACCTGCTGCAGCACGGTGGCAGGGCCTGAGGACACGGCGTCTATCTGCCCGCCCAGCAGCGCCACCACCGCCGGGCCGGCGCCGGTGAAGGGGATGTGCGTGAGCTTGATGCCGGCGTTCTGCGCCAGGATTTCCATGGGCACGTGCATGGTGCCGTAATTGCCCGAAGAGCCGTAGTTGATGGCGCCGGGGCGCTTTTTGGCATCGTCGACAAACTGCTGAACCGTCTTCCAGGGCGCGTCGGCGCGCACCGCCAGCACGGTCGGGTCGGCGGTGTAGCGCGCGATGGGGC
Source organism: Polaromonas sp. P1_H6 (assembly GCF_056405195.1). Taxonomy (NCBI): domain Bacteria; kingdom Pseudomonadati; phylum Pseudomonadota; class Betaproteobacteria; order Burkholderiales; family Comamonadaceae; genus Polaromonas; species Polaromonas sp. P1_H6. The sequence goes on from NZ_JBFUCN010000003.1 coordinate 113,607, forward strand.
GCAGGTCGCTGAGCGCGAACATCGGGGCACGGCCCAGCAGCGCGTCGGCTTCGGGGATCACCGTGAGCGAGGAGAGCGCCATGACGACGGTGTAGCCGTCGGGTCTGGCTTTGGCCGTGTAGCCCATGCCGATGCCGCCGCCCGCGCCGGCCTTGTTTTCGATCACGACCGGCTGGCCGAGGTCGCGAGACATGGCTTCGGCCACCGGCCTGGCCACCAGGTCGGCCAGGCCGCCGGGTGGGAAGGGCACGATCATGGTGATGGGTTTGGCCGGCCAGGCGGATAGGGTGGATTGGGCGGCGCACCAGCCGTGGGATGCCAACAGCAGGGCGGCCAGCAGAAGCGGGCGAAGTTTCATGCGATGTCTCCAGACTGCCGCCGTCAAGGTGCGGGGCTGCTGGACATGCTAGCGATGAGCGGTGTTTCCCGACTCATCGCAATCCCTATGTGTACGTAGTACCTATCCGATTTATCCGGCTTTACACGACCAGCGGCGTTTCCTGCATGGCTTCGGTCTGCTCTTCCAGCATGTCGACCTGGCCTTTCCAGTAGTCGCTGGACCCGAACCAGGGGAAATTGATCGGGAAGATGGGGTCGTGCCAGCGTTGCGCCAGCCAGGCGCTGTAGTGCACCAGGCGCAGGGTGCGCAGCGGCTCGATCAGCGCGAGTTCGCGGCGGTCGAATTCGCGGAACTCCTCGTAGCCGTCCACCAGCGCGCCCAGCTGCCGGGTGGACTGGGCCCGGTCGCCGGAAACCAGCATCCACAGGTCCTGCACGGCCGGGCCGCTGCGGGCGTCGTCGAGGTCGACAAAATGCGGCCCCGCCAGCGGCAGGCCTTCGGGCGTCCACAAGATGTTGCCGGGGTGGCAGTCGCCGTGCAGGCGCAGGGTGCGCACGTCGCCCACGCTTTCAAACACGGTTTGCGCCACCAGCATGGCTTCGTCAAAGGCCTTGCGCCAGCGCGACTCCATGTCCAGCGGGATGTAGCCGTGGGCGTCGGGGCCGCCGCCCAGCAGGATGTCGCGCGGGGCAAAACCGAAAGTCTGCAGGTTGAGTGCCGGGCGGTGGGCAAAGGGTTTGGCGCTGCCCACGGTGTGGATGCGCGCGAGGAAGCGGCCTATCCATTCCAGCACCTCGAGGTTGTCGAGTTCGGGCCGGCGCCCGCCGCGGCTGGGCGAGACGCTGAAGCTGAAACCGCCGAAGTGGTGCAGCGTTGCGCCGTCCAGCACCAGCGGGCCGACGACGGGAATTTCGGCGGCCATCAGCTCGGCGGCGAAGGCGTGCTCTTCGATGATCTGCGTGTCGCTCCAGCGGTCCGGCCGGTAGAACTTGGCGACCACCACGTCGCCCGCCAGGTCGGCATCACCCACCGGGCTTTCCAGGTGCACCTGGTAGACCCGGTTTTCGTAGCTGGACAGCGCCATCAGGCGGCCGTCGCCCAGCAGCCCCACGCTGGCCAGCGCGTCGAGCACGCGGTCAGGGGTCAGCGTCTCGTACGCATGCAGCGCGGCGCTGGCGGGGGCTTGGCTTTTGTCGGTCATGACCTGATTGTCGGCGCAGATGCCGGCCCCAGCCAGCGGGCCTTGTAAACGCCTGTGCGGGTGGGGTCGCGCCGTTCAGGGTTGCAGGATGTGGCCGGTGCGCGGATCGCCCTTGCCGGTGAGCACCTCGCGGTAGACCGCCTCCAGCGATGCCTGGCCGGTATGCCGTTGGGGAAGAAGCCAGGGCGGCCGTGCGCCGGTCACTTGCCTCGTGAAGTCTTGCCAGGCTTGCGCCAGTTGGCGGCCGAAGGCTTCGCCGCCCCAATCGGCAACGCGTTTTTTGACCTGGGCCGGCGCGAAAAACAGCACCGGCCTGGGGCCCGGTAAATCCCGGCTGCCGCCCTTGGCCGCCAGTTCGTCGACATGGGTGCCGCCTATGGAGCAGTTGTAGCGGAGCTGGCCAAAGCGGCTGTGGATGCGCTGGCGCAGGCCGACGCTGCCCGCGAAGTCGACGTAAATACAGGGCGTGTCGGCGGCGATGCTGTCCAGCTCTTCATACGCCAGCACGCGGTGGTAGCAGCCCAGGCTTTCACAAAAGGCCTTGTTGCCGGGCGAAGTCAGGCCCACGACCTCCAGGCCTGGGCGCCTGGCGAGCTGGAAGGCCGTGCCGTACGCGGTCTTGCTCGATGCGCTGGACAGCAGCAGCGTGGTGCCCCCGCCGAAGAAATCGTTGTCGGCCAGGAAATCGTCGATCAGGAAGGAGGTGATGAACAGCGGGCGCAGCAGCGACTGCACGTCCTCGGTGGCCGCGTCGTAAAACGGGTCGGTGCTGCAGCGCATGTACTGGTTGTAGACCACCGGCAGCGCCTGCCGGTGCGCGGCGCCGTCAAAAAAGCCCGAGGGCGTGACGCGTGCGGGCTGCACCACCAGCTCGCTGCCCATGGGGTAGTAGCCGTAAAACTTCTCGCCCACGGCGACACCTTCGCATGACGATTCCGTCACCACGGCGAACCCCCAGACCGGGATGCAGCCCCAGCCCTCTTCGCCGGTCGGGAAAAACTGCCAGTAATTCATCGCCTCGCCAAAGGCCGCATAGGTGATGTTGTTGGCTGTGAGCGCGAAGGACTCCACGCGCAGCCGCGCCTGGCCGGACGCCAATGGCGCGGGCGCGATGGCTTGCCAGCGGGTTTGGGACAGGGCGTCTTTGCGGACCTGGAATGTGCTGGTGGTGACTGCGGTGTTCATGCACGACACCGTAAATGAAACGGCCCGCCGGTTCAACACAGGCGGGCCGCTTTGGCGACAGCAAGTTGCCTTGCCCGTCGGTTTGATTACTTCAGGGTAATCGTCACGTCGATGTTGCCGCGGGTCGCGTTGGAGTAAGGGCAAACCTGGTGAGCTGCGTCCACCAGAGCCTGGGCGGCGGCGCGATCCATGCCGGGCAGGGTCACGTCCAGGCGCACGGCGATGCCGTAGCCGTTGGGGATCTTGCCCAGGTCAACGCTGGAGTCGATCGACACGTCGGCGGGCACGTCGATCTTCTTCATGCCACCGACGGCCTTCATCGCGCCGATGAAGCAGGCTGCGTAGCCGGCCGCGAACAGTTGCTCGGGGTTGGTGCCCGTGCCCGAGGTGCCGGGCGAGCTCAGCGTGACGTCCAGGCGGCCGTCGTCGGTCTTGGATTTGCCGTCGCGTCCGCCCGTGGTGTGGGCGTGGGCGGTGTAGAGAACTTTTTCGAGCGTGGTCATGGTGGCTTCCTTTGGAGATACCCCGGTTCGGGGCGGGTTAAAAATCAGTGAGAGTGAAAGGGATCAGGCGGTGAGGCGCTTGCGGAACGACTGGACTTGCTGCGTCAGCGACACGAGTTCAGGGATCGAGCATTGCGTGGCGCTCAGGATGCAGCCCGGGATCTTCGCGGCCTTGGCCTTGAGCTTGCGGCCCTCGGCCGTCAGCGTGATGTGCACGCGGCGTTCGTCCTGCACGGCGCGCAGGCGCGAGACCAGGCCGGCGGTTTCCATGCGCTTGAGAAGGGGGGTCAGCGTGCCTGAATCCAGGTACAGCCGTTCGCCGAGTTCGGACACCGTGAGGCCGTCCTGCTCCCACAGCACCAGCATCGCGAGGTATTGCGGGTAGGTCAGGCCCAAGTCCTCGAGCAGCGGCTTGTAGAGCTTGGTCATGGCCAGCGAGGTGGAATACAGCGCGAAACACAGCTGGTTGTCCAGCTGCAGCATGGCGTCCACGGTGTCGGTTTTGTTTGGCATCGATGGAATTATAGCTCGCAATTAAATTGTGTGCAAGTTAATTTGTTGAGAGATGTTTCAATCACCTCAAGCGTGCCGGGGTGGGCCTGGGAGTCCTAGGCGTGGCCCCAAAAGAAAAAGGCTTCAAAACCGAAGTTTTGAAGCCTTTCGGGCTTTGCTCAGCGCAAGGCTGAGTCAGCTGGTTTGCAGGGCTTAGTAGCCGCCGCGGCCACCGCCGCCGCCACCACCGTAGCCGCCGCCACCGGAACGGCCACCACCGCCGCCGCCGTAGCCGCCACCGCCGGAGCGATCGCCGCCGCCGCCACCGCCGCCGTAGCCGCCACCACCGCCGCCGAAGCCGCCGGTACGGGGAGGACGTGCCTCCATCGGACGGGCTTCATTCACGGTGATGCTGCGGCCGCCGAGGGACTGGCCGTTCATGCCGGTGATTGCAGCTTGCGCTTCGGCATCGTTGCCCATTTCGACAAAGCCAAAGCCTTTGGAGCGACCGGTGTCGCGTTCCATCATGACTTTAGCGCTGGTGACAGCGCCGAATTGGCCAAAAGATTGTTGCAGATCTTCGTCGCGAACCGAGTAAGGCAGGTTGCCGACGTAAAGTTTGTTGCCCATGGAGGGACTCCTCAAAAACACATAAAAACAAAAAGCGATGGGGTCCCGAAAGCACAACAAACCAAAAAGTACCGCCGTAGCGCGCGAAACTGACCGATCACCAACTTGTACGGGTTTTTGCAACCCGAACTGGTGGATTATGCGCCTATAACAGCCTGCGCGCCTTTTTTCGTCGTTTTCTTGCTGTTTCTGCTTGGCTCTCCCTGTGGGGAGAGGGCGTCATGGCAGGTCAAAAGGCCTTTGCGCCGCCTGGGATAAGGCCGCGCAGCGCCCCACTAAACTCGGGGCCATGCAAACCTCCAGCACCGCGCGCGCCGCAAAACCACCCAAAAAAAGCGCCGCAAAACCCGCGCCCGCCGCCCAGGCCATTGAAGAGCTGCGCCCGGGGCAGTCGATCGAGCTGCTGAAAGAGCTGCACATCCTCACACGTGAGGGCAAGCTCAACCAGGACACCCGGCGCAAGCTCAAGCAGGTCTATCACCTCTACCAGTTCATAGAACCCCTGCTCAATGAAGTCGCGGCCCAGAAACCAGGCTTCACGCTGGCCGACCACGGCGCCGGCAAGTCCTACCTGGGATTTATCCTTTACGACCTGTTCTTCAACGTGGCGCACGCGGCCGAGCCCATGGCCGGCCATGTCTACGGGATTGAGACCCGCGCCGAACTCGTCGAAAAATCACGCAGCCTGGCCGCGCGCCTGGGCTTTGCGCGCATGTCTTTCCTGAACCTGACGGTGCAGGAGGCCACAGCTTCGGCCGAATTGCCGCCCGCGGTCGACATCGTCACCGCGCTGCACGCCTGCGACACCGCCACCGACGACGCGATTGCCTTCGGCCTGGCCAAAGGCGCGCGCCACATGGTGCTGGTGCCCTGTTGCCAGGCCGAGGTCGCCGGCGTGCTGAAAAAAAGCCGCGCGCTCTCGCTGGCCAAGACCCCGCTGGCCGAACTCTGGCGCCATCCGCTGCACACGCGCGAATTCGGCAGCCAGATCACCAACGTACTGCGCTGCCTGCAGCTCGAAGCCAACGGTTACCAGGTCACCGTGACCGAGCTGGTGGGCTGGGAGCATTCGATGAAGAACGAGCTGATCCTGGCCAGCCGCCCCACCCAGCCCCAGGCCGGCAAAACCCGCGCGGCGCAAGCGCGTTTGCGCGAGGTGCTGGACGAGCTGGGCCTGGGTGAGCTGACGGCGCGTTTCGCCGTCACGGCCGAAGCAGCCTAGAGGCCGCGGCGCTCCGCCGCCAGCAGCCGGATATTCGCGATCAGCGCCTGCTGCGCCGGCGTGGGCGCCATGTCGGCGCGCAAGGTCAGGCCCACCAATTCCTCAGTCCCCGACATGCTGACGGGCAGTTGCAGCAGTGCGCCGCTGTCCAGGTCCGGCCGCACCGCGCCCAGCGGCGAGACCCAGACCGCGTCGCTTTGCAGCGTGTAGCCGCGCGCGATCGACACCGACAGCGTCTCGATGGTGCGCACCGGCAAGGCCAGGCCGCGCGTGAGGAAAAAACCGTCCGCCGTGTGGCGAATCGCCGTGCCCTGCGTGGGCAAGATCGCCGTGAAGGCCTGAAGTCCGGCCAGCAGATCGCCTTTGGGGTCGCCTTGCGCCAGCAGCGGATGGCCGGGGCGCACCGCCAGCACCAGCGGGTCGGCATACAAATGCTCAAAACTCAGGCCCAGCATATGGGCCGGCTCGGCAAAACGGCCTATGACCAGGTCCAGCTCGCGTTGCCGCAGGCGGGCCAGCAGTTCAGGGTTGGCGCCGGTGTGTATGCGAAGGCTGGTGTGCACGTCCGCCCGGGCTTCGGCATCCTGCCGCAGCAGCAGTTGCGGCATCAGCCAGGGCGCGACCGTGGGCAGCACGCCGATCGCGACCACGGCATTGCCCTGGCGCCGCGTCTGCGCCACGCTGGCCACGGCTTCGCGCAGCGCACTCACACTAGCGCCGGCGTGGCGCAAAAAAGCCTCGCCCTCACGCGTGGGCACCGCGCCCCGGCGCCCGCGCTCGAACAGGCGCACGGCCAGCAGGTCTTCGAGTTCTTTCAGTGTCTTGGAGACGGCCGGCTGGGTGATTGCCAGCACGTCGGCCGCCTTTTGCAGGCTGCCGTGCTGCGCCACCGCCAGGAAGCACTGCAAATGCCGGTATTTGATGCGTTCATCGACCATCCAGCGATTTAACCACTGGCAAGCACTGCCGGCCAATTTGGTTATGGATAAGGCGAAAAAATGTCAATATACATAACTATTCGGCGCGTTTAAAGTGGTCCCAGCGCCGGAAATAGCCGCCGAAGGCATCCAGGCAGCCCATCTGACCCACGGAGACACCCACCATGAAACCCGACCTGAACACCAGCTTTCTTGCCCCACGCGACTGGACCAGCCATTCGCCCCATATCTACCCCGGCTACAAATCCACGCTGCTGCGCGGCCCCAAGCAGCCGCTGGTCCCGATCAAGCAGGCGCTGGCGCAGCTCAATGCGCCGGTCTACGGCATCGAGCAGTTCGGCCCGCTCGACAACGACCTCACCAAAAACGCCGTGATGAACGGCGACCCGCTGGGCGAACGCATCATCGTCACCGGCCGCGTGATGGACGAAGACGGGCGGCCCGTGCGCAACACCCTGGTTGAAGTCTGGCAGGCCAACGCGGCAGGCCGTTACGTGCACAAGGTCGACCAGCACGATGCGCCGCTGGACCCCAACTTCCTGGGCGCCGGCCGCTGCATGACCGACAACGAAGGCCGCTACAGCTTCAAGACCATCAAGCCCGGTGCCTACCCCTGGGGCAACCACCCCAACGCCTGGCGGCCGCAGCACATCCACTTTTCGCTGTTCGGCGATTACTTCGCCAGCCGCCTGGTCACGCAGATGTATTTTCCCGGCGACCCCTTGCTCAGCTACGACCCCATGTACATGGGCGCACCCGACAGCGTGCGCGAATTGATGGTGTCAAAGTTCAGCCTGGACGTGACCCAGCCCGATTACGCGCTCGGTTATGTGTTCGACATCGTGCTGCGCGGCCCCAAGGCCGCGCGTTTTGAATAAGCGGCAGGAAGACACCACCATGAGCCAGCTCAAACAAACCCCTTCGCAAACCGTCGGCCCCTTCTTCGCCTACGGCCTCACGCCCACGCAATACGGCTACGACCTCAAAAGCCTGTTCACGCCCGTGCTGGCCCAGCCGCACGCGCAAGGCGAACACATACGCATCACCGGCCAGGTCTTCGACGGCGCCGGCAACGCGGTGATGGACGCCATGGTCGAGATCGCCCAGCCCGACGGCAGCGGCCGGCCCATCGCGTCGGTGGCCGACGCCGAAGCGCGCGGCTTCACCGGCTTCGGCCGCTGCGGCACCGGCACCCTGCCGCAAAGCCACTACGAGTTTTTCACTGTCAAGCCGGGTGCCTTGGCCGGGCAGGCCCCCTTCATCAATGTCTGCGTGACCATGCGCGGCCTGCTGGTGCACACCTTTACGCGCATCTACTTTGAGGATGAAGCCGAAGCGAATGGCGAGGATGCGGTGCTGGCGAGTGTGCCGGCGGCACGGCGCGCTACTTTGGTGGCCAAACGCGAAATGACGGGGGCTGGGCCGCAGTACCGCTTTGACATCCATATGCAGGGTGACAAGGAAACGGTCTTTTTTGACCTGTGAGTGGAAACGGCGACAGGTTGAGGTAATGTCTGTCTGCAAGGGCATTCACCTCGACCAGGCCCTGTCAGTTTCAAACTCGAGTATCACCGCATGACGACGCCTCGCAAATCATCTTCCCTTGAGAAAATCGGCGGAACTGGCGTGATTGTTCTGCTCGCTGCATTTGCGCTCTATGGGGGTCTCACTGCCTTGTTGACGGGTGAGTTCTCAACGTTCGGGGCACGTGGCAATCCTTCCAAACTTCAACACTACAGCGGCCTGAAGGCTTACCTGTCCGGTTCTTTCCTCGTGGCGGTAGGGGCTACGTTGCTGCTAGTCCCCTGGATCGACATATTTCAGTCTCGCCTGCTTCGGGCAATCCTTGTTATGGACGGCGTCTTGTTTGTGTTGACAGTCGGCTCGTATGCCTGGTTCAGGGCCTAGCTAGCTCCGAAATCTTTCCGGTCAACGTCAGCGCAATCCAGAACCCCACCAATAAGCCAGTCGGAGATCACGCGCGTCCAACTGGTCGCGCGGAAAGAACACGCAGCTCAGAGGCTCAGGCATCCTCACCATAGTCATGGTCGGGATGGTTCACCGTACCTAATTTCCAGTAGCCACGCCCCACGATGCGGCTGCGCTCCACGCCGAGTTCTTCAATCAGCAACTGGCGTAAGCGACGCATGGCCGCGGCTTCGCAAGCCAAATAGATGCGCGCGTCGGCCGCGGGGGCACCGGCTTGGCGCAAGGCCGCTTCCAGTGCGCTGCCGGCCTGGGTGTTGTCGGCCCCGCGCGCCACCCAGCGGGCCTCCACTTTCGCAGCGCTGTTCAGCGGGCGCTCTTCGGCGGCATCGACCACTTCGACCAGCACCTGCGCCTGCGCACTCGCGGGCAAGGCGGCCAGGATGGTTTCAAAAGCGGGCAGGGCGCTGTCGTCGCCGATCAGCATGTGCACAGGCGCGTCCAGCGCGAGTTTGTAGCCAGGGCCTGGCCCCATCAAAAACAGCACCTGGCCGACCTGCGCCTGCGCGGCCCAGGTGGATGCGGGGCCGTCGCCGTGCAGCACAAAGTCGACGTCGACCTCGTGCAGGTCCGCGCGCACGGCAAGCGGCGTGTAAGTGCGCATGGACTTCGGCCTCGGTCCGTCGGGCAGCGGGCGATCCGGTTCTGTCTGGCCGGGCTCGGGAAATATCAGCTTCATATAAGAAGCCGGGTCGTTGACTTCAAAGCCTTCAAGCTCCGCGCCTTGCAAGGTGATGCGGCGCATCAGCGGGCTCAAGGTCTGCACGCGCGTGACCTGCACGCGGCGCGGCGGCCGGCGTTTGCGCGGCGGGGCTTCGGGGGAGGGGGTGACGGAAGCGGGTGTGGTGGACATGATGTCTTTCAAGGGCGGATGCGTCTAGTTGAGAATTATTATCATCTGATCGCAATGACCGGTGCTGCGCAAGGGCAAAGAGGCAAACGTCCTACCCAGGCGCGCAGGGCCGGTGCAGTAAAGTAAGCCCAGGCGGCGCCCTTCCGGCCTTGCGGCCGCCGTCCCCTCCTTCCCCCACTCTTACAACAGCGCTTATGACCATCTTCGGAACCCCTTTGTCTCCCCATGCCACCAAAGTCATGCTGCTCGGCTCCGGCGAGCTGGGCAAGGAGGTGCTGATCGCGCTGCAGCGCCTGGGTGTGGAGACCATCGCCACCGACCGCTACGAGAACGCACCGGGCCAGCAGGTGGCGCACCATGCGCGCACCATCACCATGAGCGACCCGGCCCAGCTCAAGGCCCTGATTGAAAAAGAAAAGCCCGACCTGGTCGTGCCCGAGATCGAGGCCATCGCTACCGCCATGCTCGAAGAACTCGAAGCCGCCGGCACGGTGCGCGTGATCCCCACGGCCCGTGCCGCGCGCCTGACCATGGATCGCGAGGGCATACGCCGCCTGGCCGCCGAAACCCTGGGCCTGCCCACCAGCCCCTATGTGTTCTGCGATTCGCTGGAGGAATTGCAGGCCGCGATTGATTCGACCACGGGATACCCCTGCATCGTCAAGCCGGTGATGAGCTCCTCGGGCAAGGGCCAGAGCAAGATCGCCGGGCCGGCCGACGTGAAGAAAGCCTGGGACTACGCCATGGCCGGCGGCCGCGTGAGCCACGGCCGCGTGATCGTCGAGGGTTTTATCGACTTCGACTACGAGATCACCCAGCTCACAGTGCGCGCCATGGGCGCCGACGGCAAGATTGAAACCCATTTCTGCGAGCCGATTGGCCATGTCCAGGTCAGCGGCGACTATGTCGAAAGCTGGCAGCCGCACCCCATGCGACCGGCCGCGCTGCAAAAAAGCCGCGACATCTGCAAAGCCGTGACCGACAACCTGGGCGGCCAGGGCCTGTTCGGCGTCGAACTGTTCGTCAAGGGTGAGGATGTCTGGTTCAGCGAAGTGAGCCCGCGTCCGCACGACACCGGCATGGTCACCATGTGCACCCAGTGGCAGAACGAATTTGAGCTGCATGCCCGTGCCATTCTGGGTCTGCCGGTCAACACCGCGCTCAAGAGCCCGGGCGCCAGCGCCGTGATCTACGGCGGTGTCGATGCCGAGGGCATTGTGTTCGACGGCGTGGCCGAGGCGCTGCGTGTGCCCAACTCCGACATCCGCCTCTTCGGCAAGCCCGAGAGTTTTGTGAAACGCCGCATGGGCGTGGCGCTGGTTTTTGATGCCGACGTCGAAACCGCGCGCATCAACGCCAAAACCGCCGCCGCCCTGGTGCGGCCGCGCAAGGCCGGCTGAGAAGCTGTTATCGGGAAGCCTGCAGCCATGCCTGGAGCCGTTCACTGATGAATGTCGGCGATCTTCATCTCCTGGAGGACACCGCCTGGCGCGTGCTGTTCTCGGCGGTGGTGGCCGTGGTGCTGGCCCTGGTGGTGCACCGCGTCGGCGCGGCGGTGATTTGGCGCATCACGCGCAACCTGCCGATTTCCAGCGCGGTGGCGCGCCGCAGCTGGCGGCCCACGCGCTTTGTGCTGCCGCTGATCGCGCTGCAGGGTGTCTGGCAGGCCGCGCCTGACGCGCTGCCGCTGATTTCACAAGTGCGCCACGGCAACATCCTGCTGCTGCTGGCCACCGTCACCTGGCTGGCGCTGCGCGCCGTCGACGGCGTGGCGCAAGGCGTCATAGGCCAGCATTCGGTCGAGGTGGAAGACAATCTCAACGCGCGCCGCATCCACACCCAGACGCGGCTGCTCGCGCGCATCGTCGGCTTCATGGTGCTGGTCACGGGCCTGTCGATGATGTTGATGACCTTCCCCGGCGCGCGCCAACTGGGCGCCAGTCTGCTGGCCTCGGCCGGCGTGATCGGCATCGTGGCCGGTATCGCGGCCCGCCCGGTGTTCAGCAACCTGATCGCCGGCCTGCAGCTCGCGCTGGCCCAGCCCCTGCGCATCGACGACGTGCTCATCGTGCAGGGCGAGTGGGGCCGCGTCGAGGAAATCACCGGCACTTACGTGGTGCTCAAGATCTGGGACGAGCGCCGCATGATCATCCCGCTGCAGTGGTTTATCGAAAACCCCTTCCAGAACTGGACACGCAACAGCGCGCAGATCATAGGCACAGTGTTCGTCTGGGTGGACTACCGCATGCCGCTGGAGCCGCTGCGCCAGGCCGCGCGCCGCGCCTGCGAAGCGGCGCCCGAATGGGACAAGCGCCTGTGCCTCTTGCAGGTGGTGGAGGCTGGCGAGCGCAGCATGCAACTGCGCCTGCTGCTCACCTCGGGCAACTCCGGCCTCAACTGGGACCTGCGCTGCAAGGTACGCGAGGCGCTGGTGGATTTCATGCAGCGCGAGTACCCGCAGTTCCTGCCGACGATGCGGGCCGAGATCGCAAAGGGGGATGAGAGCTCCCAGGCTGATAAGCCCACGGGACCGCCATCGCAAGCCTAGGCTTGCGGGCTTCAGGCGGCGGCGTCCAGGCAACCGGCAAACACCGCGCTGCTGACCAGCTCGAACTCTTTCGCTTCCGGCAACTGGTAGTGCCACCATTCCATGGGGTGGTGCACAAACCCGGCTTCCAGCATGATGGTCAGCAGCTTCATGCGGTTGAGCTGTACCGCGGCCGGCAGGTCGGCGTAGAAGTGGTGCGAGGCCGGCGTCATGGTGTCGACCGGCGTGCCCATGTCGAGCTCATTGCCGCCGGCATCCAGCAAGGTCAGGTCCACCGCCACGCCGCGCGTGTGGTTGGAGCCCTTGGCCGGGTCGGCCACATAACCCGGCACCGGCAGCACCGCCCAAAGCGCTTCCTGCGCCTCGTGCGGGCGGAAGGCGTCAAAAATCTTGAGCTTGTAGCCGAAGCCGCGCGCCGCCGCCACCGCGCGGCGCAGGCAGGCTTCGGCCTCGGGGTGCAGAAAGCAGAAGGTGTGGCCGTAGATCACCTGGCCGGTGAAGTTGTCGGGCCGCGCATACATCATGTCGATGACGACGTCGTGCGTGGCTTCCCTGATCTGGACGAGGGGCTGGCTAGGGTTCATATCTCTTGAAGCGATTGGATGGCTACTTATACTGTTTCCGTCGAAAGGCTGGTCATTAAAACAATATCCAATGTATCAGGGGGAATTCATGGAATCAGCAGCGCTCACAGCAAAATTCTGGAAGGTGACTCGAATCAGCAAGGCCTTCCTGAGCATTCTGATCGCCATGGCCGCCTCCCTTGCCTGTGCCGACCCGTGTGCGGAAAAAATCAACATCCGGATATGGGCCGAAAAGTACAGGGAGGGATTGACGGCACGGAACCAGACTCTCTCGGAAATTCGCACTTGTATTGCAACAACACCGCAGAGTGAAATCGCATTCGATACCCTGGCGATTCAGGGTATCAGGGCAGCGTCTTCATTTACGGAAACCTCGATGGAGCAGCGGGAGAGTTTCCTGCGTTTTAATGCTGACCTGCTATGGATTTTGGCTGAGGCCGGCTTCGCGAGCTCACAGCACAACCTTGCCGCCCTGCATAACGCGCGTCCGGGGAGTCTTGACCAAACAGCGATACGGCAAGATTTGAAAATATTCATTTACTGGACACGCCAGGCTGCCGCTCAAGGGGAACCCCGTGCGATGTTCAATCTCGCGGCACGGCTCGCGCGAGGCATTCCCGAGCTTGGCGTCGCGCAAGACCAGGCCATGGCCTACAAGCTTTTCACGCAGGTCGAGAAAATCAGTTCCGCAACTGGAGATGTAATGGGCTTGGCCGCCCCTGCCCTGCAGGAGAAACAGAAATTGCTGGCTGCGCTGGGCAATGGGCAGGCCGTATTGCTGGACCGCGAATCCCTGGACCTGGCGGCATTAAAGCCCAAGGGGCCTCTTGAAGGAAGCTCCTGGAATCACGAGGCCAACGTACGAGAGACCGTCATGCGCTTTTACAAAATGCGGATGGCGCAGGGCGAAGAAGCGGCCTGGGCCTGGCAGCAAAAGTGTTACGCGAACATCCTTGGCCTCAGACGCGACTCTATTGAACATGAGGCGTGCGTGGCATTCGACATCGCCGGCACGCAGCTGGCAGTCGCATTAAGTCAAGGGGCGGGACAGGCGGCTCAAAAGCCAATTGCCACGCAATACGAGAAAAACGTATTCGTTTTGCGTGTTGCCAATGCCTTCATGCAGACGGGCATGACTTCGGGTAAAGCGGTTGAGCGGGTGCTGGAGGTCAGCGCACTGGTGGCCAAAGCCACAGCTGAAGTAAGCGATATTGTCGGCAAAGACAAAAAGTAAAAGACCGCCTCGGCTTACTGGAAAGCCACTTCCGAGAAGCTGCGCAGCTTGCGGCTGTGCAGCTGCGTGATGCCTTCGGCACGCAGCAGCTCGATGGCGCGTATGCCGATGCGCAGGTGCTGGTCCACGCGTTCGCGGTAGAAGTGGTTGGCCATGCCCGGCAGCTTGATCTCGCCGTGCAGCGGCTTGTCGCTCACGCACAGCAGGGTGCCATAGGGAACGCGAAAACGGAAACCGTTGGCGGCAATCGTCGCGCTTTCCATGTCCAGCGCCACCGCGCGGCTCTGGCTGAAGCGGCGCTGCGGCTGGTTGCCTGGCAGCAGTTCCCAGTTGCGGTTGTCGGTGGAGGCCACGGTGCCGGTGCGCATGATGCGCTTGAGGTCGGGGCCGACCGCATGGGTTACGTCGGCCACGGCTTTTTCGAGCGCGACCTGTATTTCTGCCAGCGCCGGGATAGGCACCCACAGCGGCAACTCTTCGTCCAGCACGTGGTCTTCGCGCACATAGCCGTGGGCCAGCACGTAGTCGCCCAGCTGCTGGCTGTTGCGCAGGCCCGCGCAGTGGCCCAGCATGATCCAGGCGTGCGGGCGCAGCACGGCGATGTGGTCGGTGATGTTCTTGGCGTTGGCCGGGCCCACGCCGATGTTGACCATGGTGATGCCGCTGTGGTCGGCGCGCAGCAGGTGGTAGCCCGGCATCTGCGGCAGGCGCGGCGGCGGCACGCCGAGCTCGTCGCCCTCGGCGGCGGGCAGGCCGGTGCGCCGGGTCACCACATTGCCGGGCTCGACGAAGGCGATGTACTCGCTGTCCGGGTCGGCCATGGCTTCATGGCCCAGGCGCACGAACTCGTCGATATAGAACTGGTAGTTGGTGAACAGCACGAAGTTCTGGAACCAGTGCGGCGAGGTGCCCGTGTAGTGGCGAAGGCGCTGCAGCGAATAGTCGACGCGCGCCGCGGTGAACAGCGCCAGCGGCTGCGGCTCGCCGGGCAGGGGCTCGTAAGTGCCGTTGGCGATGCCGTCGTCCATCGCGGCCAGGTCGGGCAAGTCGAACACGTCGCGCATCAGCATGCGGCGCGCCGCCGTCATATTGCCTTCGATGTGGTCGTTCTCCGCGAATGAAAAGTGGATCGGTATCGGCTGCGTGCTGGTGCCGACTTCGAGTTCCACGTCGTGGTTCTGCATCAGCAGGCGAAATTGCTCGAGGTAGTAGTTGCCGTAGAGGTCGGGGCGGGTCAGCGTGGTCTCAAAGCGCCCGGGTCCGGCGACAAAACCGAAGCTCAGCTGCGAGATGTCGGGCGTTTCCAGTATGGCGCGTGCCACGGTGTCGGTGTGGATGCGCACAAAGGGGTAGCAGGCGCGCACGTGGCCGGGCAGGGTTTCGCCGGCCACATAACGCTGCATGGCGCTCCGCAGGTGGGCGATCTGCTGGTCGTAAATCGCGCGGACCTGGGCCAGCGCGGCGGCCGGGTCGCTGTAGCGGGTGGGGGCGATAAAAGGGGGAAGGTAGGGCATGAAGAGGGGGCCTGTCTTTCTACGTATGGCCCCATTGTGCGGCAACTCCCCGGCACTTGCTGTTCATCTCCAGACCCTAGAATGCGTCGATGAACCATTCCAAGCCTTCGAGGCAACTGCGGGCCCTATTGGGCGCCTTTCTGGGGGCTCTGTGCCTTCAGGCGGCCTACGCCCAGGCCCCCGCGCCGGCACGCGGCGCACCGGGCGCCGCCCCTGCCGCGGCGCCGGCCCAGATCTCCCGCGATGCCCAGCGCGCCTATGAAACCACCCGCGACAAGTTGGTGCAGATACGCACCCTGCTGCGCAACTCCAACACCCAGGCCAGCGTGGGCTCGGGCTTTTTTGTCTCGGCCAACGGCCTCATCATCACCAACTTCCACGTGGCCAGCCAGCTCGCGCTGGAGCCCGAGCGCTACCGCGGCGTCTACGTGCCGGTGGACGGCAAGGAGGCCGAAGTCGAACTGCTGGCCTTCGACGTACGCAACGACCTGGCCCTGCTGCGCGTGAAGGCGCCCGCCACGGGCATGCCGCAGCTGGCCTTTCGCGGCGCCGCCAGGCCGCTGGCGCGCGGCGAACGCATCTATTCGCTGGGCAACCCGCTGGACATCGGCTTTGCCGTGACCGAGGGCACCTACAACGGCCTGGTGCAGCGCAGCTTTTACCCGCGCATCTTTTTCGGCGGCGCGCTCAATCCCGGCATGAGCGGCGGCCCGGCGCTCGACGATGCGGGCCAGGTGGTCGGCATCAACGTCTCCAAGCGGCTGGACGGCGACCTGCTGAGCTTTTTGATCCCCGCCGAATTCGCCCAGGCCTTGCTGGCCAGGTCCGCCACGGCCCAGCCCATCACCAAGCCCGCGCATGCCGAAGTCGCGCGCCAGCTCGGCGAACACCAGGCCCTGCTGACGCAGCGCTTCACCGCCGCGCCCCTGACCGCGCAAAAGCACGGCGGCTACAGCGTGCCCGTGCCCGATGACGCGCTGGCCCGTTGCTGGGGCCGCGGGCGCGAGCCCGACTTCAAGGCCTTCGACCTGGAACGCACCGACTGCCAGATCGACAGCCATGTGTTCGCCGGCGACTTCAACACCGGCTACATACGCCTGCGCTACGAGGCCTACAACGCGCCCAAGCTCGGACCCCTGCGTTTCTCCGCGATGTATTCCCAGAGCTTCGCCAATGAATACTTCGCCACACGCGGCTCGCGCAAGGCCACGCCCGCCGAATGTTCGGAACGCTTTGTCGACACCGGCGGCATGCCCATGCGCGCCGTGGTCTGCATGAGCGCCTACCGCAAGCTGCCGGGCCTCTACGACGTGTCGGTGCTGACCATGTCGGTCAACCAGTCCACGCGCGGCGTGCAGGGCCGCATGGACGCGCAGGGGGTGAGTTTCGAGAACGGCCTCAAGCTGGTCTCGCACTACCTCGCCGGTTTCAAGTGGGAGGCCGCCAAATGAGCGCCACCCCCATCCTGGGCCTGCTGCAGGCCACCGACCGCAACGGCGCCACGGTTGCACGGCTCGAGGTGCGGCACTGGCCCGTCACCGTGGGACGCGCGCTCACGGCTGACCTGGTCCTGGACGACAGCCACGTGGCCGGCGAACACCTGCGCATCAGCCGCACGCCCGAGGGCGGCGTCAGCGTGCAGGTGCTGGACAGCATCAACGGCGTGGCCCTGGGCCGCGCCCGCCATGGCCGCGATGCGCAATTCAACTGGCCTGACGGCGAGGCGCTGGCCTTGGGCCGCCTCAAGCTGGGCCTGCGCCTGGCCGAAGCACCCGTGCCGGCCGAAGAACTGTTGCCGCACTTCCCCTGGCGCACCACCGGCTGGACCTTGCTCGCCCTGGCCGGCATGCTGGCCCTGGTGCTGGGCCAGTCCTGGCTCACGCTGACCGAGCCCTCGCAGCTTGCGCGGCAACTGCCCGGCCTGCTGGGCGCGGTGGCCCTGGGCTTCACCGTCTGGGCCGGGCTGTGGGCGCTGGCCACCAAGCTGTTCACCGGCCACCTGCAGTTCTGGCGCCATGTGCGCATCGCCTGCTTCAGTTCGCTGGCGGTGCAGGCGGTGTCCACGCTGGCCGGCCTGCTGGCCTTTATGTTCTCGCTCGAAAGCCTGGCGCGCTATGAGGGGCTGCTGGTGCTGCTGGGCGGCGCGGCCGCCGTCTACCTGCACCTCACGGTCATCGTCCCGCAGCGCCGCCGCGGCCTGGCCGGGCTGGTGGCCGGCATCGCCGTGCTGGGCATGGTCGCGATGCTGGGCACCAACTGGCTGCAGAACAAGCGCCTGTCGAACAAGCTTTACCTGTCCACCATTTACCCGCCCTCATTGCGCATGGCGCCCGCGGTGCCGGTGCCGCAGTTTCTGGAGGAGGCTGGTTCCATCCGCAAACGGCTGGATGAACGCTTGAAAGACCGGGAGCCTGATTCAGACACTCCCGAAGACCCGGACGCTGATTAGGGTTTTACGGGTTCCCGCATCGTCACGAATTCCTCGGCGACGGTCGGGTGAATCCCAATCGTGCTGTCAAAAATCGCCTTGGTCGCCCCGGCCTTCATGGCCACGGCAAAGCCCTGGACGATTTCGCCGGCATCCGGCCCCACCATGTGCAGGCCCACCACACGGTCGGTGGCGTCCTCGACCAGCAGCTTCATCAGTGTGCGTTCGGTGCTGCCGCTCAGTGTGTGCTTGAGGGCCTTGAAGTCGGCGCGGAACACCGTGACCTTGCCGAACTTCGCGCGCGCATCGGCTTCTGAATAACCGACCGTGCCGATGTTGGGGTGGGTGAAGACGGCCGTCGGCACAAACTCATAACTCATGTTGCGCCGCTTCTTGCCGGCTACCGGGCCGAAGAGCTGGTCCACCACCACCATGGCCTCGCCCAGCGCGACGGGCGTCAACTGCATGCGCGCCGTCACGTCGCCGAGCGCGTAGATGGACGGCACCGAGCTCTGGTAGTGCTCATTGACCTGGATGGCGCCGACGGCGTTCACCGCCACGCCTACGGTTTCCAGTCCGATGCCGTTGGCATTGGGCACACGGCCCGTGGCGTAAAGCACCGCGTCCACTTCGAGGCCTGCACCGCCGCCCTTGAACGCGATTTGCAGGCCGGTGTCGGTCTTGGTGATGGAATCCACTTCGGTGCCCAGCTGCAGCTTGACGCCGGTCTTGCTCATTTCGGCGGCGATAAAGCGGCGCACGTCGTCGTCGAAACCCGTGAGCAGCATGTCGCGGCGGTGCACCTGCGTGACCTCGGAGCCCAGGCCGTTGAAGATGGAAGCGAACTCGCAGGCGATATAGCCGCCGCCCACCACCATCAGGCGCTTCGGGAAAGGATTCAGGTCGAACATGTGGTCGGAGGTCAGCACATGCTCGCGGCCCGGCAAGGCGGGCACGGTGGCCGTGCCGCCGGTGGAGACCAGGATGTGTTTGGCGGTGAATTTCTGGTCGTCGACTTCGACGGTGTGTTCATCGAGCAGCCGGGCCCAGCCCTTGATGATCTTCACGCCCGCGCTTTCGAGCAGCTGCACGTAGATGCCGTTGAGCCGCTCGATCTCGCGCGCGCGGTTGGCTTTCAGGATGTCCCAATTGAAGACCGGCGCCTCGCCGGTCCAGCCGAAGCCGCGCGACTCTTCAAAGCTGTCGCCGTAGTGGGCGGCGTAGCTGTAGAGTTTTTTCGGGATGCAGCCCACGTTGACGCAGGTGCCGCCCATGGCCGCGAACTCGGCAAGGCCCACGCGCGCGCCGCGCTGGGCCGACATGCGCGCGGCGCGCACACCGCCGCTGCCGCCGCCGATCACAAAGAGGTCAAAGTCAAAAGTCCGCATGCGCTGTGTTCCTTGTTCTGCTGTCTGCTATTCGCTATTCACTGTTTGTGATCGGGTGCTGGACGCCGGCCCTCAAGACTGGAATTCCCGGAGCTCTTTTTTCATCCACTCAATGAACACCCGCGTGCGCATGGGCAGCAGCCGGGCGTGCGGGTAAACAATGTTGATGGGCCGGGGCGGCGGCTCGAAATCCTCCAGCACGGTGCGCAATTGTTTGCTCTTTAAAAACGGCGCCACCTGGTAGGACAAAAACGAACCGAATCCCGCACCTGCCGCGCAGGCCGCCACGGCCGGTGCGATCTGGTTGAACTCCAGATTACCACTGACGGCAAGCCGAAGCGGCCGGCCCTGGTCTATGAACGGGCCCCATGTGGGGGAATGGTCCGTCAGTCGCACACAGTTGGCCTTGAGCAGGTCCTTCGGGTGTTTAGGCACGCCGTGGCGGCGAACCCAGGCCGGACTGGCCACCACCAGGCGGCGGATGGTGCCCACCTTCTGCGCCACCAGGCTGGAGTCCTCAGGCTCGCCTATGCGTATGCCCACGTCTATGCCTTCCTCGAGCAGATTCACCACCCGGTCCAGCAGCACCATGGAGCAACGCATCTTCTCGTGCTGCCGCACAAAACGCGTGACGGCCGGCGCCACATGCATCTGGCCGAACAGCATGGGCGCGGTAATCGTCAGGTGGCCCGCGGGTTCGGCCGCGTCGGCGCTCAGCGCCGCCTCGGCATCGGCCAGCGCCGCCAGCAACTGCCGGCAGCTCTCCAGGTGGCGACGCCCCTCCTCGGTCAGCGAGATGCGGCGCGTCGTGCGGTTGAAGAGGCGCACGCCCAGCTGCGCCTCAAAACCGGCCAGCGTGCGCACCATGGCCGGCAGCGACGACTCCATGACCTGGGCCGCGGCCGTGAGGCTGCCTTGTTCGGCAATGTGAATAAAGGCCTGCATGGCCCGGAGTTTGTCCATGGCGACATGCTAACCCTGTTGCAGGGATTCATCCAGTTAATGGATTAGTTAAATGCCGTTTAAGCCATTTATTCAGGATAGCGGTTCAAACAGAATCCATCCCGAGAGCCAGATTCTTCAACTTTCCGAAAGCCCACCATGAGCACACCCGCCGCCAAAGCCCAGCCCGCACAGCCGATACGCCTGTACCGCGTCGCCATCTCCGGCCATTCGCACCGGGTGGAGCTGTTCCTCTCGCTGCTGGGCCTGCCCTTTGAGCGCATCGAGATCGACCTGGCTACCAAGGACCACAAGACGCCGGCCTTCCTGGCCATGAACGCCTTCGGCCAGGTGCCGGTGATCCAGGACGGCGAGGTCACGCTGGCCGACTCCAACGCCATCCTGGTCTACCTCAATGCGCGCTACGCCCCGGATGCCGAGCAATGGCTGCCGCGCGACCCGCTGGCCGCCGCGGCGGTGCAGCGCTGGTTGTCGGTGGCGGCCGGTCAGCTTGCCCACGGCCCGGCCGCCGCGCGCGTGATCCAGCTGTTCAATCGGCCGGAAAGCCCGGAAGCCATTGAGCGCGCGCATGCCCTGTTCGCGGTGATGGAGCAGCAACTGGGCCAGTCGGCCTTCCTTGCGGGCAGCACGCCCACGCTGGCCGACATCGCCAACTACAGCTATTCGGCCCATGCGCCCGAGGGCAAGGTCTCGCTGGAAGCCTACCCGCGCATACGCGCCTGGCTGGCCCGCATCGAGGCCTTGCCGCGCTTTGTGCCCATGGTCAGGACACCGATAGGGCTGGCCGCATGAGCGCCGCCACCTTCCATGAAGGCGAGCGTGCGGCGCAAGCGCGCGTAGGGGCGGCCGTGCGCGCGCGCATGGCGGAAATCGGCCCGCGCGTGATCCGCGACTTCATGCCCGACCAGCACCGCGAGTTTTTTGAGCAGCTGCCTTTTGTGGTCGCCGGCACGGTGGACGCGAGTGGCCAGCCCTGGGCCTCGGTGCTGGCCCAGCCGCCGGGGTTTATCCAGTCGCCCGATGCGCGCCACCTGCTGCTGCGCGCTCAGCCGCTCGCAGGCGACCCCCTGCAAGGCACGCTGGTCGACGGCGCCGCGATAGGCCTGCTGGGCATAGAGCCGCACACGCGACGGCGCAACCGCATGAACGGCATCGTGCGCGGCCTCAATGCCTCGGGCTTCGCGGTGGAACTGAGCCAGAGTTTCGGCAACTGCCCCAAGTACATCCAGGCGCGTGAGCCTGTCTATGTGGAGCGTCCCGTGCCCGCAACCGGGCCAGTGCTGCACGAGTCGCCGCAGCTGAGCGACGCGGCGCGCCGCATGATTGAGCAGGCCGACACGTTGTTCATCGCCACCGCCTATGCGGGCAATGGCAAGGACAATAGTGAGCAAGCCGGCCGCGCCGGCGGCGTCGACGTTTCGCACCGCGGCGGCAAGCCCGGCTTTGTGCGCGTGGAGGCCGACGGCACACTGACCGTGCCCGACTTCGTCGGCAACTACTTCTTCAACACCCTGGGCAACCTGGTGGTCAACCCGCGCGCCGGCCTGTTGTTCATTGACTTCGACACCGGCGATTTGTTGTACCTGGCCGTCACGGCCGACATCATCTGGGACGGCCCCGAGGTGGACTCCTTCGCCGGGGCGCAGCGCCTGATGCGCTTCAAGGTGCAAGCTATGCGGCTGGTGGAATCCTCTTTGCCGCTGCGCTGGGGTGAGGCGGAGCTGTCCCCGGTGCTGGAAGCCACGGGTGATTGGACCGGGCGCCCTTAGCCTATGGCCTCAAGCGCAAGTTCTCGCTCCAGCCAGGCACGGAATTTCTGCACCGCAGGCCTGTCCGTGCTGTGGGCCGAGGTCACGATACGGTAGGCCAGGCCATCCACCGTCTGGCCCGGCAAAACAACGGTGAGCTGGCCGCTGCGCAGCTGCGGCAGCATCAGCGGCGTGCGGCCTATGGCGATGCCGGCGCCCTGCACGGCGGCGGTCAGCACGTGTTCGTATTGCGAGAAATACAGGCAGGGCTGCTGCGCCGACTGCTTCAGGCCCAGGCGTTCGTACCAGTCCGGCCATGACATCCAGGGAAAGCGCGTGGCAGGGTCGTAGTACACCAGCAGCGGCGTGTGCAGGATGTCGGCCGCCGAATGGATGCGCGCCGCAACGGCAGGCGCGGCCACCAGCAGGGCCTGCTCCTGCAGCAGGGGCGGCGGGCCCTCGTCGCCCGGCTGCACCTGATAGAGCCGCACGGCCAGGTCCATGCCTTCGCGCTCCAGGTTGACCCGGTCTTCCGAGGCGTCGACGCGCACGTCGATGGCGGGCTCCAGCAACTGGAATTTTGCAAGCTTGGGCGCCAGCCACAGCGCGGCGAAGGAGGGCGTGGTGGTGACCGCCACCGAGACCCTGTCCACCGCCAGCAGGCGGTCCACGGCCGAGGCCAGTTGCGCCAGCGCCGCGCGAGCCGCCTCGTACAGCTCACGGCCCTGCGGTGTCAGGCTCAGGCCCTTGCCGCCGCGCAGGAACAGCGCCGCGCCCAGCGCGTCTTCCAGGCCCTTGACCTGCTTGCTCACCGCCGACTGCGTGATGCACAGCTCCTCGGCCGCCGCGGTAAAGCTCAGGTGCCGCGCCGCCGATTCGAAACCGCGTATCGCGTCCAGCGACATGGCGCGCAGCGCGTGGGAGGAAGAAGGGCTCAGCATGGCATGAACAACATGAGTGGCATGAACGGTGGGAATACCCCGGATGACAAACCATCCGGCCGCGCGGGCCGGGACCAGGGAAGAATCAAACCACACTTTTGAAAGGCGTGGCCATGAAGATCCCACAAACCCCACAGACCCTGAGAACTCCCTTGACGCTCGGGTCCATCCCCCAGCCCCTGCGCCTGCCGCGCGGCCAGGTCCTGGCCTGCGCCGGCGGCTGCCTCTGGATCACCAGCGATGCGCTGGCCGGGCTCCGCGACAGCGACATCGTGCTGGAGAACGGCCAGTCCTTCGTCACGCCGCAAGCCGCCACCTATTTTGTCGGCGCTCCGCGCGGTAGCGGCGTGCTGTCATTTGTTTCGTCCGACGCTACTGCCCGAAATCCCCTGGAGACTACATGCTGATAGAAAGCGAGCGCCGCGGCCAACACGCGGTGCTCATCCTGAACCGCCCCGAGAAACTGAACGCGCTCAGTTACGAGCTGATAGACGAACTGATGGACAAGCTCAATGCCCTGGAGCGTGACGACAGCGTGCGCTGCCTGGTGCTGACCGGCCAGGGCGACAAGGCTTTCAGCGCCGGTGCCGACATCGCGGGCTTTGCCCCCGACATTGCAAGCTCGCCCGAGGCGGCGTACCGCAACTTCGTGATGCGCGGCCAGGCCATGACCCGGCGCGTCGAGAACTACCCCAAACCCATCATCGCGGCCGTCAATGGCATCGCTTTCGGCGGCGGCTGCGAAACCATGGAGGCCTGCAGCATCGCCATCGCAGCCGAACACGCGAGCTTTGCCAAGCCCGAGATCCGCCTCGGCTTTCCACCGCCCTTCGGCGGCACGCAGCGCCTGCCGCGCCACATAGGCCGCAAGCGCGCCAACGAAATGATCCTGACCGGCGACGCCATCAGCGCCGAGGAAGCCCTGCTGATAGGCCTGGTCAACCACGTGGTGCCGGCCCATGAGCTGCTGCCCACCTGCCTGCGCATGGCCGACCGCATCGCCGAAAATTCCGCCGTGGCCGTGGCGGCCTCGTTGCGCGCGGTGACGCGCGGGCTCAATGTCTCCATCGACGAGGGCCTGGCCATGGAAGCCGCGCAGTTCATGATCGCGGCGGCTTCGCAGGATGCGCGCGAGGGCACGGCTGCATTTGTGGAGAAGCGGCCGGCGGTGTTCAAGCACCGCTGAAACGGCTTTGCGCCGGCAGGCGCGGCGGCTTGCGCGGTTTGCGCTTCGGGGCGCCTTGCCTAGGGCCTGTTAACGCTATTTATGCAAGATGCGTTGCGAGTCAAAAAGGCCTTGAGCAAGGCGCAAAACGCAGGCGGGGTGGACCCCGCCAAGGCTTTGCAACGCCGCGCAAGGCCTTTTTGATCGCAACCCGGAGGGAATGGGGTTAAAACGGCGCCACTCCGCGTTGCGCTCCTAGCCCAGACGCCCGGTCTGGGCGTCGTCGCGCGCCTTGATTGGCGCCGTTTTAACCCCATTCGCATTTGCATAAATAGCGTTAACAGGCCCTAGATCCGGCGTGTGCAGTCTTCCGGCCGCACGGAAGCCATGATGGCATCGATCAGATGCTGCGAGAAGGCCTCGCCCAGCGCCGACAGCGGCGACTTCTCCAGCGAGGCGATACCCAGCTGGTAGGCGATGCGGGGGCGAAACGGGCGGCTGCTGAAATTCATGTCGCGGCAATAGCTGGCCAGCAGCGCGTTGACGATGGACACGCCCAGGCCCTGTGCCACGAAAGCGCAGGCCACGCCCACGGAGTGCACTTCAGCCCCAATGCGCGGCATCACGCGAGCCTGCCGGAACGCCATGTCGATCTCGTGGCGGATCAGCCGCTGGCGCCCCAGCAGCACCAGCGACACATCGGCCAGGTCCAGCACGCCAACGGTTTCCAGTTTCTCCAGGGGGTGGCCCCGGGGCATGATGCACACGGCCTCCGCTTCGAGGCAGGCTTTCGCCTCAAGGCCCGCAATCTCCACCGGCAACCTGACCAGCCCCATATCGGCCTCACGGCTCAGCACGGCGCGTTCCGCATCCGAATACGAGCCGGACAGCACCTCAAGCACCGTGCCCGGATGCTGCCGCACAAAGCTGTCCACCACGGACGGCATGAGTTGCTGGGACAAGGTGCCGGGCACCGCGACTTTGAGCAACTGGCGGTTGAACCCGCCCAGGCGCAGCTGTTCGGTGTGGCGGCGAAAGCACTGTGCGGCGTCGACCAGCCCCTGGGTGTCCTGGAGCAGGGCCTGGGCTTCGCGCGTGGGAAGCAACCGCCCCTTTTCACGCACGAAAAGGCGCAAGCCCAGGTCTTCTTCAAACTGCGCCAGCAGCCGGCTGACCGCCGACTGCGACAAGTCCAGCCGCTGCGCCGCGCCCGTGGTCGAGCCTGAGGCCATGACTGCCTGGAAAACTTCGAGTTGTCTGAAATTCATGGCATGGGGCCCGATGGGAGATGCATGTCGCCGGCCGTCTGTTCGTGCTGTCCGGGCCATGCTATTGCACCGGCGGGCGTACCGCCACTTCTTCGCGAATCGCATAGCCCCATGCGGATTCATCATACCGTTGCGGGTCCCGAACCCGCGCACCAGAATCCCGTCGCAGCAGACCTCTGCCACCTCTGCAACATATCCATCTAACGACGGGAGATTTTTTTCATGAACCTTCATGCGTGCGCGATCCTTCTCGGCGGCCTGCTGCTCGCCGCGGCCGCTGTGCCGGCGGCCGGCCAGAACCTCATCTACGGGCAGGTACGCCTGACCCTCAACAGCACCAAGGCCGCTCCCGCGGGAGAAGTGACGGAAATGCGCGACAACGCATCGCGCCTGGGTATCCGGGGCGCCGAAGACCTGGGCGGCGGCATGGCGGCCTTGTTCGGGATGGAGATGGGGATCGATGCGGATACCGGGGCCGCTACTGTTCCGGCCTACCGCAACAGCTATGTCGGGCTGCGCGGGGACTGGGGCGCCATGGCGCTGGGACGCCTGGATTCCGCCAACCCCACCGGCTCGCCCCTGTATTCGCAGGTGACCGCCATCACCAGTTTTGCCGCCAACGATGCCGGCGCCACCGCCATCGGCACCTCGATGCTGAATGCGCGCAACCGCACCTCCAATGCCGTGGGTTACGCCAGCCCCAACTACTCGGGCTTTGACATCCGCGCCCGCTACTACCTGCGCGGCGTGGTGGCCACACCCGATGTCGAGGACGGTTCCAAATCGCTGGACCTGGGGCTCAACTATGCCGACGGGCCGCTGAAGGCCGGGATCGGATTCGGGAAAGACACGCGCCCGGCGGGCTTGCTGGCCAATGAGTTTTCCGGCAAATGGCAAGCCGGCGCGCGTTATGCCTTTGGCGCCATCGAACCCTATGTGCTGGCCGGGCAGGACAAATACCAGAACACCGCGCTCACGCGCCGCTACGTGAACTTCTGGATAGCGGGCGCCAAGTACAGCCAGGGCGCTCATGCGCTGGTGCTGAACCTGCTGCGGCGGGATGTGCAGGCTTCACCGTCCGGCGTTCGCAGGCGCCATCAGCTGGCCTATACCTACGCCCTGTCCAAGCGGACCGAACTGCAGGCCTTCCTTGATCGGGACGGAGTCGATTCAAGCAAGGCCGGCGCGGCCATCCGTTCCGTGGGTGCCGGTATCCGCCACGATTTCTGATGTCCCTACGTCCACTACGTCCCTTCTCCCGGAGAATACTTTCATGCGCAGACGCCTCTTCCTGTTGACCGCTGCTTTGTTTAGCCTGGCCGGCCTGGCCGTAGCCGGTACCGCCCAGGCCGCGGGCTATCCCGAAAAGCCGGTGCGCATCATCATCCCGTTTCCACCGGGGGCCGCGGCGGACAACGCCATGCGCGTGGTCGCGCGCAAGCTCTCGGAGTACTGGGGCCAGCCCGTCATCGTCGACAACCGCCCGGGCGTTCCGGGCATGCAGGCCGCGGCGGCGGCGCCCGCGGACGGCTACACCCTGCTGCTGGGTGCAGGTTCCGGCATCGTGACCACCCCGCTTTTGAACAGCAAACTGCCCTACAACCCGGCCCGGGATTTTGTTCCCGTGGGCAAGGTCCTGACCAACACTCCGGTGCTGACCACCCATCCCTCGGTCGGCGTGAAATCCGTCAAGGAGCTCATCGCCTTGGCAAAAAGCAGGCCGGGGCAGCTCAACTACAGCTCCAGCGGCACCGGTGGCCCGAACCATCTGGCCATGGAGATGTTCCTGGCCATGACGGGGACCGAGATGGTCCACGTGCCTTACAAGGGAGCCGCGCCTTCCGTCAATGAACTGGTGGGCGGGCACGTCCAGCTGGGCATCAACGCGATACCCAGCGTGGCCCACCAGATCAGCGCCGGCAAGCTCACGGCCCTGGCCGTGGCCAGCCCCAGGCGTTCCGCGTTGCTGCCGCAACTTCCCACCATGGCCGAAGCGGGCGTGCCGGGTTTTGAGTACGACATCTGGTACGGCCTGTTTGCGCCGGCCCGCACCCCGGCCGCGCGGGTGGACAAGGCCAGCGCGGACTTGCAGCGGGCGCTGCGCGACCCCGAAGTGGCCAGGCAACTGGTGGCGCAGGGCAGCGAGCCGGCACCCGGCAGCGCGCAGGATCTGGCCCGCTACATCCGGGAAGACACAGCGCGCTGGACCCAACTGATCGCCGAGCGCAAGCTCAAGATCGACTGACCGGGGACGCGCGATATGAACTATTTGACGCAAGGGCCGCAAGCGGCGCCCGCCGCTTCGGCGCCACCTGCCGCACCGCTCCCTGAGGTGGCAAGCCAGCGCGATGTCATGGTGGTGATGCGCGATGGCATACACCTGGCCACGGATGTGTACCTTCCGGCTCGCGATGGCCGGGCCCTGCCGGGCCCGTTCCCGGTGCTGGTGGAGCGCACGCCCTACGGCAAAACCAACGAAACCGTCCGCGAGCGCACGGCGCGCGATCCACGTCCCGTCTCCCGCGCCGAGGTCGCGGCCCGGTTCGCGCGCAGCGGCTATGCGGTGGTCTTGCAGGACTGCCGGGGGCGCTTTGCATCCGAAGGCGTCTTCACCAAATACCTGGGAGAAGCCAACGACGGCCATGACACGCTGGCGTGGGTGGCCGCGCAGCCCTGGTGCAACGGCCGCATCGGCACACTGGGCTTGTCTTATGCGGCGCACACACAAACCGCGCTGGTGAGCCGGCGCCCGCCCGGCCTCGCGGCGATGTTCCTGGAGGCCGGCGGCTTTGCCAATGCCTACCGCGGCGGCATTCGCCACGGCGGCGCGTTTGAACTCAAACAGGCGACCTGGGCCTATACCAATGCCCAGCGGACCGGCCCCGCGCAGCGCGATGCCGTCATCCGGGCGGCGCTGGCCGCCGAGGACATCGCCGCCTGGTTCGCCGCCATGCCCTGGAAGCGCGGGCATTCGCCGCTGAAATGGGTGCCCGAATACGAGAACTACCTGTTCGAGCAATGGGAGCACGGCAACTTCGATGCCTATTGGCGCCAGCCGGAGCTTTATGCCGCCGGGCACTACGACAGCTTTGACGGCATCCCCACCCTGCTGATGTGCGGCTGGTGGGACCCTTATGCCCAGACCACCACCGACAACTACCTCGGCATTTCGCGCCGGAAGAAGGGCATGGCGCGCCTGGTGCTGGGGCCGTGGACCCACGGCGAGCGCAGCGTCACTTTCGCCGGGGACGTCGATTTCGGCCCGCAGGCCACGCTCGATGGAACGCTGGCAGAGGACCACCTGGCTTTTCGCCTCGCCTGGTTTGACCGTTGGCTCAAGGGCGACGTCAAAGGCGATGCCGCGCAGGGAACCGGCCACGCCGCGGACGATCCGGCGGTGCGCTATTTCCGCATGGGTGGCGGCTCGGGGCGCCGCACCGAAAGCGGTCGGCTCGACCATGGCGGCCGCTGGTGCACGGCCGGCGATTGGCCAATTCCCGGCACCGAGTTCCGGCCCTACTACCTGCGGGCCGACGGCACGCTGCAAACGCAAATCCAGGCCCGGGAAGCCCCGGAGGCCGTGCTGGAATTTGACTTTGATCCGGCGCATCCGGTGCCGACCATCGGCGGATCCATCACCTCGGGCGAGCCCTTGATGACAGCCGGTACCTATGACCAGCGCACGCATCAAGGAATTTTCGGCGCCCGGCCTCCTTATCTGCCGCTTGCCGCGCGGCCGGACATCCTGGTGTTTGAAACGCCTGTGCTCGAGGGCGATATCGAAGTCACGGGCCCGGTCGTCATCAAGCTGTGGATTTCCTCGAGTGCACCCGATACCGACTTCACCGCCAAGCTGATCGACGTGCATCCGCCCAATGCCGACTACCCGCAGGGCTACGCCATGAACCTCACCGACGGCATCCTTCGCTGCCGCTACCGGCGCTCCTGGGAAAACCCGGAACTGCTGGCGCCCGGCGAAATTGCCGAGATCACCATCGAGCCCATGCCCACCTCCAACCTCTTCAAGAAGGGGCATCGCATCCGCCTGGACATCTCCAGCAGCAACTTCCCGCGCTTCGATGTGAACCCCAACACCGGCGAGCCCGAAGGCCGTTCGCAGCGCCGGCAGGCGGCCGTCAACCGGGTGCATCTGTCGGCGGACAGGCCCTCGCTGCTGCTATTGCCCATCGTGCCGGCATCGGGCGAAAAAGGGCCTTGAACCCATGCGCCGATAATCGGTGTATGACTACCCCTTCCAAGACGCCCGCATCCGGCACAGCTAGCACTGACTTCAATACCCTGCCGTTGACCCCCGCCACGCTGGCTAACCTGCAGCAGCTCGGCTACCTGAACATGACGCCCATCCAGGCCGCCAGCCTGCCGGTGGCGCTGCTGGGCAAAGACCTGATCGCCCAGGCCAAGACCGGCAGCGGCAAGACGGCCGCCTTTGCGATCCCGCTGCTGGCCAACCTCAATGCCCGCCGCTTCGCGGTGCAGGCCATGGTGCTGTGCCCCACACGCGAACTGGCCGACCAGGTCGCGACCGAGATCCGCCGCCTCGCGCGGGCCGAAGAGAACACCAAAGTCGTGGTGCTGTGCGGCGGTGTGCCGCTGCGCAACCAGACCGCCAGCCTGGAAAACGGCGCGCACATCGTGGTCGGGACACCCGGCCGCATCATGGACCACCTGGCGCGCGGCAACCTCACGCTTGAAGCGCTCAACACATTGGTGCTGGACGAAGCCGACCGCATGCTGGACATGGGCTTTTTCGAAGACATCGTCACCGTCGCCAAGCAGTGCCCCAAAGAGCGGCAAACCCTGCTGTTCTCGGCCACCTACCCCGAAGGCATCGCCAAGCTCAGCCAGCAGTTCATGAAGGCGCCGCAAACCATCACGGTCCAGGCGCAGCATGAAAAAACCAAGATACAGCAGCGCTGGTACCAGGTGCCCGACAGCGACCATGACGAAGCCCGCCTGGGCGCTGTCGCGCAGGTGCTGCGGCACTTCCGCCCGGCCAGCACCCTGGCCTTCTGCAACACCAAGTCGCAGTGCCGCGCACTGGTGGCGTATCTGAAAGACCAGGGTTTCAGCGCACTGGCCCTGTTCGGTGAACTCGAGCAGCGCGAGCGCGACCAGGTGCTGGTGCAGTTTGCCAACCGTAGCTGCTCCGTGCTGGTGGCCACCGACGTGGCCGCGCGCGGCCTGGACATCGCGCAACTCGCAATGGTCATCAACGTCGACGTCACGCCCGACGCCGAGGTGCACATCCACCGCATAGGCCGCACCGGCCGTGCCGACGAAGAGGGCTGGGCCATCAGCCTGGCCAGCATGGACGAGATGGGCTACGTCGGGAAAATCGAAGTGCTGCAGAAAGCCGAGTCCGAGTGGCACAAACTGACGGAACTGACGCCCGCCAGCAATGAGCCCCTGCTGCCACCCATGGTCACCCTGCAGATCGTCGGCGGCCGCAAGGAGAAAATCCGCGCCGGCGACGTGCTGGGCGCACTGACCGGCGAGGCTGGCTTCACGCGCGAGCAGGTCGGCAAGATCAACGTCAACGAGTTCTCCACCTATGTCGCGGTGGATCGCCGCATTGCGAACGAAGCGCTGCAAAAACTTTCGGCCGGCCGCGTCAAAGGCAAGAGTGTGAAGGTGCGGCTGCTGGAAGACTGAGGCGCCCGGGGCGTCCAATGCCCCGCGTGACGCGCTCCCTGATGATTTTGACGCCGCCAAGCAAGCGCGCATCTGGCGCGAAGTTTCGCTTCGCCTGAGTTTCATTCGCGAAAAAAGCACTGTGAGGGACGTCAGCGCCCTCCGCGTTCAATCCCATTTTTTCTATCTGTTTGCGCAACCTGCGCAGGCGGATTCGTGGGCGTTGGCTCTGTGTCCACACGGGGATTTGTGTCCATTCGCTCTATGAGAGATGCGTATGCACGCATGTTTAAACGCTATTGGCTTGTTCCAAAGCTTCTCTTTACAGTCCAGCGATCAAAGCAAAACAAAGGACGAGGGAGTGGATTATTTCGATCAGGTTGATGAGTTGCCGGATTTGCGGGAAGGCCTCCACGAGGATGCACACGCCGGTCAAACCACGGACCCGAAAAAATCTTCTCCCGCCGAAGCACCGGGCCAGCGGCTCCTCAAATGGTTGACCTGGGGCACGATCGCGGTCTTGCTGGTTTATGGACTCGTGTTGACCACAGCCCATGTGCTGGCCCGAATTGTGGGTATGCCCAAGGCACAAATTGTGTTGGCGCAGTGGTACTCAGACGAGTATTGGTGGCACCCGACGGACAAAGCTTACGCAAAAGAACTTCTTCGCGAGGCCGTTGTCGCCGGTGACGGCAATGCTCAGTACCTCCTGGCGCGTTCCTACGAGATCGAAAAAAACTATGCGCAAGCCTTTCCCTTGTACCAAGACCTGGCTTTGAAGGGATGGCCTGGCGCCCAAACGCGGCTGGGGGTGATGTATGTGGAAGGGCGCAGCGTCAGCCAGAACACCGATGTAGCCATTCAATGGCTGAAAATGGCCGCGGCACAAGGGGATGCGAATGCGCACCTTTTCCTTGGCGCGATCTATTTGAGGGACCTGCCCAACTTGCCCCGGAACGATGTCCTGGGCGCGCAATGGATGCAGTCATCGGCCTACCTGGGCAATGCCCAAGCCCAGGACACCTTGGCAGGCTTGTATGCGATAGGGAGAGGGGTTCCCAAAAACCTCGACATGGCGATGTATTGGGCGGACAAGAGCCTGGACGCAGGTCATGCGCCAGCGAGGGTCACGATCCAGTTCATTCAATCCCTCAAAGGGAGTAAAAAATGAATCCAGTACTGGGCCAAAACGAATCTGTCAAAGCCATCCACCCCATCGTGGAGTCATTTCTTCGTGTCGGCCAAAGGCTTATCTGGTTGTTGAAGTGGTGTGTGATCGTACTTGTTCTGGCATTCGGATTTATTTTGGCGGCAGTACACGTACTGGGCCGAACAACGAAAAGTCCGCCCACGCAAATTCTGTTGGCACAGCTGTACACGAATGACATCTGGTGGCACCCCACGGATAAAGCTTACGCAAAAGTTCTTCTTCGCGAGGCCATGGCCGCCGGCGAGGTCAAGGCCCAGTACCGCCTCGCACGCGACTACGAAAACGAGAAGAACTACACCGAAGCTTTTCCATTGCACCAGGACCTGGCTTTGAAGGGCTTCACGGACTCCCAAACGCGGCTGGGTATGTTGTACCTGAACGGGGAGGGGGTCAGCCAAAACACTGATGAAGCCATTCGATGGTTCAAACGCGCCGCGGCACAGGGGGACTCAACTGCTCACCTCATGCTGGGTGTGGTCTATTTCGGGGCACTTCCCAACACGCCCAAAGACATTGCCCAGTCCGCGCAGTGGTTCGAGTCATCGGCCTTCCTGGGAAATGGGCGGGCACGCGACCGCCTGGCTCGTCTGTACGCAACGGGAACAGGCGTTCCTGAAGACTTGAACTTGGCGATGCGTTGGGCGAATAGCAGCCTGGACACCGGTTATGAGCCTGCTCGAAAAACCATTCAGTTAATTCAAACCATCCGAACGGAAAAAGGAGAAAAAAATGGACATTAGCCCAGGACAAAAAAAGGCTGGCGGTGAACTCGTTCAAGATGTGCGAGAAATTAATCAGGAAGCCCAAAATAACAACCAAGGCGGTGTTGTCAGTAGATCTATCGAAGCCATCAAACATCTTGGAAAACTACTCAAAGCCCCGTTCTTTTTTTCTGCACCCCCATCTGAAGTTGCTGAGATTGCAAAACAGATAAGTGGAAAATCCAGTAGAGAGCTGGAAGTCATCCTGACTGATCCAGGCAATTGCCAGGTCTTGGGGATACCGTGTCCTCCACCTAAACCCACCAATCGTGGGTCCGACCCCGTAGTCTCAGCCGTGCAAACTCAATTCGGCACCGCCGAACAAACCTACAGTCCTCTGATCCTCGACCTCGATAGCCTCAACGGTGTGGAGACCCTCAGCAAAACCGCTGGCATCCACTTCGACCACGACGGCAACAAGTTTGCCGAACAGACCGGCTGGGTCGGCAAGAACGACGGCCTGCTCGTCTGGGATAAAAACGGAAACGGCCAGCTCGACAACGGCGCCGAACTGTTTGGCAACAATACAGTTCTGAAGAACGGCAGCAAGGCCGATAACGGTTTTACCGCGCTGGCCGACCTGGATTCCAACAAGGACGGCAAGGTGGATGCCAACGACGCGGCCTCCCGCCAGCTGCGTGTTTTCAAGGACGCCAACAGCAACGGCGTGGTCGATGCGGGTGAGCTGCTCACACTGGCCCAAGCCGGCGTCAAGAGCCTGAACACCGGCTACACCACGCAATCCGTGACAGACGCCAACGGCAACCAGCATCTGCAGGCCGGCAGCTTCACCACCACGGCCGGGCAGAACCGCGCCATGGACGATGTCTGGTTTGCCGTGGACACCGCGCGCACCATCGATACCGACCTGGTGGCGGTCAACAGCACGATTGCCGCCTTGCCAGACATCGACGGTTTTGGCAACGTGCACAGCCTGCACCAGGCCATGGCGCGCGACGCCAGCGGCAAGCTGCAGGGGCTGGTACAGAGCTTTCAGAACACATCCGATGAGACGGCGCGCATTAGCCTGTTTGACCAGATCCTGTGGGCCTGGACAGGTGCCGCTGAGCATGAGTGGAATAGCCGCGGCGATTACATCGACGCACGCAAGCTCTACTCCGTTGAGGCATTTATAGGGCGTGGATTTTTGCAATATGGAATCTACGCCGATCCCGCTCCCTACGCGGCGGAGCAGCTGATGCGAACCTATGCGCTGCTGAGCGAGTCCCTGTACGGTCAACTCATGGACCAAACCCTGTACAAGCCCCTGCATGAAAGCATTGGCTTGCGGTGTGATGTGGTCATCGACTCGCTGAAGCTGGTAGACGTCAAGGCTGCTGACGTCGTGCTGAGCCGGGACACCGCGAACCTGTATGTGACCATCGGGACGGAGAAGATCACGATCAAGGACCATTTCGCGGTGGGCTACTCAGCCGCGCCTATCGAGCAAGTCCTGTTTGTCGATGGCGGAAAGTGGCAAAAGACCGATCTGGATGCCGCGTGCTACCGGGGTGGCGATGGTGCCGATACGATTTATGGCACGGCCTCCGCGGAGACTTTCCTGGGCGGTAAAGGCGCCGACACCTTGTATGGCGGCTTCGGCGGGGACGCGTATACCTGGGCCAGGGGCGATGGCAATGACATGATCAATGATATCGGCGCAGCCACCGACATCGACACATTAAAGCTGCTGGACGTCAAGGCCGCTAACGCCGTGCTCAGCCGGGACAATGCCAACCTGTTTGTAACCATTGGGGTTGAGAAGATCACCGTCAAAGATCATTTCGCGGCGGGCTATTCGGCCGCACCTATTGAGCAGATACTGTTTGCGGATGGCGGAAAGTGGCAAAAGGCCGATCTCGATGCCGCAGCCTATCGAGGCGGCGACGGCGCTGATACGATTTATGGAACTGCCTCCGCAGAAACTTTCCTGGGCGGCAAAGGCGCTGACACCTTGTATGGCGGCTTTGGCGGGGACACCTACATTTGGCTGAAGGGTGATGGCAACGACACGATCAATGACATAGGTGCAGCCACGGACATCGATACATTGAAGCTGTTGGACGTCAAGGCTGCTGACGCTTTGCTCAGTCGCGACAATGCAAACCTGTACGTGACCATTGGCGCAGAGAGGATCACCATCAAGGACCACTTTGCCGTGAGCTACGCGGCCGCGCTCATCGAACAGATCCAGTTTGCCGATGGCGTGAACT
Organism: Polaromonas sp. P1_H6; assembly: GCF_056405195.1. Classification (NCBI taxonomy): domain Bacteria; kingdom Pseudomonadati; phylum Pseudomonadota; class Betaproteobacteria; order Burkholderiales; family Comamonadaceae; genus Polaromonas; species Polaromonas sp. P1_H6. Next base: position 148,574 of record NZ_JBFUCN010000003.1, read on the forward strand.
GGCAGAAGGCAGCCCTTGATGCCGCGCCGTACCGGGGCACTGCGGGCAAGGACACGATTTACGGCACGGCCCAAGCCGAAACCTTCATAGGCGGTGCGGAGGCCGACATCTTGGTGGGCGGTGCGGGCGGCGATGTCTACCAGCTGGCTCGGGGCGACGGCGCCGACACCATCCGGGAATACGACGCCACGGCCGGCAACATCGACGTGCTGCAGTTCATGGCCGGCATCAGCGCCAGCCAGCTGTGGCTCCGGAAAACCGGCAACGACCTGGAAGCGAGTGTGATCGGCACCGGTGACAAGGCCATCGTGCAGGACTGGTACCTGGGCAACCCCTACCACGTCGAGCAGATCAAGAGCGGCGACGGCAAGCTGCTGCAGGACACCCAGGTCGACAAGCTGGTGCAGGCCATGGCCGGCTTTACGCCGCCGGCCTTGGGACAGACCAGCCTGACAGCTGCGCAGCAGGCGGCGCTGGCGCCTGTACTGGCCGCGAACTGGCATTGAGCCGCCCGTCTCGGGGAAGCTCTCCCCGCGCCTGATTCAGCGCGCGGCCAGCGCCGCGCGGTTTGACACCAGGATATTGCCTTTCTCCAGCCGCCCCCCGGCCTGGATGACATCTATCCACGCATCGGTAGACCCCGCGGCGGCAAAGCGCGAGTGGAACACCACGCTGAACACGCGGTGGATTTCCTCGGCGCTGGCGCTGCCGGCTTCGTTGGCGTAGGGCAGGGCGCCGGTGGCGTCGGTCAGAAACTCGACGTGCAGGCCGCGGTGCGTGGCTTCAAAAATCGTCGAGGCGTCACAGTTGTGCGTCATGTAGCCGATCACGGTCAGCGTGTCTATGCCGTGCTGTTCCAGCCAGGATGCGAAGTCGGTGCCGGTGTAGACGCTGGGCCAGGCTTTTTCAATGTAGTGGTCGCGCGGGCGGCTGGCCACGGTGTCATGCAGCGCCCAGGTGGCGGAGCCTTTGGCGAACACCGGTGCGGCGGCGGATTCGCTGTGCTGCACCACGACGATGGGGATGCCGGCCGCGCGGGCGGCGTCCATGGCGCGGCCTATGTTGGGCAGGGTTTGGGCCACGGGCGGGTATTCGATTAGCAGGCCGCCGTTGAAGTATTCCATTTGCACGTCGATCACGACGAGGGCGCGGCGCGGGGCTTTGGGGATTGTGGTGTTGCTGGTGGTCATGAAAAGCTTTCTGTGCTTGAAGCGGTGGTGGTTGTTGGTGACGGATGAATTGTTGGCTTGAATGCGTTTGCAAGACAGTGGCCCAAATGACAATGCACGATAGAATCGGGCCATGTCACCCAGACCCCTGCATCCAGCCCGAAAAGCCGCCGCCAGGCCCGAAAAACTCACCGTGCGCCAGGACGGCAGCGTGGCCGTGGTTGCGTTTGACGGCATCAGCCCGTTTCATCTGTCGGTGCCGTGCATGGTGTTCGGCAACGACTTCTCGGCGACGGACCAGCCGCGCTTCAAGCTCGTGGTGTGCGCCGAAAAACCCGGCACGCTGCGCACCACCTCGGGCTTCGGCATCCAGGTGGACAAAGGCCTGGGCGCGCTCGCCAAGGCGCAGACCATCGTGGTGCCGTCCTGGCGCGACGCGATGGAGCGTCCGCCTGAAGCCCTGCTCAAGGCCTTGCAGGCCGCGCACAGGCGCGGCGCGCGCATCGTGGGCCTGTGCCTGGGCGCGTTTGTGCTGGCCGAGGCCGGCCTGCTCGACGGCCGGCCGGCGACCACACACTGGGCGCTGGTGCCGGCCTTTGCCGCGCGCTACCCCAAAGTGCGGCTGCAGCCCGACGTGCTGTATGTGGACGACGGCGACGTGCTGACCTCGGCCGGCACGGCGGCCGGCATCGATTGCTGCCTGCATGTGCTGCGCCTGGACTATGGCGCCGAGGTGGCGAACCGTGTGGCGCGCCGCATGGTGGTGGCGCCGCAGCGCCAGGGCGGGCAGGCGCAGTATGTCGAGCAGCCCCTGCCGGCCACGGGCGCCGACCACCGGCTGTCGGCCATCCTGGCCTGGGTGCAGAAAAACCTGGGCCAGCCGCACAGCCTGGACGCCCTGGCGGCGCGCGCGCTGATGAGCCGGCGCACCTTCACGCGGCATTTCCGGCAGGTCACGGGCACCACGGTGGGCCAGTGGCTCACCAGCCAGCGCCTGGGCCTGGCGCAGCGCCAGCTGGAGTCAACCGACCGCTCCATGGAACAGATCGCGCTTGATGCGGGCTTCGGCTCGGCGGTGTCGCTGCGCCAGCATTTCGCGGCGACGCTGGGCACCTCCCCCTCGGCGTACCGGCGCGAGTTCCGCGGCACCTAGAGCCGCTCAAAAACCCCTCCTGGCGTTGTTGCAGCCGCTTTGCCGTGCTGGTGCACTGTCTGCGGCGTCGCGCCTAGCCGGGACCGCTTCGCTGGGTTTTGTGAGCGGCTCTAAGAAAAAACTTGCGACCGCAAGCTTTGTAGGCCTCGGCGACGCGAGGCTGTCGGCTTGGAAAGCCAGGGCTTCCCGGCGAATTTCGCCAAGCGTGGATACGGCCCTTTTTTGCGCGCCTAATGGGTGGCGACGGCGAACGACTCCGCTCGCCGCGCACATACCGGCTCCTTGTCTTTGGAGCCAAACCCCAAGACAGAAGGCATCCCATGGTCAGGCTTGAATTTTCCACCGTGCTGGGCTACGAGGTGATGGCGCCCGGCGCCGACTTCATCTTCAACATCCAGGCCGCGTACACGCCGCGGCAATGGGTGGTGAACGAGTCGCTGGGCCTGAGCCAGCCTGTGGCCACCAGTAGCTATACCGACCCGGCCACGCAAAGCCGGTTTCTGCGCCTGCATGCCGAGCCGGGCACGTTCACGCTGAGCTATACGGCGGTCGTGGACCTGGTTCACTACGAGGCGCAGCCGGGCTCGCTGCCCGAACTGAGCCCGCTGGCACTGCCCGGCGAGGTGCTGCCTTATCTTTATCCCAGCCGCTATTGCCAGTCGGACCGGTTGATGACGCTGGCCAACAGCCAGTTCGGCCATCTGCCGCTCGGTTATGGCCGCGCGCGGGCGATTTGCGACTGGGTGCAGCGGCACGTGAGTTTCCAGGGCAACACCAGCAACAGCACGACGTCGGCCATCGACACCCTGATAGAACGGGTGGGCGTGTGCCGCGATTTTGCGCACCTGATGATCGCCTTGTGCCGCGCGGCCAGCCTGCCGGCGCGCATGGCCAGTGGCATGGACTTTGGCGCCGACCCCGCGTTGGGCCCGCCGGATTTTCACGCCTACGTCGAGGTCTACCTGGGCGATCGCTGGTACATCTTCGACCCTTCGGGCACGGCGATTCCCATGGGCTTTGTGCGCTTCGCCACGGGACGGGACGCGGCCGACATTGCGTTTGCCACGATTTTTGGCAGCGTGCAGGCGGCGCAGCCGCAGATCCACATCGAGGCCGTGCCCAACGGGCAGGGGCAGCTGGTACTGCCGCAGCATGTGAACTACGCGTTGTCGACGGACGGGCCTTGATCGTCTGGACTTTTGGGGCGTCCAAAAAAAAGCGCGCAGGTTCTGCGCGTTTTTTTTGTGGGCGTTTGCGGCCGCTCAGGCTTGCTGCGATGCCGCCTTGGCGGCGTTGCGGCGGCGCTCCAGGAAGGCCTGCAACTCACCGATCACGCCCTTGCGGAAGGCCAGCACGCACAGCACAAAGATCGCACCGATGATGACGGTGACCCAGGAGCCGACCTTGTCGGCCAGCAGGTTTTGCAGCGCGATCACGATGCCGGATCCCATGACCGGGCCGAAGAAGGTGCCGACGCCGCCCAGCAGCGTCATCAGGATGACCTCACCGGACATGGACCAGTGCACGTCGGACAGCGTGGCAAAACCCATGACCAGCGTCTTCATCGAACCGGCAAGGCCCGCCAGCGAGGCCGACAGCACAAAGGCCAGCAGCTTGTAGCGGTCCACGTTGTAGCCCAGCGAGATGGCGCGGGGCTCGTTCTCGCGGATCATCTTGAGCACCTGGCCGAAAGGCGAATGCACGATGCGCGAGATGAACAGGAAGCAGGCCACAAAAATCGCCACCACCACGTAATACAGGTAGATGTCGGATTCGAGCGGGAGCAGGCCGAACAGCTTGCCGCGCGGCACGCCCTGCAGGCCGTCCTCGCCGCCGGTAAATTTCGCCTGCAGGCAGACGAAGTAAACCATCTGCGCGATGGCCAGCGTGATCATGGCGAAGTAAATGCCCTGACGGCGAATCGCCACCAGGCCGACCAGCAGGCCTATCAGGCCGGCCGCCACCGCGCCGGCCAGCAGGGCCAGCTCGGGTGTCCAGTTTTGCGACTTGATGAACCAGCCGGTGACATAGGCCGCCGAGCCGAAGAAGGCCGCGTGGCCGAAAGACAGCAGGCCGGTGAAGCCCAGCAGCAGGTTGAAGGCGCAGGCAAACAGCGCGAAGCACAGCAGCTTCATCACAAACACCGGGTAGAGGCCGAGCAACGGGGCCACCAGTGCCAGGGCCAGCAGCGCGACGTAGGTGATGCGGGTCAATTTTTTTGCGTTGTTCATTCAGATATCCATCGAGCCAAGCGGCAGGCACGGACTTCCAGTGCCAGCAGGGGCCGCGGAACCGGCTTTGCCGGGCCGCAGGCGCAGCGCCCCCTCGGGGGGCAGCGCATTACACGAAGTGAAAAGCGTGGGGGCCAACATCTCTAGACCTCTTTTCCGAAGAGGCCGGCGGGCCGGAACATCAGAACAATCACCATGATGACGAACACAACAATATTGGAGGCTTCAGGGTAAAACACGCGGGTCAGGCCTTCGACGATGCCCAGGCCCAGGCCGGTGATGACCGAGCCGAGGATGGAGCCCATGCCGCCGATCACCACGACGGCGAACACCACGATGATCAGGTTGGAGCCCATGAGCGGGTTGACCTGGATGATGGGCGCGGCCAGCACGCCGGCCAGCGCCGCCAGCGCGGCGCCGGCGCCGTAGGTCAGCATGACCATCATGGGGACGTTGACGCCGAAGGCCTGCACCAGCGGCGCGTTTTCAGTGCCTGCCCGCAGGTAGGCGCCCAGCCGGGTGCGCTCGATCAGGAACCAGGTCCCCAGGCAAACCACCAGCGACACCACCACCACCCAGGCGCGGTAAATCGGCAGGCGCATGAAGCCGAGGTCCATGGAGCCTGCCAGCAGGTCGGGTACGTTGTAGTTCTGGCCCGAGACGCCGTAAATTTCACGGAAAACGCCTTCCAGCACCAGCGCCAGGCCGAAGGTCAGCAGCAGGCCGTAGAGCGGGTCCAGCTTGTACAGGTGTTTGAGGAAAAGCCGCTCGATGATGACGCCGAGGATGCCGACCGTCAGCGGCGCCAGCACCAGCGCGAACCAGTAATTCATGCCGAACATGTCCAGCATGATCCAGGCGGCGAAGGCGCCCAGCATGTAGAGCGCGCCGTGCGCGAAGTTGACGATGCCCAGCAGGCCGAAAATCACCGCGAGCCCCAGGCTCAGCATGGCGTAGAAAGCGCCATTGACCAGGCCCAGCATCAGCTGGCCCATAAACGCTTGCAGGGGAATACCGAAAATTTCCATGGGAACCTGTCAGGACACCGATACCGTTAGTTGTGGCGGGAATGGGAGGGTGCTTAAAGATGCAGCCGGCCATCCCTGCGGATGGCCGGCTGGATCAAACCCCTCGTTCTTCTCCGTTTTTTTTGCCGTCAGTTCAAGGCTTGCGCCATTGCTCCATTTATTCCATTACTTCTTCACAGCCGCGCATTTGGACTCGGCCACCGTGGTGAAGGCCTGGTCGCCGGGCACCTTGGCGATGGTCTTGTAGTAGTCCCATGGCGTGCTGGAATCCTTGGCGCTCTTGACTTCATAGAGGTACATGTCGTGGATCATGCGGCCGTCGGCGCGGATCTGGCCCTTGTTGTAGAAGTCGTCGATCTTCATGCCCTTGAGCGTGCTCATGACCTTGTCGGTGTCGGTGGTGCCGGCGGCCTGCACGGCCTTCAGGTAGCTCATGGTGGCGGAGTAGTCGGCCGCCTGCAGGCTGGAAGGCATGCGCTTGTACTTGTCGAAGAAGCGCTTGGCGAACTTGCGCGAGGCGTCGTCCTGGTTCCAGTACCAGCTGTCAGCCAGCTGCAGGCCTTCGGTGTTGGCCAGGCCCAGGGAGTGCACGTCGTTGATGAACACCAGCAGGCCGGCGACCTTCATGGTCTTGCCAATGCCGAATTCCTTGGCGGCCTTCATGGCGTTGGTGAAGTCGCCGCCGGCGTTGGCCAAGGCCAGGATCTGCGCCTTGGACGATTGCGCCTGCAGCAGGAAGGACGAGAAGTCGGACGCGTTCAGCGGGTGGCGTACGGCGCCGGCCACGGTGCCGCCATTGGCCTTGACCACGGTGGAGGCATCGCCTTCGAGCGAGTAGCCGAAGGCGTAGTCGGCGGTCAGGAAGTACCAGCTCTTGTTGCCGGCCTTGACCAGCGCGGAGCCGGCCACCTTGGCCAGCGACACCGTGTCGTAGGCGTAGTGCACGGTGTAGGGCGAGCAGTCCTCATTCGTCAGGCGGGCGGAGCCGGCGCCGATGGCGATGAAGGGTTTTTTCTTTTCGGTGGTGACTTTGGACATGGCCAGCGCCGTGCCGGAGTTGGTGCCGCCTATCAGCATCTGCAGGCCGTCCTTGTCGATCCACTCGCGTGCCTTGGACGACGCGACGTCGGCCTTGTTCTGGTGGTCGGCGCTCAGCACCTCGATGGGGCGGTTCAGGACCTTGCCGCCGAAATCCTGCACGGCCCACCTCAGCATTTCCGCGCCGGCGGGGCCGTCGATGTCGGCGTACAGGCTGGACATGTCGGTGATGATGCCGATCTTGATCGGGCCGGTGTTCTGCGCGAAGGCGGCGCCGGTGAGGCCGAGGGCGAGTGCGGCAACAAGTGCTTTGAGTTTCATGATGTCTCCTGTTATTGAGGGGGTGAAAGGTGTGGGGATAAGGGAATGAAGGGGTGGGGAAATCGGATGGACTGAAAAGAAGGCGGCACTCCGGCGTCAGACGCCGAGGTATTCCTGCAGCATGCCCATGTTGCCGGCGAGTTCGTTCTGCGCGAACTGCTTGACGATGCGGCCGTGCTCCATGACGTAGAAGCGGTCGGCCAGCGGCGCGGCGAAACGGAAGTTCTGCTCCACCAGCACGATGGTGTAGCCCTTGGCTTTGAGCGTAAGGATCATCTCGGCGAGCTTCTGCACAATGACGGGCGCCAGGCCCTCGGAGATTTCATCGAGCAGCAAGAGGCGCGCGCCCGTGCGCAAAATGCGCGCAACGGCCAGCATCTGTTGCTCGCCGCCCGACAGGCGCGTGCCGGGGCTGCCGGCGCGTTCCTTGAGGTTGGGGAACATCGCGTAGATCTCGTCCAGGCTCATGCCGCCCGGGCCTATGGTGGGCGGCAGCATCAGGTTTTCTTCGGCCGTGAGGCTGGCGAAAATGCCGCGCTCTTCGGGGCAGTAGCCCACGCCCAGCCGGGCCACCTTGTGCGGCGCCAGCTTGATGGCTTCTTCGCCGTTGATCTTGATCGAGCCCTTGCGCGCACCCGTCATGCCGACGATGGCGCGCATGGTGGTGGTGCGGCCGGCGCCGTTGCGGCCCAGCAGCGTCACCACTTCGCCTTCGTTGACCGTGAGGTTCACGCCATGCAGGATGTGCGACTCGCCGTACCAGGCGTGCAGGTCTTCGATTTTGAGGAGCTCTTTGGACATCAGTGTGCCCCTTGCAACTCGGTGTTGGCGGTGCCCATATAGGCTTCGATCACCAGCGGGTTCTTCGCCACTTCGGCATACGGGCCGTCGGCGATGATGGCGCCGCGCTGCAGCACGGTGATGCGGTCGGCGATCGAGGACACCACGTTCATGTTGTGCTCGACCATCAGGATGGTGCGGCCGGCCGAGACTTTTTTGATCAGTTGCGTCACTCGGTCCACGTCCTCGTGGCCCATGCCCTGGGTGGGCTCGTCCAGCAGCATCAGCTCGGGTTCCAGCGCCAGCGTGGTGGCGAGTTCCAGCGCGCGCTTGCGGCCGTAAGGAAGGTTCACGGTCAGCTCGTCGGCGAAGGCGCTGAGGTCAACCTCGGCCAGCAGTTCGCGGGCGCGGCCGTGCAGGTGAAACAGGCTGTCTTCGGGCTTCCAGAAGTGGAAGGAGGTGCCCAGGTTGCGCTGCAGCGCCGCGCGCACGTTTTCCAGTACCGTCATGTGCGGGAACACGGCCGAGATCTGGAAGGAGCGCACGATGCCGCGACGCGCCGTCTGCGCGGGCTGCTCGAAGGTGATGTCGTTGCCGTTGTAGACGATGCTGCCCCGCGTCGGCGTCAGGAACTTGGTGAGCAGGTTGAAGAAGGTGGTCTTGCCCGCGCCGTTGGGCCCGATCAGTGCGTGGATATGCCCGCGCTGGACCTTGAGGTCCACGTTGTTGACGGCCACGAATCCCTTGAATTCCTTGGTCAGCCCTCGTGTTTCGAGAATGAACTCCACTGACAAATTAGTCTCCGGCGGGTGGGGGTTGAAATCACGGGGGCGCGAAGGCCGACGCGGCAGGTATGCAGCCGCGGGCATAGGCCCGTGAAACACAGTTGGTCATCCTAGCCACCAGCCCCTGGAGGCGATACCGGGCAGACCCTTAGGTAGTTTTGCGTCATGGGCAACCCTGAGGCCGCCCGCAAAACGCCCTCATGGCGTCGTTGCGCCGCCTTGCCGTGCCTGGTGCACTGTCTGCGGCTGCGCGCCTAGCCCTGAGGGCGTTGTGCGAGCGGCCTCCGCGCTTCTTGCTGGCAGCGGACCGCCCTCGCTTCGCGGGCGGGGTGCGGCGGCGCGCCTAGCCAGACGGGCTTTTGCGAGCGCCCTCCGCGCCCATTGCTTGCGAGGGAGCCGCCCTCGCTGCGCGGGCGGGATGCGGGTGCTTATTGCTCGCGGTTGCGGCCTGGGCCGCCTTCGCCGCGCTGGCCGCGCGGGTTGGCGGCGTCGGCCTGGCGGACCGGCTTGTCGGGGGTGGCGTCGCGTTGTGACTGTTGCTGCTGTTGCTGTTGACGGCGTTGTTGCTGTTGCTGCTCCTGGGCCTGACGCTGCTGTTCTTGCTGCGCACGCTGTTGCTGCTCCTGCTGCGCACGTTGTTGCTGTTGTTGCAAATGCTGCTGCTGTTGTTGCAACTGTTGTTGGTGCTGTTGTTGCTGTTGCTGCCTTTGCGCGGCTTGCTGCTGGCGGGCGTTTTCCTGGTCGCGCTGGGCCTGCTCGCGCAGGGCGCGCTGGCCTATGGGTTCTTCACCGGAACGGCGCTGCTGTTCCAGCTGGGGGCCTTGCAGCTTTTCCCGTTGTTCCTGCTGCTGGCGCTGCTGTTCGCGCTGGGCTTGCTGCTGGCTGCGACGGGCCTGTTCGGCGGCGTGGCGGTCGGCGTTGGCGCGGGCATCGGCGTTGGCATTGGCGGTCTGGGCGCGTTCCTGCGCCTCCTGGCGGGCCCGCGCGTCGCGCTGGGCCTGTTCGCGCAGGGCGCGCTGGCCTATGGCCTCTTCGCCCTGGCGGCGTTGCTGTTCCAGTTGCGGTGCTTGCAGCTGTTCCTGCCGCTCCTTTTGCTGGCGCTGCTGTTCGCGTTGCGCGCGCTGGCTGGCTTCGAGGGCGCTGCGGTCTGGTGCAGGCGCGGGCCGTGCAGCCGGCACTGCGCCGACAGGCGCGGTGGGGGAGGCGGGGGCAGCGGCTTGTGGCCGGGCATCGTGGTCCCTGCCGGCAACAGGTCCGGCGCGGCGGTCGTCGCGGTTGTTGTCATCGCGCCGGCCATCGCGGCCGTCCCTGTGGTCGCCACGCCTGTCGTCGCGGCTGCTGACCACCGGCCGCGCGGCCACGGCGGGCGGCGGCAAAGCGGCGGCGGCCACGGGGCGTTGCCGCTCGCGAAGCTCCGACGGATTCGGGCGCTGCGGCAGGGCGCCGCGGTCGGCCACGAGTTGCGCGCGGCCCAGGTCGGCGCTGCTCAGGCGGTGGGGGTTGCCGTGCACCGGCCGGCCGCGCTCGAAGTCCTCGCGGCTGACGGCCGTGACGGCGGCGGGCTGGCGCTGGTAGCGGTAAACATTGGTGACGTTGACGGTGTTGTTGACCACGATGTTGTTGTTCACCCGGGTGACATAGCGCGGGCTCACGCGGTAGGCCGGGCGGAAGGCCTCGCCGGGCGCTAGCGGGAACCAGCCCACGCCGGGGCGCGCCGCGCCGCCGACGGAGATATTCCAGCTCACGCCGCCGCTGCTGCCGCCGACAAAGGCGACCAGTGCGGGCGCGTAGACCGGGCGCGGCGCCAGCCGTCCCGGCACCCAGGCCCAGCGCGGGCCTATCTGTGCCCAGCGGCCGTAGTGGAAGGGCGCAAAACCCCAGGGCGCGTCGTCGACCCAGGTCCAACCCCAGGGCGAGACCCAGGCCCAGTGGCCCATGCGGTAGGGTGCCCAGTTGGCCGGCACGGCGCGCGGTATCCAGACGGCACCGTAGGCCGGGTCCTGGCTCCAGTTGCCGTAGCTGTCGAGCTGCTGGTAACCGACGGTTTCGCGCGGGACATAACGCGCCGAGACTGACTGGTTCTCCAGCCGGTCACGGTTGGCGGCCCACAGGTCGAAGTCGTCCTGCCGCGCGGCGCCGGGCCCCGCCGGCACCAGCTGCGTTCCGCCGAAATTGGCCTGCTGTCCGCCGGCCAGGTTCACCGAGGCCGAGCCATCACCGTAAATCACGCCGCCGCCCGACTGCGCAATCACGCGCGTGGTGTTGCCGGCCGGGTCCACATCAAGGCGGTAGTCGCCGGGCTGCGACACCACAAAAGCCAGGTTGGGCGTGTCGACTTCCAGGCGTTGGCCCTCGAACAGCTGGCGCACGCGCAGCCTGAGCGTGCCCTGGGCCAGGCGCAGCTGGGTGGTGTTGTCGTCCAGCGCGAGCAGGTCCAGGCTGGTCTGCTTGTTCATGCGCACGGCGGTGGAGCCGGCATAGAGTTCGGCGCGCGCCTGCGGGCCTGTCCACAGCCTGTCGCCGGCGGTCAGCGGCCGGTTCAGCGTGGCGGGTGTCCAGGCATCGGCCGCATCGCCCGGCGCAAAACTCACGGCGCCTTCGGCCAGGTTGAGCCGGGCCACGCTGCTCGGCGGGTCCGGCGCCTCACCCTGCGGCGCGGGCTGCTGCGCCCAGACGACGGGCTGCAGCAGTGCCAGCACAAAGGCCACGGCCAGCAGCACGAAGTACCAGTAAAGGTCGGAAAGCCGGAAAGCCCGCAAGGCATCATGGGCGGTGTCGTGGGATGAATGATGGGTGTCGGTGCTGGTCATGTTGCCGCTCTCTTCCTGTCGTTGCGGGCCATCGTTGATGGGGCCGTGTGGAGGCTTGTGGCCCTGTGTAGACCACCATACCCATGACAACGCGCCGAACGATGGATGGACTGCTAACAAGCGGTAAAGATTGCGCCATTCAAGGGCGCGATGAAACAGGATGTAATGCCGGCGTCGTCAAACACCCTGGGTCGATGTGAGACGATGTCGCCCATGCAAAACTTCTGGCCTTCCAGCGGCTTCGAACAACTCCAGCCCACGGCGCGCGGCTGGCTTCAGCCCACCGACGATTACCTGCGGCTGTTCCTGGCGCGGCCCGAGCTGGCGCTGGTGCCCGAGTCCTGCGAGGCCGAGCGCGCCCTGCATGCCGCGCTGGCGGCTTCGCCCTCCAGGCCGGTGGCGCCCGGCGAATTGCAGGCGCTGCAGGACGCGGACGCGCGTGACAACTACGCCTTGTTTTTGCGCTTTCGCGACGGCCTGCTGGCCGCAGGCACGCTGGAGGCCTATTACCTGGGCCTGTTTCCGCGCGACGGCACGGGCCGCATCGACATACCGCCGCTCTTCATTGATTTGATCGTGCAGGCGATCCTGCGCAACTTGCTGGCCGATTCCACCGATGCCTACGAAGTGCGCGCGGCCGAGATGCTTTTTCGCCCCCAGCGCATCAGCACTGAAGGGGGCAGGGTGCTCAGCGGCGACCTGGCGGTCATCGACATGTTCCATGAAACCGGCGGCGTGGGCGACTTCGGCCGCTTCCTGGCCGAGGCCGGGGCGCCTGTGCCCGCCGTCGAGTTGCAGGTGCTCAATGACGGCAATGCGGCAGCGTACTGGCAAGAAACCGAAGGGACCGGCTGCCACCGTTTTTTGCTGGACCTCACGCACGAGGTAAACAATGAACTGGGCCACGGCCTGGTGCTGACGCTGGTGCGCGCGCGTTCGGGCCTCAAGGCGCTGGCCGGCGTGCTGCAAAAATGGGTAGCGCATTTCCTCGGCATCGCCGTTACCATCCGCCCCGTGCAAAAGGTCGACGACGAGGCCTGGCGCTGGCACCTGGGGCTGGACGCAGGAGCGACGGCCCTGCTCAATGATTTGTATGAAGGCCGCGAGGTGGAACCGGCGCGCCTGCAGCGGCTGGTCAGCCTGTTCCGGCTGGACTTTGCCGACCCGCGCGAGATGCGCGCCGACGTGGCGGGCAAGCCGGTGTACCTGGGGCTGATGATGGACGCCGGCGGCGTGCTCAGGCTCAAGCCGCAAAACCTGCTGGTCAACCTGCCGCTGCCGCCCGCGGCTTCGTAGAAGCAGAAGCCCGAGTGCTTCAGTCGCTGCCCTCCACTTCCACCACCAGCACGCGGGCTTCGCCCACCGGCGAGGCGACGTGCTCGGTGCCCGCGCTCGCGAAAAAGATGTCGCCGGTTTCCAGCATCACCGAGCATTGGCCGCAGTTGTCGCGGTAGCGCATCTCGACGCGGCCGTCGAGCACGGCAAACACTTCTTCGCCCTCGTTGATGTGCCACTTGTAGGGTTTGTCGGTCCAGTGCAGCCGGGTCGTGATGCCCTGCATATTCGCCACCGTCATCGCGCCCCAGGCGCGTGTCGCGGTGAAATCCTTGCTTCGGATGATCTTCATATCGTTCTCCATCGGGTGAGCGCGTGGCGCAATGAAAGCCACGCCATGCTACGTCGCGGGGCCGCATGAACCATGAATTCTTCGGCCTGCATTGATTCCATAAGCGCATCACTGGAATGCCCCGCCCCGAGCTCCGCGGCGCTAAGATGATTTGCATGAAAACCGTATTGCTGCCCGACGGCGAAGCCGTTCCCGCCCTGGGCATGGGCACCTGGAACATCGGCGATGCGCGACCTCGCCGCGCCGACGAACTCGCGACCTTGCGGCTGGGCCTGGACCTGGGCTGCACGCTGGTCGACACCGCGGAAATGTATGGCGAGGGCCTGTCCGAGGAGCTGGTCGGCGAGGCGCTGCAGGGCCGGCGCGACGAGGCTTTTATCGTGAGCAAGGTGTATCCGCACAATGCCTCGAAGGCCGGCATGGTGGCGGCCTGCGAGCGCAGCCTGCGACGGCTGCGCACCGACCGCATAGACCTTTACCTGCTGCACTGGCGCGGCTCGGTGCCGCTGGCCGAAACCCTGCAGGCTTTCGTGGCGCTGCAGAAGGCCGGCAAGATACGGCATTACGGCGTCAGCAACCTGGACCTGGCCGACATGCGGGAGCTGTGGGACTTGCCCGGCGGGCAGGACGTGCAAACCAACCAGCTGCTGTACAACCTCACGCGGCGCGGCATCGAGTGGGACCTGCTGCCCTGGCTGCGCGAGCGGCGCGTGCCCGTCATGGCCTATTCGCCGATAGAGCAGGCGCGCCTGCTGCGCCATGCGGGCCTGGCCCGCTTCTCCCAACGCCACGGCATGCTGCCGGCCCAGGCCGCGCTGGCCTGGCTGCTGGCGCAGGAGGGCGTGATCGCGATTCCCAAAACCAGCCATCCCGACCGCCTGCGCGAGAACGTCGCGGCCGCCGGCATTCAACTCAGCCCTGAACAACTGGCCGAGCTGGACACGCTGTTCCAGCCGCCTTCCAGGGCCGCTCCGCTGGAGATGATCTAGGCGTATCGACCGCCCGCGTCAACGCGTCAGCCACATCCCCGCCGCCAGCAAGGCGGCCTGGACGGCCATGGCGATGTAGAGCGGCTTGCGGGAAGGCGTGGCGGCGTCTTGCAGCGTCTCGCCGATACGCTGCGTGAGCAGTGCGCGCAAGGCCGGATCAGGTGCACCGGGCGCGGGTGCGGCGGCAGTTTCCGCGGCGCGGCCCTGCTGCCATTGCGCCATCAGGTCGGCCAGCGGCAGGCGGTTCAGCACAAAATTGACCATGCCGCGCACGGCGCGGCCCTGGCCCAGCACGGGCGCCAGCTGCTGGACTATGGCATCGGCCGACAGCACGTCGGCCACGCGCTCCAGCGCGCTTTTGGTCCGCGGCATGGCTTCGATGCGTCCGGCAATCGCATCCGTCAGGCGCTGCGACATGGCTTCCCCATGGTTCATGACGACCTGCTGCACGGCCCGGCTGCGGCCGCGCGCCACACCCAGCATCAGGTAGATCGGCACAAAGGCCAGCAGCAGAAAACCGACCAGCAGGGGCGGTGAGAACAGCAGGGCGAGGATGGCGCCGGCGCCGCCCGCGTGCGCCGCGGCGGGCATGCCGGGGCCGGACAACCGGCTCAGGTAAAAGAAAAACACGCCGCCGCCCAGCAGGAAAGCCAGCAAAAAACCCATGGCGACGGAACCGGCAAATGCCACACCGGCTTTGGCGCCGGTGCGCACCATGGATGGCGCGGCGGAAGAAGTTGATGACATGCAAGGCCTCCCTGTTTTGTGGAAGGCCGATCATAGGGGGGCCGGGCTGGGGCCATCGCCGATCGAGACGCCCGCCCCCGCGGATCACGCTAGGGCCGCGCGGCGCCGCCATGTTGTATAGACAGGGCGGCGATAAAATCGAGGCTCAAAAACCGGCTGCATGCGGGGTGTTTTTTCATTCGCCTTATGCTTGGCAGACCCCATCAGGAGACTTTCCCCATGCTTCGCAAGATTCTGTCCTTCATCGCCCTCGCGTTCGTGCTTTGCGCCGCGCAGGCCCAGACCTATCCGGCCAAACCGATACGCCTGATCGTTCCCTTCCCGCCCGGCGGCGGCACCGACATCCTGTCGCGCCTGGTGGCCAACAAGCTGACCGAGGTCAGCAAGTGGACGGTGATCCCCGACAACCGCGGCGGCGCCGGCGGCACCATCGGCATCGCCGAAGCCGTGCGCGCCGCGCCCACCGGCTACGACATGGTCATGGGCCAGAAGGACAACCTGGTCGTCGCGCCCTGGCTGTATAAAAACCTGAGCTACGACCCGACCAAAGACCTGGTGGCCGTGGCCCACGTGGCCTACACGCCGGTGGTCATCGTCACGGGCGTGCAGTCGCGCTTCAAGACCCTGGCCGACGTGGTGGCCGCCGCCAAGGCCGCGCCCGACAGCATCACCTACGGTTCGCCCGGCAACGGCACGACCATCCACCTGGCCGGCGAGATCTTCAACAGCGCCGCCAACATCAAGCTGCGCCACGTGCCCTACAAGGGCTCCAACCCGGCCATGATGGATGTGCTGGCCGGCAACGTGGATCTCATGGTGTCCTCGCTGCCCTCGGCCATCGCCCAGATCAAGTCGGGCAAGCTGCGCCCGCTGGCCGTCACCTCGGCCCGCCGCAGCACCTCGCTGCCCGAGGTACCCACCGTGGCCGAACTGGGCTACAAGGACTTTGACGTCAGCACCTGGTACGGCCTGTTCATGCCGGCCGGCACTTCCAAAGACATCGTCGCCACCGTCAATGCCGAGGTCAACAAGCTGCTGGCCACGGCCGAGATGAAGGCCGCCATCCACGCCCAGGGCGCCGAAGTGCAGAACATGACGCCCGAACAGTTCTCCAGCCTGCTCAAGACCGACTATGTGAAGTGGAAGGGCATCGTGCAGGCTTCCGGCGCGACCATCGAATAAGCCGGTTCACGCTTTCCCGCAAAAGGCGGCGCCCAGATGGGCGCCGCCTTTTTTTATGGGCCGCAGCGCTCCGTGTAAACCCTAGGAAACAAAAGTCGGGATGCATGACATGATCTAGTCATCTATAGGACTAGATCAATCATGGCCATTCCAGCAAGCCCTTCGCTGACCGTGGTGCCCGCCGAACCGGGCCAAAGCCGTTACGCTGCCCTGGCCGCCGCCTTGCGCGCACGCGTAGTGGCGGGCGAATGGCCGCCGGGCAGCGCCTTGCCGGCCGAGCAGACCCTGGCCGCCGAGCACGGCGTGGCCTTGGGCACGCTGCGCCGCGCGCTGGAACTGCTGGCCGACCAGGGATTGATCGAACGCATCCACGGCCGCGGCACCTTTGTGCGTGCCGGCATGACGGGCGGCACCATGATGCGTTTCTTCCGCTTCGGCGAGGGCACGGGCGAAGTGCCGGCCTCGCACATCGTTTCGCGCCGGCTGCTGGTGGCGCCCGCCGAGGTGGCGCGGCGCCTGGGCCTGGCACGCGGCGATATGGCGCTGCGGCTGCAACGCGTACGCTCGCTCTCGGGCCAGCCCTGTGTTTATGAGGAAATCTGGCTGCCGCCGGCCCTGTTTGCCGAGCTCGCCGAGAGCGATACCGGCAGCTGGGGCGACCTGCTCTACCCGATGTTTGCCGAGCGCTGTGGAGTGCACGTGGCCCGCGCGGTCGATGAAATTGGCTTCAGCGCGCTCACGGCGGTGCAGGCCGGCCACCTGGCCTTGTCGGCCGGCCACCCCTGTGCGCTGGTCACGCGCTGCGCCTACGACCTGGCCGGCCATTGCGTGGAAGTGCGTTACACGCGGGGCGATGCCCATGCCTTTCACTACACCGTCACCATCACCTGAACACCCCCTGGAACCGGAGAAAACCATGCCACACCCAAGCAACAAGCCTTCAACTGCAGCGCAGCCGCTGAACCGCTCACGCCGCCTCATGCTGCAGGCCACGGGCGCGGCCGTCGCCGCACCCTGGACCTTTGCCGCCCATGCCGCGGGCCAGATAGCCGGCGGCAAGCCGATCACGCTGGTTGTGTCCTATGCTGCGGGCGGCGGCGCCGACCTGATGGCGCGGTTGATCGCACCGCGCATGGCGGAGTTCCTGGGCCAGACCGTGTTGGTCGACAACAAACCCGGCGCCGGCGGCCAGATCGCCGCGACGCAGGTGGCGCGCGCCGTGCCCGACGGCACGCAACTGCTGGTCGATGCCTCGTCCTTCGCCGTCAATCCCGCGCTGTATCCCAAGCTGCCCTACGACACCGACACGGCTTTCACGCCTCTGGCCGTGTTGGCGCAGTTCCCCAACGTGTTGGTGTGCACGCCCGGTTTTGAAGCCAAAAATGTCAAGGACCTGATACGCCTGGCCAAGGCCAAACCGGGGCAGATCGCGTATGCCTCCTCCGGCAACGGTTCGGCCCAGCACCTGGCCGGTGCGCTGTTTGAGGACCTGGCAGGCGTGAAGCTGGTGCATGTGCCTTACCGCGGCGGCGGTCCGGCCATGAACGACGTGATGGCCGGCCAGGTGCCGCTGTTCTTCGCCAACGTGGCCTCCTCGTTGGGGCAGATCCAGTCGGGCCGGCTGCGCCCGCTGGCGGTGACCAGCCGGCGCCGCACGCGCTCGCTGCCCGACATGCCGACCATGGAAGAAGCCGGCGTGCCGGCTTATGAGGTGCTCGAGTGGAACCCGGTGCTGGCGCCCGCCGGCATAGACGCCAAATCCAAGGCCGCGCTGGTCGCCGCCATCCGCAAGACCATGGCCGACCCCGAAGTGCTGGGCCGCATCCGCAGCCTGAGCGGCGAAGCTTTCCCTGAGGGCCCCGAAGCGCTGACCCAGGCTTTCCTCAAGGCCCAGCAGCTCAAATGGGGCCGCATCATCAAAGACCGCAAGATCACCACGGGTTAAGCGGTGCTGAGCTTCACGCCCGACCCGGTGGCGTCCGGCTGGGACAGCCACGTCCACGTCTTTGACGCCGCCGCGGCTGTCGCGACTGGCCATTACCAGCCCGCGCACCGGCCGCTGGCCGACATCGAGCAACTGGCCCAAAGCCATGGCTTCGGCCACCTGGTGCTGGTGCAGCCCAGTGTCTATGGCACCGACAACAACGTGCTGGTGGACGCGTTGCGCGCCGGCGGCGGGCGGCACCGCGGTGTGGTCGTGCTGCCGCCTTCCATCGGCGATGCGGCGCTGCAAGCCATGCATGCGCTCGGCGTGCGCGGTGTGCGCTTTAACCTCGTGTCTCCCGTCGGGGACAGCCTGAAAGCCGGGGAGGGTGACGGCGCCCGGGATAGCTTCCAGGCCCTGGCGCCGCGCCTGCGCGCGCTGGGCTGGCATGTGCAGTGGTATGCCGCGCCCCAGGACCTGCCCGTGATCGCGGCCCTGCATGCGGCCAGCCCGATACCGGCGGTGCTGGACCATCTGGCGGGGATGCACGCGGGCGTGGCCGCGGATCACCCGGCCTGGCTGGCGCTGGAGCAGCTCGCCGCCCAGGGCGCCTGGGTCAAGCTTTCGGGCTGGTACCGCCTGGGCGCGCAGGCGCCGTACGAGGCGCTGGACGAGGTCATCCGCAAGGTCGCGGGGCTGTTCGGCAGGCGCCTCGTCTGGGGCTCCGACTGGCCGCACACCGCTTTTGCGCCCGACGCGCTGCCTGCCTATGCCAGCACCTGGGAGCCCGTGTCGCGCGTGTTGACGGAAGCCCAAAAGCAGTGCGCCAGGGAGCAGGCGCCGGCTTCCCTGTACGCCTGATCAGGCGCTACCGGGGCTAGGGCCCCGGAGTGGCTTAAAATCACGGGCTACGCCATTTTTAACCCGGAGTCTTCCATGCCCAAGAAAATCAGAGTCGAAGCCGACATCTGCGCCCCCAAGCCAGTCCCTCCCAAGGGCTACACCATCACGACCGGCCGCGGCCAGAAGATCAGCCTGGAGCGCGGTTCGCACACCCGCAGCAAAAAGAACCCAGGCAAGCGCCCTCACCAGGGTTGAGCCGGTTTGCCGATGCGGCCCCAGGCCGCATCCTTGAAAAAAGCGCCTCTTCAGGCGCTTTTTTCATGGCCAAAATGGCTGGCGTCCGGTGAATTGGGTTCGATGCGGTATCCAATCCAGCTAAAAAACTCCTCTTGATGGAAGACGGCCATGATGTTTAATCCATGGATAACGTCAACGGGGGAGTACTGAAAATGTTGTCCAGAATTGCAGTTTTTTTGGCATTGATCCTGGGACTTGGATGTTTTTCCATTTCAAGCAGCCAGCCAGTTGCAAAACCCGTCGTAACAATAAATCCCTGGGTGCCGCACGCATTCCCCGTGGCGATTTACCGCAACATCAGAGCGGATCATTTGAGTCAAATGCTGGTTGATTCATTTTCGGAATTCAATTTTTCCCTGCTTGCTAAAAGAAAAGATGCGGATGACAGCACGGTCTTCCAGTTCTCCTATCCCATGGATAAGAACGGCAAATCCGGAACCGTGATTTTTGAATTCAAGGTCGACGGCACCGTTGTCAAGAACAAGTGCATGAATTGCTTCTTGCGCAGGGGACGAATACTGAATGAAAGGGACATGGGGAAACTGCCATGGATGGCCCAGTACGATCTCAGCAGCCGGCTCTACCCGGACATCGATCAGGCGTATGCGTCGATTAAAAACAAGTCGCAGAACTACCTGGATCCCCAACACGGGTTTGAGTACAAAAACATGTGGAGCGGGGAGCGTAACCGCCCGGGTTACGACAACTCCTACGTCAAGGTCAAACTGCCGGATCTGAAGCGGGAGGTAGCCCGTGCCTTCACGGAGTCCGGATTCATTTTGCTGCGTGACAGCAATCCTGCCGCCGATGCGGCTGATTCGGTTCTGGCGTTTTCATTCCCGATTGACAGCGACAGTCCCAATGGTGTGGTGTATTCGATTCAATTCGCAAGCCAGTTTGATGCCGACGACTTTTGTTTCCCTTGCGAAACAGTGCGGCTGTATGACCCCTATCAAACACTGCAGCCCGCTGGTTTGTCCGCCATGTCCGGCAGGCTGACACTGGCTTCGCGGTTTGAGTCCGGACTCAATGGCGCCTACGAGAAAACCAGGGCGTCAACGGAACGGTATCTTCGGCCGGGAACGCAGTACATTCGGCCGCCAAAAGCTGCTTCGCTGGGCTCCGCACGGCCACCACCACCTCCTCCAACATGAGTCTGCGCTTGCTGGTTGGTCCAGCCAATCACGGCCCGCTCCTCTATGGGCCGTGGTTTGACAGGCTGTTCCTCTTTGGCACCGCCGGCATCGCGCTGGTCCTGGGCGCTTTGGCAACCATCTCGCCCGCGATGTTTGTGGCGGTGGTGCTGGTCGACGTCTGGCTGTTCGCCAGTCCCCACGTCATTGCCACCTATACCCGCATCGGGTTTGACAAAGCCCATGTCAAAAGGCACTGGTTCCTGATTTTTGGGTTGCCGCCCATCGTGCTTGTCGGGGTCACGATGGTGGCCCTGGCCTATGAGTTGGGTGGCTTGTTTACTTTGTATTTCATCGCCCAGACCTACCATGTCACCCGGCAGTCCTTCGGCATTGCAAGGGCATACAGAAGGGCCGACCCGCAAGCCGCGGGACCGGATCGTCTGGCGGAGAGCCTGATCTACCTCTTTCCGCTTTGGGGCTTGATGCACCGGTGCACAACGGCCCCTGAATTCTTCTATGGCTACCCCATCTACCTTCCTCCTGTCGACGCCGCGCTGACAGGCGCAACAGGCATCGTCGCCGTCTTTTCGTGCGCGTGGTGGGGGTACCGGCAGCTGCGCCTTGCGCTGGCCGGGCGGCTCAACGCGGGGCATTGCCTGTTTGTGGCATCGCACCTGCTTGTCACCGCGGTTGCCTACCTGTGGGTCACCGACATCACGTCGGGGTGGCTGGTGGTGAATATCTGGCACAACCTGCAATACCTGCAGTTTGTCTGGCTGCAGAATGTCCGCCGTGACGCACAAGGGCCCATAGCTACCCAGGAGCTTCAACGCCTGGTGAAGCCATTCAAAAATGCGGCCAAATACCTCGCCGTATGCCTGGTGCTGGGCGCGGTGATGTACGAAGCGCTCTCGGTGGCCGGCCGGCAACTGATCTGGCTGGGCTTGCCCACCGTGTTCATCTTGCATTTCACCGTGAATTTCCACCACTACCTTGTGGACGGCGTGATCTGGAAAAGGCCTAAGTTCGCTGCTTGATGCATCCGGAGCAGGCGTACGTGGTGAATGCGAGTTTGCGTCAAGCCTGCGCCCAGCCTTGGGCAATCTTCACAAGGGCATCCACCGACGCATTCGGCCTGTGCCTGTTCCAGGCAACCGCGATGGTCACAACGTCGACCGCATCCCGCAGCGGCTTGATGCTCACCCCTGTTGTATTCATCTTCCCCAGCGCGGAAGGCACGACGGCCACGCCCTGTCCGCACGCCACAAATGCCAGCTGGGACGCGACCGACATCGCTTCGTGAAGAATCCGGGGGGAAAAGCCGGCATCCCTGCACGCGGTCACCACGTCGTCGAAGTATGCGGGGCTGATGGAGCGGGGGAACAGCACGAAGTTTTCCTCCGAAACATCCGCCAGCTTGATCGACTTGTGCCTTGCCAGTTTGTGGCCGGACGGCAGGGCCACGGCCAGCCGGTCCTTGATCAAGGGCACCGCGGTCACGGCGCCGTAGCTGCCGTTTAGCCGGACAAACGCGACGTCCATGTCGCCGCTCTCCAGTGCGGCGAGCGCGCTGGCTGTGTCCGCCTCCTTTAGCGAGACTGTGATGCCCGGGTGATCTTTCTTGACGAGTTCAATGATCTCGGGAAGCACATCGAACATCGCCGAGGTGATGGTTCCCACTGTCAGCACGGCGGTGCGGCCGCCCGTCGCCTCCCTGACGGAAAGCTCAAGGCGCTGCACCTGCTCCGCAAATTTCTGCACGGCTGGAAGAATCGCCAGCCCGGCCGCCGTCAGCGTCACTCCACTTTGCGAACGCTCAAACAGCCTGGCCTTCAGGGCATGTTCCAGGACCTGTATCTGCTTGGTCAGGGGCGGCTGGGACATCCCCAGGCGCTTGGCCGCCTTTCCGAAATGGCGCTCTTCCGCAACCGCCAAAAACAGCCACAGATGCCGAAGGATTCTGAAGTTGATCATTTCGATTCCTTTTGTGTATGGATTCAATAGTCTCAAGGCAATAGACACCCCTCTTCAAGAGAGAGAGACTGATGTCATGCAAAGGAATCGATTTGATCCATTGCAAGAAAAATGTAGCCGAAACAGCGCAGACATCCAACTTCAATCCAACACATGACCGAAGAAAAACTTCTCCAGCGGCTCTACCAGCTCGACACGAACACCGTCTCCGACGCGCTTGATTTCCTTGAACTCAAAGGCGCCACTTTCGGCCTGCGCCCTCTCTGGAACTGTCCCAAGATCGTCGGGCTCGCCACCACGATCCAGCTGGGGCCCAAAACCGATCCCCGCGCCACGGTCCACCCCATCACGCCCGTGATCGCCGAGGTCAACTCGGCGAACCGCGTCCTGGTGATTACAGGGGGACTTGAAGGCATCTCCTCCTGGGGCGACCTGGTGGCGAACGCGTCCCAACTGAAAGGCATCAAGGGCACCGTTCTCGACGGCGTCTCGCGGGACATCGAGGGCAGTGAATCCATTGGCTACCCCGTTTTTGGGCGGGGCATCACGATGATCAGCGCCAGGAACAGGGTCGCGCAAATCTCCTCTGGCGAACCGATTCAAGTGCAGGGCGTGACGGTCCACCAGGACGACTATGTGATCGCCGACCGCTGCGGAACCGTGTTCGTTCCCGCCGGCCGTATTGAGGAAGTGGTCGCCCTGGGCGAAAAGATCGCCGCGCGGCAGGATGGCATGGTCCAGGCCATCCGCGCCGGCCGCTCCGTCTCCGAAGTCATGCATGACAAGGAGTTCGCCGCCATCGTGGTGGAGAAACAAAAATGAGCATGGAAATGAGTATCGAAGACAAAGACCTTGTGGCGCTGTTCGAGGGCCTGGATACGCCGGGTGTGTCGGACGCCATGGACAGGCTCGGCCTCCCAGGTCAGTGCCTGGGCATCGCGCCCTTGGCCAACTACGCCAAAACCGTCGCTGGCCCGGCCTTTACGGTGCGCTACGTTCCAACCAGCAACCCGCCCGGCACGGCCGGCGACTTTATTGACGACGTGGCCGAGGGCGACTTCGTCGTTATCGACAACAGCGGCCGGACGGATTGCACGGTCTGGGGCGACATCATGACCCAGGTCGCCGGCACGCAGAAGTTCGCGGGCACCGTCATCGACGGCGTGTGCAGGGACGTGATGAAAGCGATTTCCGACGGCTATCCCATGTTCACCCGGGGGCGCTATATGCGGACCGGGAAAGACCGGGTCGAATTCCTGGAAGCGAACGTCCCCGTCTCCATAGGCGGCGCCCGGGTCAGGCCTCGCGACATCGTTGTGGCCGACGCGAACGGCGTGGTCGTGGTGCCGCGGGAGAGAGCCAGGGAAGTCGCCGAGGCGGCCCAGAAGATTGAAGGCGTTGAGCGGAAGATCAGGGAGGAAATTTCCGGAGGCAAGACGCTGAAAGAAGCCCGGGCGGCTTTGGGGTACCACACCCTGCAAAGGAAGGCCTGATGAACTCCAAGCTGTTTGCAACGGCCGGCGAGCTCGGCTCTTCGACGCTTTTCGAGGCATCGGGCCTGAGATGCGCACTGGACCGGAATATTCGTCCCATCCGCCCCGGCCAGGTGCTCGTAGGCGAGGCCTATCCGCTGTCGTGCGCACCGGGTGACAACCTCGCCATCCACATTGCCCTGGAAAAAGCGCCGGCGAACAGCGTCTTGGTCGTCGACGCCAGTGGTTTTGTCGCCGGCTACTGGGGAGAGGTATTGACCGTCGCCGCCCAGGCCAGGGGCATCGCCGGACTGGTCATGGACGGCGGCGTGCGCGATATCGCGGCCATGAATCGGCGGAGTTTCCCCGTTTTTACGAGAGGAATTTCAGTCCAGGGAACGGCCAAGGCAAGGTTTAACTCCGTCGGGGAATCCATTCAGATAGCGGACTGCGGTATTTCCCGGGGTGACCTGGTGGTCGCCGACGACGATGGCGTCGTGGTGATTCCCCGGATGCACGTCGAACGCGTCATCAGCGCCGCAAAGGAGCGCGCCGGCAAAGAGGCCCTGATGATGGAACAGCTCGGAGCAGGCGCCACGACCCTCGAACTTCTGGGCTTGCAGAAATGGCGCTAGAAACTACCCTGGCGGATGGCGGCCCGCTCAGCGCACGGCTGGCGGCCGTCCAGCCGTCCGCGACCTACGGGATGCTTGCGCGGGCCGCCGCGCTGAAGGAATCCGGCCGCGATGTGATCTCGCTGAGCGCGGGAGAGCCGGACTTCGACACGCCTGCCAATATCCGGGAAGCCGCCATCGCGGCCATCAACGCGGGCCACACACGCTATCCGCCGGTTGCGGGGATAGCACCTCTACGTGCGGCCATCGTTTCAAAGTTCGAGCGCGAAAACGGCTTGCGCTACGGCGCCAACGAGACCATGGTGTCGAGCGGCGGGAAACAGGTCATCTTCAACGCCCTGATGGCAACGCTCGATCCGGGCGACGAGGTGGCCATTCCGGCGCCTTACTGGGTGAGCTACCCCGAAATCGCGCTGCTCTGCGGCGGCCGGCCCGTGATCATCCCGACCCGAATGGAGAACGGCTTCAAGCTGGCGGAGAAAGATTTACGTGCCGCGCTCACACCCCGGACCAAATGGCTGATCCTCAACTCCCCCTCGAATCCCTCGGGCGCGGTCTACAGCCGGCAGGACCTGCAGGTGATCGTGAATGTATTGCGGGACTACCCCAAGGTACTGGTCATGTCCGATGACATCTATGAGCATCTCGTCTTTGACCAGCAACCCTTTCACACCATTGCCCAGCTCGGAGAAGACATCCAACGCCGGACCTTGATCGTCAACGGCGTCTCAAAAGCTTACGCGATGACCGGCTGGCGGATTGGCTATGGCGCCGGGCCTGAGTGGCTTCTAGGCGCAATGGAAAAGATCCAGGGGCAACAGACCTCCGGCGCCAGCTCGGTCTCGCAGTACGCGGCCCTCGAGGCGCTCAACGGGCCGCAAGATTTCATTGCGCTTGCCAGGAAATCCTACGAGCGAAGAAGGGATCTCGTCGTTTCGATGCTCAATACGGTCCCTGGACTCAGCTGCATCAAGCCGGAAGGCGCGTTCTACGCCTACCCCTCCTGCGAAGGGTTGATCGGCAAGAAGACGCCGGATGGCGCGCACATCGCGGATGACGAAACCTTCGCCAATCAGCTCCTGCTGCAAACCGGTGTCGCGGCGGTTCACGGCAGTGCCTTTGGCCTGGGCCCGCATATCCGTGTCGCCTTCGCCGCGGATGACCAACTGCTGGTGGAAGCCTGCAATCGCATCAAGCACTTTTGTTCGTCCCTCACCTAGTTTTTACCTGCAACCTGGAGCACTTATGAAACGACTCAAACCAACGGCATTGCTGGTCGCCGCGGCGATGTTTGCAATGCCTGTCCTTGCGCAGGTCAGCACACTGGAGAAGATGCGAACCACCGGCAAGCTGACGATGGGGGTGAGGGACGGATCCGTCCCGCTGTCGTATACGCTGGGCGACGGAAAGTACGTGGGGTTTCACATTGATATCTGCCAGCAGATCATCAATGCCGCCCGGCGACAACTCAACCTGGGCATGATCGAAGTCGGCTACCAGCTGGTCTCGTCCCAAAACCGCATTCCACTCGTGCAAAACGGCACGGTTGATCTTGAGTGCGGTTCCACGACCAACAACGCGGCACGGCAGAAAGACGTCGCATTCGCCGTGACAACCTACATCGAAGAGGTTCGAATGGCTGTCAGGGTCGATTCGGGGATCACCTCCATAAGCCAGCTCAACGGAAAGACAGTCGTCACGACGACGGGTACCACCTCGGTGCAGCACCTGCGGAAACACAAGAGGGCTGCAGGCCTGGACTTCAAGGAAATTCAGGGAAAGGACCACCAGGACAGTTTCCTGCTTCTGGAGACCGGCCGGGCCGATGCCTACGTCATCGACGGTGCCATGCTGGCAAGCCTGATCGCCACATCCAAGACACCCAGGAACTTCGCGGTGGTGGGAGAAGTCCTGAATGTGGAGCCCATCGCCATCATGATGCGAAAAGACGATAAGGAACTCAAAAAGATAGCGGATGAAACCATCCGGTCCATGGCCGCGTCGGGCGCCCTGCGCGACCTGTGGACGAAGTGGTACCTCAAGCCCATTCCGCCAAAAGGCGTGGCCATAGGCCTGCAAACCCCCGAATCGATCAAGGCAGCATGGGCCAAACCCAATGACAGGCCGATGGAGGACTACCAGGCGGCGCCGGCGGCGGCGAAACCCTAACCAGTCCCTCCCAAGGGCTACACCATCACGACCGGCTGCGGCCAGAAGATCAGCCTGGAGCACGGTTCGCACACCCGCAGCAAAAAGAACCCAGGCAAGCGCCCGCATCAAGCCTGGCCAGTTTCAGGTCTCGAGCGCAGCCGCCATGCGGTGCGGCATGAGGCGTTCGCGCGGCGCTTCGCCGCCCCACAGGCTCAGCATCAGGTCCACGATGACCGGTCCGAAATCCTGATGCGGAATTTCGACCGAGGTGAGCCACGGGGCGAGCCAGGCATTGATCGGGTTGCCGTCGATGCCGACCAACTCGCAATCGGCGGGCACCCGGATCCCGCTCTCGCGGGCCACGCGGTGCAGCCCATAGGCGACCTGGTCGCTGATGCACATCGCGCCACGCGGCCAGGCGCCGGGCGCCGCGAACTGGGCCCCGGCGGCGTAGCCGATTTCCAGATGCGAGATGCCCGGGGCCTCCACCCGGCGGATCCGGTCGGCTGACAAGCCTCTTGCGCCGGCCCGCTCGCAGAAGCCCTGCACGCGTTCCCTGGTCGTGGACGATCCGCGCGACGGAAATACCACGGCCGGCGCGTCGATGCCGCGGTCGAGCAGGTAGTCTGCGGCGGCGGCGCCGGCCGCCAGGTTGTCCGGCCCCACGAAGGCGCAGGTGCCGAACGGGCTGCGCCGGCTCACGAAGACTATCGGCGCACCGCGCTCCACGAAGTCGCGCAGGCCGGCACTGGGCTGGGCCGCGACCATCACGTAGCCCTGCACGACCTGCGAACGCATGGCGTTGAGATAGTCGTCCTGCAGCTCCGGCCGGTCGTGCGTGTCGCACAGGATCATCGTATAGCCGGCCTCGCGCAACGCGGCCTCGGTGGAGGCGGCCAGCGTGGCCATCACCGGGTTGTCGAGGTTGGCGGCCAGCATCGCGACCAGGCGGCTCTCACGGTTGCGTAGCGCGCGCCCCAACTGGTTCGGGTGGTAGCCCACGGTCTTGATCGCCTCGCGCACGCGCGCCAGCGTTTCCGGCGAAGCCCGCCGGGTCTCGCCGTTCACGATGCGCGAGACGGTGGAGATTGAGACGCCGGCCTGCACGGCGACTTCGCTCAGCGAAACCGGGCCGACGCCCTTGCGCCTGCGCGGGGTGTCGTCGGTCATTGGTGCTGGCGGCAGGCCTGCCGGGTCTGGACGCCGCAGCGAATGACGGGTTGGCGCGAAGGCCGGTCGTGCGGAGGGCCAGGCGGGAGTCCGGCGAGGGGAAAGCGAAGCATCGATGGGTCGTATTTTGGGAAAACAGGGGGTGACGGCGAGGGCCGACCGGTGGCGCGATTAGTGCGGGCCAAGACAAAACATATAACCGAGAAAGCCGCGACTGACAAGTATGGCAAACGATTGCCAAGCGTTGGCAAACGTTTGCCATAATAGCCAAAACCGCCAACGATCGCAACACAACGGCACAGGACGACATGGTTTTCACTTCCAGCAGCACGCACAGCGACGGCAAGTCCCTGTCGGTGCGCCTGCTCGATCCGTATCCGCGCGCCGAGGAAATACTGCCCTGCGCGACTGGCGCGAGACGCCCGCGGATTTCGCCCTTGCGCCGGCGGCTGACGCGCATTCATGAAGCCGACGACCGATCGGCCCCTCCCTTCCTTTTTTCCAGAAAGAGACAACCATGAACTTCCAGCTTCGTTCCCTCGCCAGGCGCGCCACGCGCGCCGGCCTCCTGGGCGCCGCCGTCGCCACGCTGGCCACCAGCGCCTTCGCCGACATCCGCGTCATGTGCTACCAGGACGGCAATGAATGCGATGTCACGGCCGACCTCATCAAGCGTTATGAAGCCCAGAACGCCGGCGCCAAGGTGATCCTGGATGTGGTGCCTTACAAGACGGTGGTCGAGCAGCTGCCGGTGCAGCTCGCGGCCGGCCAGGGGCCCGACATCGCGCGTGTCGCCGAAATCGGCGGCCTGTCGAAGAACTACATCGACATCAGCGCCCACGTGAAGGACCGCAAGTACTGGGAAGACAACTTCGGCAGCACCTTGCCCTGGATGCGCAACAAGGCGGGCGACAAGGGCATCTACGGTTTCCTGTCGCAAATGACCATGACCGGCCCCTTCGTCAACAAGACCTTATTCGAGCAGGCCAAGGTACCCATGCCCGGCCCCAAGGCCACCTGGGAAGAGTGGGCCGACGCAGCGCGCAAGGTGGCCAAGGCCACGCAGACCCCGGCGGCCATGGCCTGGGACCGTTCGGGCCACCGCTTCGCCGGCCCCGCCGTGAGCTACGGCGCGAAGATCTTCGACGCCAAGGGCAACCTCACGGTTGACACCGGCTACAAGACCGCCGTGGGCAAGTTCGTCGCCTGGCACAAGGATGGCACCATGCTGAAAGATGTGTGGGGCGGCTCGGGCGGCTCCAGCTATGCCGATGCGGTGGGCGAGTTCAAGAACGGCCGCGTGGTGATGATCCTGTCGGGTTCCTGGCAGATCAACCGCATGCAAAAGGAAATCGGCAACGCCTTCGACTGGGTCGCCGTGCCCAACCCCTGCGGCCCTGCTGCCTGCTCGGGCATGCCCGGCGGCGCGGCCTGGGTGGCGCTGAAAACCACCAAGTCCCCGAAGGAAGTGGGTCGCTTCCTGGACTTCATGGCGCAGGAGGCCAATGTCGCCGAATTCGCGTCCCGGACCAACAACATCCCGGCGCATGCCGGCGTGGCCAAAAAAGGCGTGGACTACCCGAGCGCCGGTCCGGCGGCGCGCGCCGCGCTGGGCGTGTTCACCAGCGGCACCGCCACCATCGCGCCGCCGGCCTACGCGCTGCAAGGCTACAAGTACAACCGCGCCCTGATGCTGCCGACCGTGACCCGGGTCACCCAGGCCATCGTGGGAGAAATCAGCGTGGACGAGGCCGTGACCAAGATCGGCACCGACATGGCCGAGGCGGTCAAACAAGCCGAGAAGTAGAACACCCCCGTGGCGCGCACTGCGTGCGCGCCTCCCCCCTTGCAGGGGGCGACACCTGCGGCCTGGCGGAGCCAGTTCCGCGCTGTCACTGGCATAAGGCAATGCGCTAGCGGCGTCATAGGTACAGATCGGAGTCGGTATGTCGGTTTTTTCGGCCTTCCTGGGCTTTTTGTTCAACCTGTTCGAGCCGGTCTTCCGGCTGGGCCAGAAATGGCTGGGCGCCTCGCGCATAGGCTGGTTGTTCGTCGGGCCCAACCTGGTGGTGATCAGCCTCTTCACCTTTTTGCCCATCGTGGTGAACCTGGTGTATGCGGTCACGGGCGGGGTGAACCTGCTGCCCACGCAGCGGCCATTCACCGGGCTGGAGAACTTCGCCATCCTGCTTGAATGCCGCGACTACACCGACCTGCAGACCTGCCGCACCGACATCTTCTGGCGCTCCATCGCCAACACGGTGAAGTTCAGCCTGATCCAGGTGGCCTTGATGGTGTTCTTCTCGCTGGTGACGGCCCTGGTGCTGAACCGCAAGATCATCGGCCGCGGTTTCTGGCGCGGCGTGTTCTTCTACCCGGTGCTGCTGTCGCCGGTGGTGGTGGCGCTGATCTGGAAATGGCTGCTGCAAAGCCAGGGCGTGTTCAATGCCGCGCTGGTGTCCATGGGCGCCTCGCCGATGGACTGGCTGCTGGACCGGCACTGGGCTTTTTTCTGGGTGGTGGTGGTGTCGATCTGGGCCCACATGGGCTTTTACACGCTGATCCTGCTGGCCGGCCTGCAGGCCATTCCGAAAGACGTTTATGAAGCCGCCGAGATGGACGCCGCGCCGCCGTGGCGTGTGCTGAGGCGCATCACGCTGCCGCTGCTCATGCCCAACCTGATCGTGGTGCTGGTGCTGGTGATGATCCGCGCGGTGCAGAGCTTTGACGAGGTGTTTGTGCTCACCGGCGGCGGCCCGGGCTCGGCCACCACCTTCATCGTGCAGTACATCTACCAGACCGGTTTCGCCGAGCAGATCCACCTCTACGGCCTGGCCGCCGCGGCCTCGCTGATCCTGGCCGCCGGCCTGATGGCCCTGACGCTCGCGCAACTGCGGCTGTCCAAAGCCGGCGAGGCCGGAAAAATCAAGAAGTAAGGAAAAAGCCATGGCCAATTTCTTTACCCGTACCCAGGGTCACAAGCACGGCGGCAGCCGCCTGCATTGGACCGACTGGGTCTCTTACGCCTACCTGCTGGCCGGCCTCATCGTGATGTTCGGGCCGGTGCTGTGGCTCGTGATGTCGTCCTTCAAGACCGAAAGCGCGCTCAGCCAGTTCCCACCGACCTTCCTGCCCTACAGCCAGAAGGAAGCGGTGGTGGCCGGTTACGACAAGCCCCTGCCGCTGTTCCGTGCCAAGGACGAACAGGGCAACATCCGCGAACTGGCCCAGGTGCGCCGCATCGGCCTGGTCGCCACCATGGTCGACCCCGCCGCGCCGCAAGCCGAGCTCCGCGTCAACATCAACGACCGCAAGCCGGTGAATGAACTCAAGTTCGCCGGCGGCAACTACACCGAGCTGTTCGGCAAGTTCGCCTTCGGCACCTACCTGTGGAACAGCGTGTTCATCACCGTGGTGGCGACCATCCTCACGTTGCTGTTCAACTCGATGGCGGCCTTCGCGCTGTCCAAGTACCAGTTCACCGGGCAAAAGACGGTGTTCGTGCTGATCATCGCCACGCTGATGATCCCGCCCACCATCATCCTGGTGCCGGCCTTCCTGGTGATCTCGGAACTGAACCTCTTGAACAACCTCTGGGGCGTGATCCTGCCCGCGGTGGCCACGCCCACCGGCGTGTTCCTGCTGCGCCAGTACATGCTGACCATTCCCGACGAATTGCTGGAGGCCGCACGTATGGACAACGCCAGCGAGTGGCGCATCTACTGGAAGATCATCCTGCCGCTGGCGGCCCCCGCCATGGCGGTGCTGGCCATCTTCTCCTTCATGTGGCGCTGGAACGATTTCCTCTGGCCGCTGATCGTGCTGTCCAAGTCTGAGCACTTCACCCTGCAGCTGGCGCTCAATGCCTTCCAGGGCGAACTCAACACGCAGTGGCACTACCTGCTGGCGATGACCGTGATCACCCTGATCCCGATCACCCTGGTCTTCGCCTTCCTGCAGAAATACATCGCGACCGGCATCGCCAGCGCCGGCGTCAAATAAACCAAGGACTCTCCCGTGGCCACTCTTGAACTCGCCAGCGTCGTCAAAACCTTCGACAAAGCTACCATCATCCATGGTGTGGACCTGACCGTTACCGACGGTGAATTCGTAGTCTTCGTCGGCCCCTCGGGCTGCGGAAAATCCACGCTGCTGCGCATCATCTCCGGGCTGGAGCCCGCCAGCAGCGGCGACATCCGTATCGACGGCCAGCGCGTCAACGAGGTCAGCGCCGCGCACCGCGGCTGCTCCATGGTGTTCCAGTCCTATGCGCTGTACCCGCACATGAGCGTCTACGACAACATGGCTTTCGGCCTGGAGAACCTGGGCGTGGCCAGGCCGGTCATCGAAAGCAAGGTCAACGCCGCCGCCGCCCTGCTGCAGCTCACTCCGCTGCTGCAGCGCAAGCCCACCCAGCTTTCCGGCGGCCAGCGCCAGCGCGTGGCCATAGGCCGCTCCATCGTTCGCGAACCCAAGCTCTTCCTGTTCGACGAGCCGCTGTCCAACCTCGACGCCGAGCTGCGCGTCTCCATGCGCGCCGAGATCCGCGACTTGCACGCCCGCCTGGGCGCGACCATGATTTACGTCACCCACGACCAGGTCGAGGCCATGACCATGGCCGACAAGATCGTGGTGCTGCGCGCCGGCCGCATCGAGCAGGTCGGCTCGCCGCTGGAGCTGTACAACCGGCCCTGCAACCAGTTCGTGGCCGGCTTCATCGGCAGCCCACGCATGAACTTCGTGCCGGCGGCGCAGCTGCCCGGCGCCAAACCCGGCGCCCAGACCGTGGGCATACGGCCCGAGCACGCGCGGCTGTCGGACGACGGTCCGCTGCAACTGGCGGTAACCCAGGTCGAGCAGCTCGGCAGCACCAGCATCCTGCACGGCAAGGTGGTACCCGATGCGCCTTTTGAACTGATCCTGAACGGCCAGACCACGATCAAGCGCGGCGACACCGTCAGCGTGAGCGCGCCCGCTGAGCAGCTGCATTATTTCGACGCCAACGGCCTGCGCCTTTGAGCGCCATGCCCGGCTGACCCCATTTCCCTCCGATTCCCCCACCATGCGCCTGGACCATCCCCCCGTATTCGCCCTGCAATCTCGCACCGACAACCACCTTGTGCTGACCAGCGACGGCGCCGCCGTGGCCCACATCTGGGTGCTCGAAGAGGACATCGTCCGCGTGCTGGTGCTGCCGCAGGGCCGGCTGCAGATGCCGCGCAGCTGGACGGTGGCGCCCGGCCTGGAAAACCTGCCCGTCGAAGGCCGCGACCGTTTCGACGTGAGCGGCTTTTCGCTGCCCGCGTTCGAGCTCAAGGAAGAGGGCGCACAACTGCAGATCACCACCGGTGCTGTGCGCCTGAGCATCGCGCTCAAAGGTTTTTTCTGCCACTGGGAAAGCCGGCACCAGGGCCGCTGGCAGGCCAGCGCCGCCGACCGTTCCACGCAAAGCTACAACTTCGGCTGGTGGGACGAAAAGGTCTACCACTACCTGCAGCGTGATCGCGGCGAGGCTTACTTCGGCCTGGGCGAGCGCGCCGGCGACGCCAACCGCGCCGGCCAGCGCTACCGCATGTGCAACCTGGACCCCATGGGCTACAGCGCGCGCAGCACCGACCCGCTGTACAAACACATCCCGTTCTACATCACACGAAAACCAGGTGATGGTGGCGAACAGGACGCGGGCCTTTGCTACGGCCTGTTCTACGACACCTTGTCCGACTGCAGCTTCGACATGGGCCGCGAGATGGACAACTACCACGGCCACTACCGCTACTTTGTGGCCGACCACGGCGACCTCGACCTGTATTACATCGCCGGCGACGGCCCGGCCGCCATCACGCGCCGCTACACCTGGCTCACCGGCCGGCCCATCTTCCCGCCGCGCTACGCGCTGGGCTATTCCGGCTCGACCATGAGCTACACCGACGCGCCCAACGCGCAGGAGCGCATGGGCGAGTTCCTCGAGCGCTGCGAAGAGCATGACATTCCCTGCGACTCTTTTCACCTCTCGTCGGGCTACACCTCCATAGGCAACGGCCGCTACGTCTTCAACTGGAATCGCGAGAAATTTCCCGACCCCGCCCGCTTTGTGAAGAGCTACCTGGATCGCGGCGTGCGCCTGGTGCCCAACATCAAGCCCGCGCTGCTCGGCAACCACCCGCACTTTGAGGAAGCCAGGCAGGCCGGCCTGTTGGTGCAAGACCCGGACGGCCGGCCCACCGCCATCCAGTTCTGGGACGGCACCGGCGCCTACCTCGACTTCACCAATCCCAAGACCATCGCGTGGTGGAAGCAGCAGGTCACGGAGCAGCTGCTCGACTACGGCATCCCCGCCACCTGGAATGACAACAACGAATACGAAATCTGGAGCGACAAGGCGCTGGCCCACGGCTTCGGCGCGCCGCGTGCCGCGCGAGAGGTGCGCCCGCTGCAGACCCTGCTGATGATGCAGGCCTCGCATGCCGCGCAGTCCGAGTTCGCGCCCGCGGAGCGGCCCTACCTGGTGTCGCGCTCAGGCGCCGCCGGCATGCAGCGTTATGTGCAGACCTGGTCGGGCGACAACTACACGTCCTGGGAAACGCTGCGCTACAACATCCGCATGGGCCTGGGCCTGGCGATGTCCGGCGTGTCCAACACCGGCCACGACATCGGCGGCTTCTCCGGCCCCGCGCCGGGGCCTGAGTTGCTGCTGCGCTGGGTGCAGCACGGCATCTTCCTGCCGCGCTTCAGCATCCATTCATGGAACGACGACAAAACCGTCAATGAACCCTGGATGTACCCCGAGGTGACGCCCCAGGTGCGCGAACTGATCCGCCTGCGCTACCGGTTCATGCCCTACCTCTACGACCTGGTGTGGCGTTACCACACTGCCTACGAACCCATCATCCGGCCGACCTGCCACGACTTCCCCGAAGACATACGCTGCCTGGAAGAAAACGACGACATGCTGCTGGGCGGCAACCTGCTGGTGGCCTCGGTGGTCGAGCCCGGCCAGACGCAGCGCCGCGTATGGCTGCCCGGCACCGGGGGCTGGTACGAAGTGCACACGGCGCGGCACTTCGACGCCGGCCGATCGGTGACGCTGGAGGCGCCGCTGGACGGCGCGCCTCCGCTGCTGGCACGCGAAGGCTGCGCCATCCCGCTGAACCTCGGCGAGATTCATTTCGCAAAAGTCGAAGACGTGCGAGGCTTCCAGCTGTTTCCCTTCAGGGGCGACGGCAGTTTCGAGGCCGCGTGTTTTGAAGACGACGGCCATACCCAGGCCTGGCGCAGCGGCGCTTATGGGCAGTGGCGCTTGCGGGTCGAGTCCACCGCAGGGGCTCTGCACATCGCGGTTCATCGTGAGGGCGCGCAGCCGCCTGTGCAAGACAGTCTCATCCTGCTGATGCCGGCGGCCGAGCAGCGTGTGCTGAGCTTTGCTGGCGCAACGTTGGTGCAAGACCGGCTAGAAGAGGCAGGCGCCTGGAGGTGGCTGACCCTGAAGCTCTAGTCCGGCGGCGGCAGTGCCGAAGCTTTTTGTAAAGCAACGTCTTCTTCAATACGCTCTTTAAGCCCGATGAAGTATTCCTGCATCTGGGCGATGGTGGGCGGGTCCGGCAGCAAGATGTCGTATCCCTCGTCCGATTCAGGGATCGAATCCTTGCACATCCTCTGCATGGCAATGTCGAACTTCATCGGAACACCAGCTTCTTCAAAAGCAGCGTAGAAGTCGGCAGGCTTGAAGTAATTTCCGGTGAGCAGGACATACATGTCCAGCCAGTCACGGGATTTGGTCCGGTTGGCGCACGCTATGCATTTCAGTTTGAAAATCTCGTGCAGCGTTGCCAGCCTTGGCCTGTGGTCCAGGCCCGGCAGCAGCAGGGCCGAGACCTCAGGGTCGGGGGCGATCAATGTCAGCTTGACCGTGCCCGCCACGATGTAGTCCTGCATGTAGTCCCAATAGTCCATGCCCGTGTCTTCAAACTCCCTGACCCCGTCAATGCTGTCATTCGCCACGAAAGGAAATCCGGCTTCGCCCGCCATCCGGCGCAAGCCCTCAATTTGCCGGCGAGGCAGCCGGGTTTGCGGAATCATGAAGTCCAGGTCTTCGCTGATCCGGTGATGGAGATGGATGGAGAGCGCCGTCCCTCCGACCAGCACAAACCCTCTCAAGCCACGGTTTTCCTTCAGGTAGTCCCAGAGTTGTTCGGTATCAGGCCTGAGCACGGGAAATGCCTTTCTCGATGTTGCGCAGCATCCTTGCAAGCGCCTCGCCTGAATCGGTGGATGCCTGGAGTTCACCCGTCGCGCGGAGGGCCAGTAGTTGCTCCTGGACAAAAGGGCTTCCGTACTCGAGCACCGCCTGGAGGACCGGCGCGTAGTTGCCTTTTTTCAGTGCGTTCCTTACAAGCGCCTCCGGCTTCGGGGACTGGCTCGACCAGGACAGGCCCCACCGCGGATCCGAGAGCGGCGGGTTGGCGGATGCTTTGGGCTTTCGGGGCGGAAGTGCGGGTGCTGTGTGACCCTGTTGTTCGCGCGCCCGCGTTCCCTTTTGCTGGATGACCAATTCCAGGCCTGCCGCCTGCGCGAGTGCCGCAAGCGTCTGGACTTCCATCGACCTTCTTTTCTTGGACCTGGACAAGGTCTCCGGTGCCAGGCCTGCGACCTCGGCCAGTTTTGACTGGTCCATGCCGACCCTCCTGGCTGAGGCCAGCACGGCTTCCAATAGCGATTGGTGAATGGCCTTGTCCATCAGGATGAGGGTAGGATAAATTGACTTAGAAGTCAATTCTCCTCTGGCACTGCCACTAGCCCGCGTGGCTCTGGACCTTGTAGACCAGCCAGGCGCCCGACTTCTGCTTGCGCAGGTGGAAGCGAACCGAACAATCGAAAAAATCCACACTGACTTCCGCTGGATCGGGGTCCAGATTGCCGGCCAGGCGGCGCAGGCGATTGCCGTTTGTCTGGAAGGGTGTGAATGCGGTCGGTGTGGCGCAACGATGCAATCGGGCTTTCCAGCCGGCGTCCGCGTCCACGCCTTCGATGTAGGCATGCGTCGCGGCGATGGCCTCCGCGGGGCGGTGTTCGCGCTTGACCCAGAAGGCAAGCAGCGCCGCAGCGGCGAAAGACGCGGCGGCGATGGCCGTCATGGCTTTGTGCATGGCAATCCTGGTTACCGCAGTTGGTGGATGGAAAACCCCGGGTGAGGCTTCAGCGCAATTCAACGCGCTTGGCCTCCCGCCATGCCACCGGCGTAGCCCCCACTTCGCGCCGGAACACGGCGTTCAGGTACTGCACCGAGCGGAAGCCCGAGGCCTGCGCAATTTCCGCGATGCCGGTGTCCGTGTGGGCCAGCAGCTCGAAGCAGTGTTCCAGCTTGCGCTGCAGGATCTCGTCGTGCACGGAGCGCTTGAGGTCGCGGCGGAAATACATCTCCAGCGACGAGCGCGACATGCCCATCATCTCGGCCACCTGCTCGGTCTTGATGCCCTGGCAGGCGTACTGGCGTATGTAATAGAGCCCCCGCATCACCGCCGGGCTGTGCTTGACGTCGCGCGCGGTCGACGCCCGGCTCTGGACGCCGGCCGGCGGGACCACCACGCGGGTGCCGCGAACCGGCGAGCCGCTCAGCGCCTGGTGCAGCAGCTGCGCCGCCCGGCGGCCCATTTCGGCCGTGCCCTGGCTCACGGAGCTGAGCTCGATGCGGGTGAGGTGCTGCCCCAGCGTATCGTTGTCGATGCCGATGATCGCCACTTCGTCGGGCACGGCGATGTCGGCGACGATGCAGGCCTGCAGCAGCTGGCGCGCGCGCGCGTCGGTGACGGCGACGATGCCGATCGGCTTGGGCAGGCTGTCCAGCCAGGCGATCAGCTTCTTGGTGGCGCTCCCCCAGGTGGGTGCGCTGGTGGCCAGGCCGCGGTGGATCTCGCCCGAAGCGCCGTTGCGCTGCAGCCATGCCGAGAAGGCCCTCTCGCGCTCCTGGGCCCAGCGGTTGAGCGGGGATTCCGGAAGGCTGTAGCAGGCGAATCGCGTCATGCCGGCTTCCACCAGGTGCTCGAGCGCGCGGGCGACCAGCAGCTGGTTGTCCGTGGCCACGTAGGGGACCTGGCCCGGGTAGCTGGCGGGATCCTCGTACGAGCCGCCGATGGCGATCACCGGGACATGGGCGCCCGCGAGCGCCCGCGCGACGGCGGGGTCGTCGTAGTCCGCGATGATGCCGTCGCCCTCCCACTCGTGGATGCCGTCCAGGCGGAAGCGGAAGTCCTCCTCCAGGAACAGGTCCCAGGCCACTCGCGTCTGTTTCACATAGTCGCCGATGCCGATGAGGATCTCGCGGTCGTAGACCTTGCTGGCATGGAACAACAGGGCCACGCGCAGGACTGCGGGGCCGTTTGTCCGGCCGGGCCGGCGCGGGGTCGGGCTTTTTGTCATGGAGGGCCGATCTTGGCACATCGCGCCAATTGCTGCGATGCAGAAAGAAATTTCGTAAGCCGCACTCGGCAATTTCGCAAGCCGCCGCGCGGGCGCACCCGCTAGCATCGCCACTCTGCTTGTCGCGGTGGGGGCACTCCTCCCATCGCGTAAAGGCGCGCCCTCCCTGTGCGCGAAACGGAAAACGGCTTCCAGGAAACCAACGAGGAAATCGATGACTGAGCCAACCCGCTACCCGAGTCTCAACGGCAAGAGTGTGCTCATCTCCGGCGGCGCCACGGGGATAGGCGCTTCCCTGGTGGAGCATTTCGCCGCGCAAGGCGCCCGGGTGGGGTTTGTCGACATCGACACGGAAGGTGCCCTGGCTTTGCTGGCCAGGCTCGAAGGTGAAGGGCTGCGCGGCGTGCATTTCGAGGAATGCGATGTGACGGACATCCCCCGCCTGCGCGGCGCCATAGGCGCGCTGCGCCAGCGCATAGGTCCCATCCAGGTGCTGGTGAACAACGCGGCGAATGACCAGCGCCACCTGATTGAAGAGACCACGCCCGAGTCATGGGATGCCGGCGTGGCGGTAAACCTCAAGCACTACTTTTTCGCCGCGCAGGAGGTTTTCAAGGACATGAAAGCCCTGGGCGGGGGGGCCATCATCAATTTCGGCTCGGTGAGCTGGATGGTCAAGACGGGCGGCATGCCGGTGTACACCACCTGCAAGGCCGCGGCCCAGGGACTCACCCGAAGCCTTGCGCGCGACTTCGGCCCGCATCGCATCCGCGTCAACACGGTGGTCCCGGGATGGGTCATGACCGAAAAGCAGGTCCGGCTGTGGGTGACGCCGCAAGCGAAGATCGAACTGGCGAAGGCGCAGTGCCTGCCCGGCGAACTGGCGCCCAGCGACCTGGCGCGCGCCGTGCTCTTTCTCGCCTCCGATGACAGCAGCATGATGACCGCGCAAGACCTGGTCGTCGACGGTGGCTGGACATGAACGCTCCGGCGGCGCGCGATCTCATCCTGGTGACGGGCGCGACCGGAAAAGTCGGGCGAGCCTTCATCGAGCGCCTGCTGGGCGATGCGCGTTACGACCGGTTCCGGCTTCGCGCGCTGTGCCACAAGCGGACCTTGCCTCCGCATCCCCGGGTCGAATCGGTGCAGGGCTCCATCCAGCATAAAGACGACGTTCGCCGCGCGC
The DNA here is from genome assembly GCF_056405195.1 of Polaromonas sp. P1_H6. NCBI lineage: Bacteria > Pseudomonadati > Pseudomonadota > Betaproteobacteria > Burkholderiales > Comamonadaceae > Polaromonas > Polaromonas sp. P1_H6. The sequence continues at coordinate 187,635 of NZ_JBFUCN010000003.1, forward strand.
TGGAAGGCGCCACGCATGTGCTGCATCTGGCGACCAGCAAGGAGACGCCGGACGATGTGATGGACGTGGCGGTCAAGGGCATGTTCTGGCTGCTCGAGGAGTGCCGCGCCAGCAGCACATTCCGCCAGTTCCTGCTGGTGGGCGGAGATGCCGCGGTCGGCCACTTCTACTATCCGCACAGCGCGCCCGTCGTCGAGAGCCAGCCGCACAGCGCCTACCCGGGATGTTATGCCCTGTCCAAGGTGCTCGAGGAAGTGATGCTGGAGCAATACCAGATCCAGTACGGGCTCGACGGCTGCTGCCTGCGCGCGCCCTGGATCATGGAAAAAGACGATTTCCGCTATACCTTGTCCTTCGGCGACGACGTGTTCGGCGGTCCCCGCTGGCAAGAGCTGGTGGGGGCGGCGAGGGCGCGGGACTACGTGGCCTCCGAGGCCGTCCCGGTGATGCTGGATCCGCAAGGCAAGCCGGTGAAGCGCAACTTCGTGCATGTGGACGATCTGGTGGAGGCGCTTTTGCTGGCGCTCGATGCGCCGCAGGCCAGGCACCAGCGCATGAACGTCTGCATGGACGAGCCCGTCGATTACGGGGCGCTGGGCGACTACCTGGCGCGCACGCGCGGAGCGCCGCTGGTTCCCGTGCCCACCCCCTACCACTCGACCTGGCTGGACAACAGCAAGGCGAAATTTCTCCTGGGCTGGCGCCCGCGCTACGACATGGCGCGGCTGGTGGAGGCCGCATGGGCCTACCAGCGTTCGGCCGAGGAACCCCGGGTCGTCTGGTATCCCGGATAGGAACACCGGCTCCGCCCGTTGCCGCACCGGGAGGAGCAGGGAAGGGAAGCCTCGAGTGCCGGCGCGCTTTGACCAAACCAATATCAGGAGACAAGACATGAGACTTCTTAAGCGACGCACATTCACGGCAGCACTGGCCGGCGCCGGCCTCGCGCTGGCATGGAGCCCGTTTGCCCGGGCCCAGGCCGCTGGCAAGAAACTGGTGATCGGCTTTGCCCAGACGGGCGCCGAGAGCGAATGGCGCACCGCCAATACCGACTCGGTCAAAGCCGCGGCCAAGGCGGCCGGCTACGAATTGAAGTTTTCCGACGCGCAGCAGAAACAGGAGAACCAGATCAAGGCGATCCGCTCCTTCATCACCCAGAAGGTGGACGTCATCATTCTCGCGCCGCTCGTCACGACAGGCTGGGACACCGTGCTCAAGGAGGCCAAGGCCGCGAAGATTCCCGTGATCCTGGAGAGCCGCAACGTGGTGGTGAAAGACCCGTCCACCTGGACCACTTTCATCGGTTCCGACTTCGTCGAGGAAGGCCGCCGGGCGGCGCAATGGCTTCTGGACAACACGAAGAGCACCACGGGGCCCGTCAACATCGTCGAGCTCCAGGGAACGGTCGGCTCAGACCCCGCGATCGACCGCAAGAAGGGATTCGACGAAGTCATCAAGGGGAACTCGCGCTACAAGGTCATCCGCTCCCAGACCGGCGACTTCACGCGCGCCAAAGGCAAGGAAGTGATGGAGGCCTTCCTGAAGGCCGAGGGCAAAAAGATCAATGTGCTGTACGCGCACAACGACGACATGGCCATAGGCGCGATCCAGGCCATCGAGGAGGCGGGCCTCAAGCCCGGCAAGGACATCCTCGTCATCGGCGTCGACGCCGTGAAGGGCGCTTTCGAAGCCATGGTGGCAGGGAAGATGAACGTGAGCGTGGAGTGCAATCCGCTTCTGGGCCCGCAGCTGATGGAGGCGTCGGCGAAGGCCGCCGCCGGCCAGCCGCTGCCACGCTGGATCAAGACGATCGAAGGTGTATTCCCGGCCGAAGTCGCGGCCAAAGAGTTTCCCAACCGCAAGTACTAGTGAAAGTACTAGTGAAAGAACCAGTGAAGGACCAGCGAAACGGTTTTGCATTCGTAGGGTGACGAGAAAGCGGCTGGCCTGGAAGTCGCGGCCCATTACGACCAACCCGCGCGGTTTCGCGATCGCGCGCATGCCGACAGGCCGGCAAAAAACGAGCAGGAGACAGCAATGCATACAAGACGAGACATCCTTGCCGCAAGCGCGGGCGCAGCACTGGCGGGTATCGCGGGAGCGGCGGGCGCGCAGACCTACGAGCCCGGCTGCTTCAAGCCTTTTGCCGCCAGCACCAAGACCATCCAGTACCCCGCCAAGAAAGGCCCCTACCGCATCGCCCTGGCCAACGGCTACGCGGGAAACAGCTGGCGTATCCAGATGATCAAGTCGCTCAAGGCTTATGCGGCGACGCCCGAGATGAAGCCCCACATCAAGGAGCTGAAGGTGGTTTCCACCGGCACCGACGTCGCCGCGCAGCTGGGCGCCGTCGACAACTTCATCAATGCGGGCTTCGACGCCATCCTCACCATCGCGGTGTCGCCCACGTCCTTCAAGCCGGTGATCAAGCGCGCCAAGGACGCGGGTGTGGTGCTGATCCCCTTCGACAACGTGCTGGACACCGACGAGGTGATCCAGGTCAACGAGGACCAGCTCGAGATGGGCCGCCTCATGGGGCGATGGCTGGAGAAAAACGGCGTCACCAGCGGCAAGGTGCTCGAAATCCGCGGGCTGCCCGGAAACTCGGTCGACCGCGACCGGCACCTGGGTTTTCGCGAGATCATGGAAAAGCACAAGGGCATCCAGATCGTCGAGGTGGTCGGCAACTGGGACGACGGCACGTCCCAGAAAGTGGCGGCGGACGCCATCGCCGTGCACGGCCGCTTCAACGGCATCTACACCCAGGCCGGCTCCAACGGCACGGTGCGTGCGCTCATCGAGGCTAAACATCCCTTCGTGCCTATCGGCGCCGAGGGCGAGAACGGCTTTCGCAAGATGGTTTATGCGCACCACAAGGACGGCCTCAAGGGCGCCTCGGCCGCGCAGTCCCCCGGCCTGGTGGCCGTGGCGCTGAAGGCGGCCATCGCCGCGCTGCAGGGACAGAAGCTGCCCCAGTACATCTCGGTGCCCATCCCCTACGTGGAATACCAGCAGATGGAGCCGGGAAAGAACTTCTATCCCGATCTGCCGGACACCTTTTATGTGGCCAATGAGTTCCCGCCGTGCAACATCAACATCACGGCGCCGGACATCATGAAACAGAGCGAAGGCAACACCTGAGGGAAGCCGCCATGCCCGAGGCCTTGCTGCAGCTCCAGGGAATCTCCAAGCGCTATGCGGGCGTGCGCGCGCTGGACGGCGCGGACCTCACCTGCCACGCCGGTGAAATCCATGCTGTGCTCGGTGAAAACGGCGCGGGCAAGTCCACGCTGATCAAGGCCATCGCCGGCGTGGTGCAGCCCGATGCCGGCCGCATCCTCATGGAGGGGGCCGAGCTGCGCCTGGTTTCGCCGAACGTGGCCCGCGACCACGGGATCGCCTGCGTGTTCCAGGAGTTGTCCCTGGTGCCTGACCTCTCGGTGGCGGAGAACATCTTCCTGGCGCGGCCGCCGCGCCGGCGCGGGCTGATCGACGCCAAGGCCCAGCAAGAGCAAGCCGTGGCCTTGCTGGAAATGCTGGGCTGCGGCGACATCCATCCCAAGGAGCGCGTGCGCGACCTGCCGCTTTCCAGGCGCCAGCTGATCGAGATCGCCAAGGCGCTGAGCCTGCGGCCGCGGCTGCTGATCCTCGATGAGGCGACCTCCGCCTTGAGCGGCGAGGACGTGGAGCGGCTCTACAAGCTGCTGTTCCAGCTGCGGGCAGGCGGTGTGGGCTGCCTGTTCATTTCACACCGCATGCATGAGGTCAAGGCGCTGGCCGATACCTGCTCGGTGTTTCGCAGCGGCCGGCGCGTGGACACTTTCCCCAGCGGAAGCCGCTCCGATGAGGAGGTGGTGCAGCTGATGATAGGCCGCGATGTCGCCAAGTCCTATCCGCCGAAAACCGGTCCCGCGCCCTGGGCCCAGCCCGCCATCAGCGTGGAGGGCCTGAGCTGGCCCCCCGAGCTGCACGACATCTCGCTGGAGATCAAGGCCGGCGAAATTGTCGGGCTGGGAGGGCTGGACGGCCAGGGCCAGCGCGAACTGCTGCTGGCCCTGTTCGGTGTGCTCAAGGGCGTCCAGGGCAAGGTGGAGGTGTTCGGCGAGCCGCGCGGCCTGGCGCCGCACCGGTGCAGGGATCCGGAGCTGGGCATCGCGCTGATCCCCGAGGACCGCAAGACCGAGGGGCTGATCCTGCCCATGAGCATCCGGGAGAACATGAGCCTGGCCAGCTTGCCGGCGCTCGGTCGCCTGGGCATCCTCAGCGCGGCGGCGGAGCATTCCGCCGTGGCGCGCATGGTGGAGCAGCTGCGCATCAAGATCGGCTCCACGCAGGACGCGGTGCAGACCTTGTCGGGCGGGAACCAGCAGAAGGTGGTGATCGCCAAATGGCTCATGACCCAGCCGCGCGTGCTGCTGCTCAATGACCCGACCCGCGGCATTGACGTGGCCACCAAGCAGGAGCTGTATGCGCTGCTGCGCCGGCTCGCCGCCGAAGGCGTGGCTGTGCTGCTGTATTCCACCGACTACGAGGAGCTGGTCGGCCTGGCCGACCGCGTGCTCATCATGTACGAGGGCCGGATCGCCCGCACGCTGGCCGGCGGCGAGATCAGCGAACACGCGATCGTGGCCTCTTCGCTCAACGTCTCGCTCAACGACTCACCCAACGTTCCCTCCGGCGGCGGGGAGGCCGCCATGGCATGACGCGGCGCGGCGAATGGGCCATGGCATTGCGGCGCAACGGCGGGCCGCTCGCCGCCCTGGCGGTGTTCGTCCTGATGTTCGCGCTGTTCTTGCTGGAGCATCCGCGCTCGATCTCCGTGGCCATCGTGACCACCGCCTCCAACAAGGCGGTGCTGCTGGCCATCGTGGCGATGGCGCAGACCCTGCCTGTCATCACCCGGGGACTGGACCTTTCCGTCGGCATGGTGATGGTGCTGACCGGCTGCCTCGCCTCCACGGTGGTGAATGGTGCGCCCTGGCAGGTGGCCCTGGGCATCGTGCTGGTGCTGGCCTGTGGCGCGGCGGCGGGCGCCATCAACGGCGCCATCGTGGTGTTCGGGCGCCTTCAGCCCATCATCGTCACGCTCGCCACCGGCGCGGTGTACTTCGGCTTTGCGCTGCTGCTGCGGCCCGCGCCCGGCGGCGAGGTCAGCGAGGGGCTGGCGGACGCCCTGACCGGCCGGCTGTTCGGGGTGGTCCCCGCCACCCTGGTCCTGCTGGCCGCGCTGGTCGTGCTGGGGTGGATGCCTTTCAGGCGCACGGTGATAGGGCGCGCGTGTTATGCCGTCGGCTCATCGGAGCAGGCCGCCTACCTTTCCGGCGTTCCGTCCGAGGGCGCCAAATTCCTCGCCTACACCCTCGCCGGGCTGCTGTCGGGCGTCGCCGGGCTGCTGCTGTCGTTGATCGCGCTGTCGGGCGAGGCCAGCGGACCGCAGGCGGGGCTGTACACCCTCAATTCCATCGCGGCGGTCGTGATAGGCGGCACCTCGCTGTACGGCGGCACCGGCGGGATGGTCGGCTCCATCCTCGGCGCCTTCGTGCTGCGCACCATCGGCGACCTGCTCTTCGTCTTCAACGCGCCGGCGCTGTGGCAGCCGCTGTTCGAGGGCCTGATCCTGCTGGGCGCCGTGTGCATAGGCGCGGCGCGCGTGCTGCGCGTGAGAAACCGCCTGGAGCTGTTCTGATGAACGCAAGCGACGTGATCGCCGCACAGCCTTCGTCCGGGGGGGCCGGGAAGCGGCCCCTACGCGCTCTGCAGCGGCTGCTGCTGAACCCGCCCGCCGTGGTCGCGCTGTGCTGCCTGCTGCTACTGCTGGCCGGCAGTGCCGTGAACCGTAATTTCCTGATGCCCACTTACCTGCTGCAGCAGCTGCAGATCGCCGCTTTCCTCGGGCTTGCCGCGGCGGGGCTGATGGCCGTCATCCTGCTGGGCCACATCGACCTGTCCGTGCCGTGGACCATCACCAGCGGCGCCATGATGGCCGCCGCCGCAGGAGCGGCCTTCGGGCCCGGGTGGGCCATTCCCGCCGGCCTGCTTTGTGGCGCGCTGATCGGGCTGGTGAACGGCCTGGGCGTGGCTTTCCTGCGGATTCCCTCGATGATTTTCACGCTAGGCGCGAATGCCGTGCTGCAGGGCCTGATGGTGCTGTACACCGGCGGCCATGCGCCCCAGGACGCGGCCACTCCGCTGATGCGCGACCTGGCAGTGGGCAGGACCGCGGGCTTGCCCAACGCGGTGCTGGCCTGGGCCGCCGTCTCGCTGCTGGTGTACCTGCTGCTGACGCGCACGGCGGCGGGCCGCTACGTCTACGTGATCGGCAACAGCGAGCGCGCCGCCTACCTCAGCGGCGTGCGCACCGCCGCGATGACGGTCGCCTGTTTCGTCGCCTGCGGCACGCTGGCCGCATTCGCGGGCGTGCTGCTGGCCGGGTATTCGGGCAACGCCTACCAGGCCATGGGCGACCCCTACCTGCTGCCGGCGATCGCGGCCGTGGTGCTGGGCGGCACCAACATCCTGGGCGGGCGCGGCAGCTACCTGGGCACGGTCGCCGGTGTGGTATTCATCGTGTTGCTGCAAAGCATGCTGGCGGTCCTGCAGATGCCCGAAGCGGGCCGGCAAATCATTTATGGAGCGCTGATCCTGGTCATGCTGATGCTGTACGGAAGATCGGCCAAAGTGAGGTAAGGTGAGGTAAGTTAAGGCAAGGTGAGATGAGCATGGGTGAACACTACGGCATTCGCGGCGAGTTCCGCCTGCACGACGCGCGCTTTCGCGGCGTGGCGCCGCCCAACGGCTTTGTTGAGAAGCTCTACACCGGCGCGCGCTGGGCCGAAGGACCGGTGTATTTCCCCGCGGGCGATTTCCTGCTGTTCAGCGACATCCCCAACAACCGCATCCTGCGCTGGGTGCCCGATGGCGCCGGGCCCGGATGCGTCGTGGAGTTCCGCAAGCCCTCCAATTTCGCCAACGGCAACACGCGCGACGGCAAGGGCCGCCTGCTCAGTTGCGAGCATGGCACGCGCAGCGTCAGCCGCACCGAACACGACGGGCGCCGTACGGTGATGGCATCCTCGTTCCAGGGCAAGAAGCTCAACTCGCCCAACGACCTGGTGGCCGGGCCCGACGGTGCCTTGTGGTTCTCCGACCCGACCTACGGCATCCTTTCCGACTATGAGGGTTACACGGCGGAGCCTGAATACGGAGGCCGCTACGTGTTCCGCGTCGATCCCGCCAGCGGCCGGGTGGATGCGGCCGCGACCGATTTTGTCCAGCCGAACGGGCTGGCATTCTCGCCTGACGGAAAGCGGCTGTACATCGCGGAATCGGGCGCCTCGCACGACCCCGGGGGGCCGCGCCATATCCGTTCATTCGAGGTGGAAGAAGGCAGGCTGCGCGGAGGCGAAGTGTTCGTCACGGTGGACGCCGGCATCCCGGACGGGCTGCGCGTGGACGCCCTCGGCAATGTGTGGACCAGTGCCGCCGACGGCGTCCACTGCTTCACGCCGCGCGGCGAGTTGCTCGGCAAGATCCTCATCCCGGAGCCTGTGGCCAATCTCGAGTTCGGAGGTCCCCGGGGTAACAGATTGTTCATCACGGCGACCACTTCCTTGTATGCCTGCTACCTGGCGGTGTCCGGCGCCGGCACCCACGCGCCGCGGCCCGGCTGAGTTCACGCCAATTGCTGCGATGCAGAAAGAAATTTCATAAGCCGCGCTCGCCAAATTCGCAAGCTTGCGCGGCGGCGCAAGGGCTAGCATCGCCTCTTTGATTGTTCTGACGCAGACATGACCTCCTTCGAATCCCTACCCCAGGTCCGCTATGAGGGCCCGCAGTCGACAAATCCGCTGGCCTACCGCCATTACGACGCCAAGGCGCGCGTGCTGGGCAAGACGATGGAGCAGCACTTGCGGCTCGCCGTCTGCTACTGGCATACCTTTGTGTGGCCGGGTAACGACGTATTCGGGCAGGGGACCTTCGCACGGCCCTGGCACGTGCCCGGCGACGAACTGACGCTGGCGCGCCGCAAGGCCGACGCCGCCTTCGGCCTGATCTCGCGGCTGGGTGTGCCCTTCTACACCTTTCACGACACCGATGTGGCGCCCGAGGGCGCGAGCCTGGCGGACTACCGCAGCAACCTCTCTGCCGTGGTGGACGTGCTGGCGCAGAAGCAGCAGGAGACGGGCATCCAGTTGCTGTGGGGCACGGCCAACCTGTTCAGCCATCCGCGCTACGCCGCCGGGGCCGCGAGCAATCCCGACCCGGAAGTCTTCGCCTATGCCGCGACGCAGGTTTTCAGCGCGCTCAATGCCGCCCACCGCCTGGGCGGCGCCAACTATGTGATGTGGGGCGGCCGTGAAGGCTACGACACGCTGCTCAACACCGACCTGCGGCGCGAGCGCCGCCAGCTCGGCCGCTTCATGCAGATGGTGGTGGAGCACAAACACAAGATCGGCTTCCAGGGCCAGCTGCTGATCGAGCCCAAGCCGCTGGAACCCACCAAGCACCAGTACGACTACGACAGCGCCACGGTCTATGGTTTCCTCAAGGAATTCGGCCTGGAGCACGAGATCAAGCTGAACATTGAAGCCAACCACGCCACGCTGGCGGGCCACAGCTTCCAGCATGAAATCGCCACGGCCGCTTCGCTGGGCATCTTCGGCAGCATCGACGCCAACCGGGGCGACCCGCAAAACGGCTGGGACACCGACCAGTTCCCCAACAGCGTGGAAGACCTCACCCTGGCGATGTATGAAATCCTGCGCGCCGGCGGCGTCGGCAGCGGCGGCTTCAACTTCGACGCCAAGGTGCGCCGCCAGAGCATGGACCCGGTGGACCTGCTGCATGGGCACACCGGCGCCATCGATGCGCTGGCCCTGGCGCTCAAGAGCGCCGCGCGGCTCATCGAGGCCGGTGAGCTCGAGCGCTTTCGCGCCGAGCGTTATGCCCGCTGGGAGGGCGACCTGGGCCGCGGCATCCTGGGCGGGGACATGAAGCTCAGCGAGGTCGCCGAATATGCCTTTGTCCAGGACATCAGGCCCAAGCCGGTGAGCGGGCGGCAGGAGTGGCTGGAAAACCGCGTGAACGCCGCGATCTTCGATCCGGTCGTCTGAATCACCGGCAGGAGCGCCCAGCATGAACCCGGCCGTCGGCTTTCAGCAGGTGACAAAGCGCTTCGGGCCCGTGCAGGTGCTGCATGGCGTGAGCTTCGCTTTCGCGCCCGGCCGCGTGTACGGTGTGCTGGGCGAGAACGGCGCCGGAAAGTCCACGCTGATGAAGATACTGGCCGGCTACGAGCAGGCCAGCGAGGGTTCGGTGGAGATCGCCGGCCAGGCCGTGAGTTTCCGCGGCCCGCGCGACGCCGAAGCCGAAGGCATCGTGATGATCCACCAGGAGTTCAACCTCGCCGACGACCTGACCATCGCCCAGAACATCTTCCTCGGGCATGAGTTGATACGCCATGGTTTTCTCGACGAGGCAGAGATGGCGCGCCGCGCCGAGGCGGCCATGCGCTCGGTGGGGCTGACCTGCAGTCCCGGCCGGCGGGTGCGCGACCTGATCGTGGCCGAGAAGCAGCTGGTGGAGATCGCCAAGGCGCTGAGCCGCAATGCCCGTGTGCTGGTGATGGACGAACCCACCGCCACGCTCACGCCGTCGGAAACCGATCGCTTGTTCGGCCTGATCGCGCAATTGCGCGACCGGGGCGCCACGGTGCTGTACATCTCGCACAAGCTGGACGAAGTCGAACGCATCACCGATGAGGTGCTGGTCATGCGCGACGGCCGCCTGGTGGCGCAGCGGCTCACGGGCAGCGTGAGCCGGCACCAGATGGCCAGCCTCATGGTGGGCCGTGAACTCAGCGACCTGTTCCCGCCGCGGCAACCCGTGCCGGACGGCGCACAGGTGCTGCTCAAGGTTGAGGGCCTGCAGGTGCCCGGCTGGGCGAAGGACGTGAGCTTCCAGGTGCGCTCCGGTGAGATCCTGGGTTTCGCCGGGCTGGTCGGCGCCGGGCGAACCGAATTGTTCGAGGGCTTGCTGGGCCTGCGCCCGTCGAGCTGCGCGGCGGTGGAGATCACGGGCCGCCCGTGGACGCGGCGCAGCCCGCGCTCGGCCGCGGGCCGGGGGCTGACCTACCTGAGCGAAGACCGCAAGGGCCGCGGCCTGCACCTGCGCATGGGCCTGGCGGAGAACCTCACGCTGATGGCGCTGGAGCAATACGCCCGGCCCTGGCTCAATCCCGCGGCGGAGCGCGCGGCCCTCAAGCAGGCCAGCGAGGCCTTCGGCATCCGCGCCTCGGTCGGTGTGCCGGCCTCGGCGCTGTCCGGCGGCAACCAGCAGAAACTGGCGCTTGCCCGCGTGCTGCAGCCGAAGCCAGAAGTGGTGGTGCTTGACGAGCCCACGCGCGGCGTGGACGTGGGGGCCAAGCGCGACATCTATTTCCTGATCCAGCGCCTGGCCGCCGAGGGCCGCGCCGTGGTCATCGTCTCGTCCGAGCTGCTGGAGCTCATCGGCCTTTGCCACCGCGTCATCGTGATGCGCCAGGGCAGGCTGGCGGCCGAGCTGCCGCAGGACCAACTCACCGAAGAATTGCTGATCGCCCATGCAACTGGAACCCACTAAGCCCATGGCCGGCGCACCGCCGGGGACGATGACCGCGCGCCGGTGGTCCGGCCTGCGCGGCGGCGGCCCGCTGGCGGGCCTGGTCCTGGTGTGCCTGCTCGGCGCCATGCTGAACGAGAACTTCGCCAGCCTGGACAACGTCATGAACGTCCTTACGCGCACGGCCTTCATCGGCATCATCGCCGTGGGCATGTGCTTCGTGATCATCTCCGGCGGCATAGACCTTTCCGTGGGCTCGATGGCGGCGCTGATCGCGGGAACCATGATCCTGCTGATGAACGCCGCCGCGGGCGCCGGCTGGCCGCCGCTGGCCGCCATCCTGGCCGGCATGGCCTGCGCCATCGCGCTGGGTGCGCTGTTCGGCTTGGCCCATGGCCTGCTGATCACCAAGGGACGCATCGAACCCTTCATCGTGACCCTGGGCACGCTGGGTATCTTCCGCGCCTACCTGACTTACTTTTCCAACGGCGGCGCGATCACGCTGGACGGTGCGCTGGCCAGCGCCTACGGCCCGGTGTACTACGGCAGCTGGCTGGGCGTGCCGGTGCCGGTATGGGTTTTCATCGTGGTCGCGCTGCTGGGCGGCCTGATCCTCAACCGGACCGCCTACGGCCGCTACGTGCAGGCCATAGGCTCCAACGAGCAGGTGGCGCGCTACGCGGCTGTGGACGTGGACGGCGTCAAGGTGCTCACCTACATGCTGCTGGGCATCTGCGTGGGTGTTGCCACCGTGCTCTACGTGCCACGCCTGGGGTCGGCCTCGCCGGCCACCGGCCTGCTCTGGGAGCTCGAGGCGATCGCGGCGGTGATCGTCGGCGGCACTGCGCTCAAGGGCGGCGCCGGCAGCATCACCGGCACGGTGATCGGCGCGGTGCTGCTCTCGGTGATCAGCAACATCCTGAACCTCACCAGCATCATCAGCGTGTACCTGAACGCCGCGGTACAGGGCTTTGTGATCATCGCGGTGGCGTTCTTCCAGCGCGGGCGCAAATGATGGATTTCACCACCGGCACTGCCGTTTTTCAGCCAACCCAAAGAGGAGACAAACCATGAAACCGATCACCCAACTACTGGCGGCTGCCGCCGCCGTCCTGGCCTTGCTCGGCGCCGCGCCMGCGGCGCTGGCGCAGAACAAGCCGCACATCGGCGTGTCCATCCCGGCCGCCACCCACGGCTGGACGGGCGGGGTGGTGTACTGGGCCAACCGCACCAAGACGGAACTGGAAAAGCAATACCCCGGCCTGAAGGTCACCGTCAAGACCGCCGGCTCCGCCGCGGAGCAGGCCAACCAGGTCCAGGACCTGCAAACGGCCAACAAGATCGACACGCTGGTCATCCTGCCCTTCGAGTCGGCCCCGCTGACGCAGCCGGTGGCCCAGGTCAAAGGCAAGGGCGTGTACGTGACGGTGGTTGACCGGGGCCTGACCGACCCCAGCGCCCAGGACGCCTACGTCGCGGGCGACAACCCCGGCTTCGGCAAGGTGTCGGGCGAATACCTGGCCAAGGCGCTGGGCGGCAAGGGCAACGTCGTCGTGCTGCGCGGCATCCCGACGGTCATCGACAACCAGCGCGTGGATGCGTTCATGGCCGTGATGAAGGGCCAGCCGGGCATCAAGGTGCTGGACGCCAAGCACGGCAACTGGAACCGCGACGACGCCTTCAAGGTGATGCAGGACTTCCTGACGCGCTTCAAGCAGATCGACGCTGTCTGGGCTTCCGACGACGACATGGCCGTCGGCGTGCAGAAGGCCATCGAGCAGGCCAAGCGCACCGACGTCAAGCTGGTGCTGGGAGGCGCAGGCTCCAAGGACTACATCAAGAAGGTGATGGACGGCGACAAAACCGTGACGGCTGACGTCACCTACTCGCCCAGCATGATCGCCGACGCGATGAAGCTCACCGCGGCCGCGCGCGTCAAGGGCGAGAAGCTGCCGGCCTCCACCATCATCCCCTCGGTGCTGGTGACCAAGGACAATGCCAAGCAATACTATTTCCCCGACTCCCCGTTCTGAGGCAGCCATGGCCAGACCCGTCACACTTTTTACCGGACAGTGGGCCGACCTGCCGCTGGCCGAACTCGCACCCCTGGCGCGCGGCATGGGCTATGACGGGCTCGAGCTGGCCTGCTGGGGCGACCATTTCAACGTGCAGGAAGCGCTGGCGAGCGAAAGCTATGCGAAGGACAAGCGCGCGCTGCTTGAAAAGCACGGCCTGCGCTGTTTCGCCATCGGCAGCCACCTGGTGGGCCAGGCCGTGTGCGACCTGATCGATGAGCGCCACAAGGCCATCCTGCCCGCGCATGTCTGGGGCGACGGCGATCCGGAAGGGGTGCGCCAGCGCGCCGCGCGCGAGATGCAGGACACCGCCCTTGCGGCCGCCAGGCTGGGCGTGAAGGTCGTCACCGGCTTCACGGGCTCGTCGGTCTGGCATTCGCTGTACGCCTTCCCGCCGACCTCGCAGGAGTACTGGGAGCAGGGCTTTCGCGACTTCGCGCAACGCTGGAAGCCCATCCTGGACACCTTCGAGTCCGTGGGCGTGAACTTCGCCCTGGAAGTCCACCCCACCGAGATCGCTTTCGACACCGCCTCGGCGCAGCGCGCCGTGGAAGCCGTGGCGGGGCACAAGCGCTTCGGTTTTAATTTCGACCCCAGCCACCTGGGCTACCAGGGCGTGGACTACGTGAAGTTCCTGCGCACCTTCCATGACCGCATCTACCACGTGCACATGAAAGACGTGTGGTGGGGTAAAGGCGACGGCACCGTGGGCGTGTTCGGCGGGCATACCAGCTTCGGCGATGCGCGCCGCCACTGGGACTTCCGCAGCGTGGGCCGCGGCATGATCGACTTCGAGTCCATCATCGTGGCCCTGAACGACATCGGCTATGCCGGCCCGCTGAGCGTGGAATGGGAGGACAGCCGTATGGACCGGGTCCACGGCGCCACCGAGAGCGCGGCCTACTCCAAGCGCCTGGACTTCAAACCGGCGGCCGGCGCCTTCGACGCGGTCTTCGACAAGGCCAAACAAGGCGGGATGGCCGGATCATGAAAAAGCTGCGTTATGCCATGGTGGGCGGCGGGCAGGGCGCTTTCATCGGCGCCGTGCACCGCAAGGCCATGGCGCTGGATGGGCAGATGGAACTGGTGGCCGGTGCGCTGTCGTCCGATGCTGAGCGCGCGCGCACGTCAGGCCGGGAACTCGGCCTGCGCCCGGAACGCAACCACGGCCGCTGGCAAGACCTGCTGGCCGACGAGCTCAAGCGGCCGGCGCAGGACCGCATCGACTTCGTCTCCATCGTCACGCCCAACCATGTGCACTTCCCGGTGGCGCTCGCCTTTGCCGAGGCGGGCATCCACGTGGTCTGCGACAAGCCGCTGGTGCACAGCAGCGAAGAGGCCCAGGCGCTGGAGCGCGCCGTGCAGCGCAGCGGCTGCGTCTTCGGGGTGACCTACAACTACACCGGCTATCCCATGGTGCGCGAAGCCCGCGAGCTGGTGGCCAAGGGCGCGATCGGCGAAGTGCGCAAGGTCATCGTCGAATACAACCAGGGCTGGCTTGCCACCAACCTCGAAGCAACGGGCCAGAAGCAGGCCGACTGGCGCACCGACCCAGCGCGCAGCGGCCTGGCCGGCGCCATCGGCGACATCGGCTCGCACGCCGAAAACCTGGTGGCGACCGTCACCGGGCTGGAGCTGGACAGCATCTGCGCCGACCTGACGGCCTTTGTGCCCGGACGCCGGCTGGACGACGACGGCAATGCGTTGCTGCGCTTCAGCAACGGCGCCAGGGGGGTGCTCATTGCCTCGCAGATCGAAGTGGGCTGCGAGAACGACCTGCGCCTGCGGGTGTTCGGCACGCAAGGCACGCTGACCTGGCACCAGGAAGAGCCGAACCGGCTCATTCACTCGCCCATCGATGGGCCCGCGCGTGTGCTGACCCGCGGCTCGCCATGGCTGGGCGAGGCCGCGCGCCGCGCCACACGCCTGCCGACCGGCCATCCCGAGGCCTTCCTCGAAGCCTTCGCGAATGTGTACCTCGGCGTGGCCGCGCACATCCGCGCGCTGCAGGCGGGCCTGGCACCGGATCCGCTGGACGCCGACTATCCACGTCTGGCCGATGGCGCGCGCGGCGTGCGCTTCATCGAAAAAGTGGTGGAGTCCGCCGGCAGCCAGGCCAAGTGGACGCCGATGCGCTGACGCATGTTCCTAGGCATCGATCTCGGGACCTCCAGCGTCAAGGCTGTCGTGCTGGACCGCCGGCACCAGGTGCTGGCCGTCGGCACGGCGCCCCTGGCGGTCGACCAGCCGCAGCCGCTGTGGCGCGAGCAGGATCCGGACGCCTGGTGGCAGGCTTGTGATGGCGCCGTCCGGGAAGCGCTGGCCGGCTTGGCGGCGGCGGGGCACAGCCCCGGCGACGTGGAGTGCATCGGCCTGACCGGCCAGATGCACGGCGCAACCCTGATCGATGCGCAAGACCAGGTGCTGCGGCCCTGCATGCTCTGGAACGACGGGCGTTCCGCCGCGGAATGCGGGTTGCTGGAAAGCCAGGTGCCCCGCTCGCGGCAGATCACCGGCAACATGATGATGCCCGGCTTCACCGCGCCCAAACTGTTATGGGTGGCGCGCCACGAGCCGGCGGTGTTCGAGCGGGTGCGCCGCGTGCTCTTGCCCAAGGACTGGCTGCGCTGGCGCATGACCGGCGAATACGCCAGCGACATGTCGGATGCGGCGGGCACGCTGTGGCTAGACGTTGCCAGGCGCGACTGGAGCGACGAGCTGCTGGCGGCCTGCGGTTTGTCGCGCGAGCACATGCCGGTACTGCACGAAGGTCCCGAGGCCACGGGCAAGTTGCGCGCCGACCTCGCGCAGCGCTGGGGCTTGCGCCCCATCCCGGTGGCGGCCGGCGCGAGCGACAACGCCGCCGGCGCGCTCGGCGCCGGCATGTTCCGCCCCGGCGACGCCATGCTGTCGCTGGGCACCTCGGGCGTGGTCTTCGTCGCCACGCGTGAATTCGTCTCCAATCCCGGACAGGCCGTGCACAGCTTCTGCCATGCCTTGCCGCAGGCCTGGCACCTGATGTCGGTCATGTTGTCGGCGGCGTCCTGCCTGGATTTCACCGCCTCGTTGGTTGGCGAGCCCGACGTGGAACGGCTGCTGGCCGAGGCCGAAGCGCGCGGCTTGAGATCGTCCACGCCGCTGTTCCTGCCCTACCTGAACGGGGAACGCACACCGCACAACAACCCGCATGCCCAGGCCGTGTTCTTCGGCCTGAATGCCGGCACCTCACGCGCCGACATGGTCAATGCCACCCTGGAAGGCGTGTGCCACGGGCTGGCCCAGGGCATCGCAGCCTTGCAGGCCACCGGCGCCGGGCTCGAACAGGTCAGCCTGATCGGCGGCGGCTCGCGCAGCGCGTACTGGGCCCAGATGCTGGCCGACGCCACGGGGCTGGAAGTGATACGGCGCGAGGACTCCGCCGTGGGCCCCGCCCTGGGCGCGGCACGGCTGGCCTGGCTTTGCGCGGACAAGGCGGACGCGCAGGACGTCCTCAAGGCGCCCGCGGCATTGGACAGCTTCGCGCCTCGGCCCGCCGAGCAAGCACGATGGAAAGAGCGCGCGGCGCGTTTTGCGTCGCTGTACAACAGTGTTGCGCCTTTGTACGGACCGGGCGCTGCGCCTGGTTGAGCACTTTTTTTTGGAACCCCGCTTCGTTCATTGTGCGGAGGTGAAAGTCACACTGTCAGCCTAGAATCGGTCCGCGGGGTTCCCCCGACCGATCACCAGCGTTCAGGCTTTACCCATGAATGACCTTGTTAACGAGTATCGAGCCATGCCCTGGGCCACGGATCACTTGCCAGATTCAGGCATGAACCATCGCAAATGCGAAATCATCCGGGCGCTTGATTCGGAGGCGAACCAGGGCGATGTCTCCCAGCTGCTGCTTGATGTGCTCCGGGAACCCCTGGAGGTTGACCTGGCGCGCGTTGAGGCCATCCAGGTTGTCGGGCTCTACGTCGATGAGAGCAGCCCCCTGCGCAATGAACTTTTCAACGAGGTCATCCGTATATTCAACAGCGAAGACGAGGATGAGATGCTCCAAGGCTGGGCTGAACGGTATGTGGAGCGCCTGGAGCAAGCTCTGGGCAGCAATGGTTCTTGAGCCGGGCGCGGTAAACCAGAGGCGAGAATATCTGTAAAGACAAAAAGATTTACGCCCAATGAAATCAGGTCGAATGACGTTCCCGGGCAACCCGTGGCTTGAAGGCCATGCCCTCAAGCAGTTTCGGTGGTCCGCCGAGCGCAGGGGCTACGACGTCTGGTTTCACTTCCACTTGGAAACCGAGGATTACGACGCTGAAAGAGATATCGAAGAAGAGGAGGACGAGGACCATCCCTCGGCTTGGGAGGCCCCGGGAGTCTGGTGCAACTACGGCAGTTGCACCATCTCCTCCGACCAGTGGCATCAGGGCGGCTTTCGAGGCTGTTCCCTCGCACAGTTCGCGCCCGGGTCTGTTGATGGACTTCGGCTCCATGTGGACCCGCCTCCCTATGACCTGAAGGAAGCCTATGAAGCGCGTGCATTCCATATCTATCTGCTCGGGCATGATTGCGTGGTGGATCACACAATCGCCTTTTCCCGTGTGGAGGGTACGGACCTGTTCGATATCATCTGGGAAGGCAAGATTGCCCTGACGTATGTGGGTGACTTTGAGCCGAAACATCGCTTTCTTGCCGAGATCAAAGGCGTTCCGTTCCCGAAGGTCATGGATGGCTCCTTATGACACCGGCTACTTCACTCGCTGCATTTGAGCAGCGCCTCTCGCCTGGCGGTCGCCCCGCGGCGGCACTCACAGCCTCCGAAGGCGTGGAAGCCATGCTTGCCTTCTACGCTTCCGAACGATGCGATGGATGCGTCCTCGAGGAAGATGGAGACATGCTGCTCTTTCAGTGGGGCAGCTATAACTGGGGCGACTCGACGCACTTTGAGCTCAACATCACTCGCCAGCTAATGCCGGGTGGCGACGGTGGCGGCGACGAGGATGAAGATGATGACGAGGGCATTCTTCAGCTGTCCCTGACCTTTCGATTCCCACCTACGGCAGAACTCCAAGCCCTGGGAAGCGGCAATGAATGGTGCGCTACGCCGTCTGGCCTGCCCGCATTTCGGGCCTGCATCGATGCTTGCCCCGCTTTCCAACGGGTCGGCAGCCGGATCCCTTCCGAGGTGGTGCTTCATCTCGACCCGGTGTGATCGCCGCCGCACCGGCGCCGAACTGGCGCATGCGGCAGAGCGCGCGCAGCGTGAGTTGGTTCTGTGCTCTTGCTGCAGTCGTGCCTGCATCGACGATGTGTGACGTTAGACACATAAAGTTACTCGTCATGACGTTTCTTTAGCAAGGCTCGTGTCAGCGTAGCGCTGGAGTATGGGCAGTTTTTTCACGCAGGCGATGCATGACTGTTCATGCGTGGCCTCTCATCATTAATAAATCAGGGAGGAATGTGATGTCTACGATGTCCATCGTTATTTCAGTTGCATGTGTGTTTGCTGTGTACTTTGCCGTGCTTTTTGTCTACATGAAGAAAAAAAAGGCCCGCCAGCTCGACGAATTCAAATCAAAGCACTCCGGCAATCCATTGGATGAAAAGCAAAAAAGAGCCCTGGCATTTGGTGGAATCCTGTTCAGCAACCGGTTCGAAAAAATCCTGACCATTCTTCCAGAAGATAGCTTGGACACATACGTTGCCGGGCTCAAGAATCAATGGGAAATCGAGAATTCCAACGACGCCAAAGAGGCGCTCGAAAACCTGCTCAATCTCAATAAAAGCAAAGACATCGATTCCTTCGTCGCAGGCTCGTCAGAGCAGGTCAAGACAGCGCAAAAAGAGATTTCAAAAGAACTGGGTATTCCCCTGGCGACCGTGGAAGCGACGCGGTCGACTTTCGGCTGGGACACCATGAGGGCGGTGTCATTGGCCAGGTGGTGCTATTGGGCGGGCTATCTCACGGAACAGGAAACCTGGGAGTTCATCCACAAAGCCGCGGGCATCGCCAGCACGCTCGGCAAAAGCTGGGAAGACTATACGGTTTCGTTCCTGTTGGGCAGAACCATTCATGGGTTTGACCTGGAAGACATCGGCTCAATGGCCAAATACATCCTGAATGGGAAAACAAGAGGCGATGAGAATACCGATATTTATTTGAAGTATTCGTACAAATAAAACAGCTTGCCTGACCCGGCGCCGGAACTTTGAAGGAGCGCCGGCGCATAGCGCCGCTTCTCGCTAGATTCCCAATCAATCAATGACAGTAAGGGCAATCCGTGCGCAATACCTGCATCGCGATAGCGGTGAGTTCAATTCTCGCCGCTTGCGGTTCGCACGATCCCCAGCCGTTTGAGCGAACGCCACCCGCGCCTGTTGCCTACAACACGGTGGTACTGCCGCCCGTCGTGTACGGGTATTACCAGGGCCGCCAGATGTCTGAGTCCGATGATGCGTGCGGCGTGCCGGACCCATTGCGCCAGGCGGTGCAAGATCGGTTGAAAGCGCGGCATGAAGTGGTGCTTCCCGCGCTGGGTGCCGGCAGGGGTGCGGCCCCTTTGCTGAAAATCGAAATCATGGACATCGTGACCGTCAGCGCCGGCGGCCCCACGATCATGGTCATCCACGCTGTGCTCGAACGGCCGGGACTGCCGGCCGTGCACTTCAAAGGCATGCGCCAGATGCACATTCAGCATTCCGATATCAAGGCGGAGACCACCGAGTGCAGCGCAATGGATGCGGTGATTCAGGGCTTGGGGGCGGACCTTGCAGAATGGATGCTCAAGCCGGTGGACGGGGTGTCTCTGGCGAATGGAGCGTGAATTCCGTCCAATTCATGGAGCTCGGTCCGCGCACGGGGCAACGGCATAGTTGTGCGTGTGGGGGCCCGGGTTCTTCTACAGCCTCGTTAGGCCAAAACTTACTTTCATGCCCACACATGTTGAATTCCGTCGAAATCTGATCCACTGGGGATGCGGACAATTACTTGGACTGGTTATGCCGTAAGTCCAAGTAATTGTCCGCCCCTCCCTCGGGTCAGACTTCAGCGGAATTCAACAGTGTGAGGCTTATTTGAGTTCCGTTGCACTGCGACTGCGCATGTAGTTGTCAAACTTGCTGCCACCCAGTGCGTGCAGGGCGACGGGGTTCCAGACAAAGCTCGCCTCGACATTCACCCGCTGGGGATCCTTGGCTAAGATGGTGTCGTCATCCAGGAAAATGATTCCCGACAGATGCCGGACCACATGACCCACGGTAATGTCCGACTGGAACTTGCCGTTGAATTTGCTCGCAGGTTCTGGCGAGTCCAGGAGTCCGGAGAAAAATTCCTCACCGAACGCTTTGCAGAACTGCATCTTCGGCTCTTTGAAGAGGAAGATGCTCTCGCCAGCCCACGGGAACAGCACGAAGATGATCACGGTCGGCTCAACGCGGGAGAACTTCTTCGCGTGACTGAATAGCAGGCGCTGATGATTTTTCGCGTGGGTGCTCGGTGAATATGTGCTCGCACCGGCTGTGACACCCGCTTCCCACGCAAACTCGTACGACAGATCGGGGATTACTGCGCTGGACAGCTTCCGGGGTCGCACGGTGGTATCGACCCCGTTCACCAGTTCCGCGAGCAGTTGCCTGCGATTCGCCTGATACACCGCGAAGTCGTTATCCTGGTCGTAGGATGGAACGATCGTGAGGCGACGGATTCCCTTGGCGCGGCGGAAGTCATTGAAGACGCCCTCGAGAATGCCGCCGATCTTGTCCGACAGGAGCTTCGTGTCCATCACGACGCCAAGGCCCGGGAGGCTCATGTCGTAATTGGTGTTTTGCATGCCCATCGCAGAGGCCAATGTCTCCTTGGCGGGTACGGTGCGATCAAGCACAATATTTCCGGGGCCGCTGGCAGCCGCTGCTAGGAAGTAGTCGAGCGCCGAGAGCTCAGCATACGCACCATCCCAGCCGGATCCCACGATTCTGTTCACGACGGCGAGTATCTCCTTGCGAAGGCTCGGGTCAGACTGGATCGCGGCATTCAGGCGATGCAGGCGATGCTGGAAATTGGCCTTAAATTCGACAAAGCTATTTGGGCTCGCAAGAGCGCCTATCACGTTGTTCGTATCCGCCACAGACTTGTCGAATTTGGCCGAGCCCGCGCCAAAAATCGTATCGACAAGCGCCGCATAGTGGACCCGGTGCGTGATGCGCTTCGGGTCGATCTCGACGCGGAATTTCTCTAGCGAACGAGTGAGCTTGTCCGTTCCGAGTTCTACGGCAGCTTCAACCGCGTGCTCTAGTCCCACGCTCATCCACCCGCCGAGCTCGATTTGCTGAAGGTCTTCGGCGAGCGATTGCAGCGGCACGCGATGCGAATCGAGCAGGGAGCCAATGAAGTTCTCGTCGATGGCCTTGTGAGCCTTGTCATCGCCGTCGATGGAGTTCAGCATCATGACGAGACTGCGCTGCAGAGGCGACAGCGGATCCATCCATTTCGGGTTGCGCCTGAGCTCAGACGTGACCTTCGGCCATTCATATGCCTGCGAAAGTTCGACTAGCGCGGCCGCGGCTTCTTGGTTGGTCGAGATATGGCCCAATCGCTCCGTGAGCGTGGCGGGGTCCGCTCCACCAATGCGATTGCGAAAGGCGCCCAAAGCGCCGGTAGCGAACTTCAGGAGTTCCCCCGCCAGCGACTTAGTCTGCGTCCCCTGCGCCTGCGCCGTTGTCGCGGCAAGGGGGCCTACCCATCCGGTGAAAATCCCTTGCGGTGAATACGAAGATGCGCGCGCCAGCGCCGGCGAGCGGGTCACGCCGGGCCCACCTAGGGCATCGGCTTGCGCAACGAGCAATTGCCAGCTACGCGCCAACAGCGGCGGACCGCTCAATTCCCAAAACGTGCGTGCGCCCTCATCCGGCTTATGGCTCCCCGTAGCAAGGCGCAATGCCGCTACATCCGGGAAGTTCTTTCCGAGCATGTCGCTCGTATTCGTGATGACTTCCTTGAGCGCTTTGGGATCCCCTGACGTGGCGATCAGGTGATGCGCGGCATAGAGCCCAAGAATCGGGTTCTGGAATTTTCCCTGGTACAGCACATCGAGCGTCTGTGGTGGCACGAACCCCCGCCCGTATGCCAGCGACTTGCGCACCGTCTCTGCGGCTACAAGCTCGGGTCGCGACGGATTGAACGAGCTGCCTAGCGTGTCATAAAAAACAGAGATCCCCGCGAGGTCCGGCTCCATCTGGCCGGAGCTGCCGGGCATGAGGTTTACGTAGACCTGCAGAGCCCAGCCTTTTGCCGCTGGCAACGAGAGGCTGATGTCACCGCTTTTCGTGCTGTACGTCAGGAAGTACGAACCCGCCGCGACGGACGCCGCCATCGCCGAAAACCCGAATCGCAATTTGTCATCATTGATAACCTCGGGCCACGCGACAAGTCCATCGGCCGTGTCACGCACGCTGAACTGCTCGAACACACCTGCATAACTTTGCATCCGCATGTCAGCCCGTGCATCGTGCGGGTCAAAGGGGCTCGGGTCCCGAACACAAACGATGATGCGCGACTCCGCTGTGCCTGCGGACTTGCGAGCTGCATCGATCACGCGTGCAGTTCCGTCTTGTTGGAACTGATGCCGGAAAGAGGAATTGTCCAGCGGTACAGGGCTTTCGAACAGCGGCGCCGCAAGCCAATGAGTGAAGCTATCCGGATCGGGCCGCACTTCCAGCACTGCTTCGGCCTGTTCGTCGCCGACCTTTACCTTCATGACGTACAGACCTGGTCGCACTCGCAAACGCAAGGGTGTCGCGCTGCGCGCGACGAGCTTGAATTCACCGTCCAGCAACAGGATTTCCGCCAGCGGGTTGTCAGTGGTGAGTTCGAGGTCTCTCTCAAAGGTTGACACGGCAATCACCTCCTTCGACCTTGATAGGAGCCTCCTTTGCCGGATCGCTCAGGCGGTAGAGGTACGGACCTGGACGCATGCGCAGTCTCAGTCCCTGCGGCACTCGCTCATGGTGTAGCACGGGCCCGTTGGCCGCAATCGTGTCGTTCGCTGCCCCGGCGAGGTTGAACGTTGCGACTTCCTGGAACTGATTGTCGATCAGGGTTAGTGTGGCGCCGTCGGTGGGCGGCTGTATCCAGACAAACTCTACCGAGGTGCCCTTGCCCACCAGCGGGAAGTAGATTTCCCCGTTCTGTGGCGGCAGCACTTCGGGCTGAGGGGCGGCATCTTCGCCGCAAATCGACTTCCAGCCGTTCCACAGGGCGTTGCGGAGGTCAACGGACGCAATGCCGGCAGCGTCCCGTGAAGGCAACTCCTCCAGCAACTTGACGAGTGCGTGCGTCAGCAGCCCGTGAACGGCACCGCCTCTTTCCGGGATGGCGCGCTCCTGCGCCTTACCGCCCTTGGGGGCCGCGTAGATCGCAAGGAGATGGACTTGGGCGGCCAGGCCGTCGTCGGGCGTGTCGCGATACGGGTGAGGTGTTGGCGTGCGCGCCAGTTCGGAGTCCCGGCAGCAGTCCATGATGAGCACTACTTCCTTGAAGAGAGCCTGGCCTTGTGCCACGCGCGCGAGTTGCGTGCCGAAGAGGTGTGGGTGATACGTCTTCGTGGCATTGGCACAATAAAGAGCGGCTTCGGGTGCGGCGTTCTGGCTGCGGTTGCAAAAGCCGTGACCCGAAAAATAGAGGTACAGCCTTCCGCTCACGCGAGCTCTTCCCATAGCAATGCGTTGTTGCAGCATTTCGTTGAAGATCAGGTCGAAATCGAGCCCCACCGGAGGTGCTTTTCCGAGGTCCACGGGGTCCGGTAGCGGCGAAGGCGTGACGACCTTCCTGATATTGCCGGGGTCCAATCCCGCCCGTTCCGTGAGCCATGTCTCCATCAACGCGATGTCATTCGGCGGCCCGTCGAGGTTGCTGTACCCGGGGTTCGGGTACCAACTGATGCCGGTAAGTATGGCGAAGTCGGCCATGGACTTCAGGCGTAGCCGGACTTGATGATAGAAACCACGCTCGCGAGCGTCGCCGCGTCATTGTCGAAGTCACCGTGCTTCACCGACGCGCTCCCCAGCCCTGGAGCGCCCGCCGCTATCGACCACACGCCGCGTGAAGCCATTGCTGCGAGGTACTGGCGCACGGCATCAACTGCGGGGAACTTCTTGGCGTCCTGGAAGGGCTTGTCCTTCAGGAAACGCTGCATGCCGAGCAGGGGCGCGTCGACCTCCGCCTCTACCACGCCGGACACGAAGTAGAGCAAGGAGCGCGGATAGAGGATGGGCACCAGCACGTCGTCCCTCTCCTTCTCATCCTGCATCGCGAATATGCGTACGTTGCTCATTGCCTTCGCATGCTCCTGCATGACCTTTGCGAACTCATCGGTCACGCAGGCAGGGGCGAGCAAAACGATGTCGTACACGAGATCGGGTGCGACCACTGCCGATGCGCGGATCCAGTTGATGATGTAGACGGCACCAGTACTGTGGCCCACCAGCACCACGCGTGGCGGAACTTCACCCTTAACGATGCGCCCGGCCCAAGCCTGGAGAATCACGTTGCCGGCACCGGTCTCGCCCACAAATGCGTCGGCCGTGTCTTTTTTCATCTGCCCCCACGCTATGCCACCGGCCTTTGCGAGATAGGCGGCGCGGAGCACTTCTTCAATCACGGTCACGTACACACCATGGTCTCGGCCTGAGATGAGGCGGCGTGTCACGGCCATCACAACCTTCGCGATAAACTTGGCGGTGGCCACCCAGCTGAGTACACCCTTGGTGGTGATGCCGTGCGAAGCGGCGCCGCCGGGTAAAAGCTGATCCAGCGCAGCATCGTCAACCAACACACGACTGATGGGACGTGGCGTCGTCGTCATGCCCTTGGTGGTCGCGCCGGGCGTACTGGCCGCTGCGGCGGCAAGGCCCGCGATCGTCATCTCGAAGGTGGGATCGTTCGGGAGTTCGGCTTCAATCTTGAGCGCCAGATCCTCCTCATCGGGCTCGGCATTCTTTAGACCGATGGCAGCGGCAGGTTTGGAGTCCACAAGTGGAGGCTGCGGGGAAGTGCCCGCGAACCACGCATCGAAGTCCTGCCGGTACTGGTCCACATCGATCGCCTTGCCTGCGGCACTTTTTGTACCGGCCTCGGGCGCGCCCTCGCGCAAGACCCATTCTCCTACTTTCTTCACTAACTCCTGGAAGACCGGATCTTGCAGAATGTCGCGCCAATTGTTGCGCAGCGTCTCGATTAGGCCCGCTTCCCACACTGAGAAGATCGGGTAGGCGCCCGCCTTAGTCGCGTAGGTCTCGTAGAGGCGTTCCGCTCCTTCGCGTGCGGCCTTCTCGTTGACGAGGCCACCGTGGAAGTGCATGACGATGGGGCCTTTCTTGGTGAGCCCATAGTCCCAAGCTTGCAATGCAATGCGCTTCGCGTCGTCTACGCTGGTGCGGCTGCGGCCGAGTTGGCCGGAGCCGGAATGGATGATGTGGTCGCCGGGGACTGGCATGATTCCTCCTCGAGGGTCTTTTGTTGATGCGGCGAGAGCCGCCAACGGCATTTGTGGTTCAGTTTAAGAGCGGAACAGGCGACTGTCATCCTGCAATGAGAGGAGTCGCGTCTCAATCGGAAGCGCACCAATTTCAAAGATTCCCAAGAAGCGACGCACTATAGTGTGGTTAATGGCGAGCGAGCCAGGAGTGGCAAGGGTGCTTCAACTGTCAGGGGACGATCGTTCATGATCTGGCGACAGGAAAGTTTGCCCCCGATCTGGCCAATCTCCAGACGTTTCGCAAGGCCTACGATAGTCTCAGGCCTCTACTGGAAAAGCGACTTCGCCGTTAATCTTCGAAAAGAACAAAAAAGCCCAACTGATCGCCAGTTGGGCTTTTTGCTTTGTTGTGCCGATCTTTTGGCCTCATCCGCTGAAAAGCGAAATGAGGCATAGATTGGCCGAGACTTAAATGAAGTTAACGGCAGATTTTTGGAAAGACTATGGGTTAAGTGGCAATGCTCCCCCGCCGGCCTACATATTCCGCCGGTACTGCCCACCCACCTCAAACAGCGCGTTCGTGATCTGCCCCAGCGAGCAGACACGCACGGCCTCCATCAGCACCTCGAAGACGTTGAGGTTCTCGATCACGGCCTGCTGCAGGCGTTTGAGCATGGCCGGTGACTCGTCCGCGTGGCGGCGGTGGAAGTCGTCCAGGCGCTTGAGCTGGCTTTGTTTTTCTTCTTCGGTGGAGCGGGCCAGTTCGAGCTTGTCCTGCACCGCGTCGCCGTGCGGGTTGCGGAAGGTGTTGACGCCGATGATGGGCAGCTCGCCGGTGTGCTTGAGCATCTCGTAGTGCATGGACTCGTCCTGGATGCGGCCGCGCTGGTAGCCGGTTTCCATGGCGCCCAGCACGCCGCCGCGCTCGGCGATGCGTTCGAACTCCAGCAGCACGGCTTCTTCGAGCAGCTCGGTGAGTTCCTCGATGATGAAAGCGCCCTGCGAGGGGTTTTCATTTTTGGCCAGGCCCCATTCGCGGTTGATGATGAGCTGGATGGCCATGGCGCGGCGCACCGATTCTTCGGTGGGGGTGGTGATGGCTTCGTCAAATGCGTTGGTGTGCAGCGAGTTGCAGTTGTCGTAGATCGCGATCAAGGCCTGCAGCGTGGTGCGGATGTCGTTGAACTGGATCTCTTGCGCATGCAGGCTGCGGCCCGAGGTCTGGATGTGGTATTTCAGCTTCTGGCTGCGTTCGTTGGCGCCGTACTTCTCTTTCATGGCCACGGCCCAGATGCGGCGCGCGACGCGGCCCATCACGGTGTATTCCGGATCCATGCCGTTGCTGAAGAAAAAGCTCAGGTTGGGCGCGAAGTCGTCGATGTGCATGCCGCGCGCGAGGTAGGCTTCGACGAAAGTGAAACCGTTGGACAGCGTGAAGGCCAGCTGGCTGATCGGGTTGGCGCCGGCTTCGGCGATGTGGTAACCGCTGATGGAGACGCTGTAGAAGTTGCGCACGCGGTTGTGCACGAAATACTGGGCGATGTCACCCATGACTTTCAGGCTGAACTCGGTCGAGAAGATGCAGGTGTTCTGGCCCTGGTCTTCTTTCAGGATGTCGGCCTGCACCGTGCCGCGCACGTTTTCCTGCACCCATTCGCGTATCTTGGCGGCTTCGGTCGCTGTCGGGTCGCGGCCGTTGTCTTTCTGGAATTTGGCGATGTTCTGGTCGATCGCCGTATTCATGAACATCGCGAGGATGGTGGGCGCCGGGCCGTTGATGGTCATGGAGACCGAGGTCGAGGGGTTGCACAGGTCAAAGCCGTCGTACAGCACCTTCATGTCGTCCAGCGTGGCGATGGACACGCCCGAGTTGCCGACCTTGCCGTAGATGTCGGGCCGCAGCGCCGGGTCGTTGCCATAGAGCGTGACCGAGTCGAAGGCAGTGGACAGCCGCTTGGCGGCCATGCCCTCGCTGAGCAGCTTGAAGCGGGTGTTGGTGCGGAAGGGATCGCCTTCGCCGGCGAACATGCGGGTCGGGTCCTCGCCCTCGCGCTTGAAGGCGAAGGTGCCGGCGGTGTAGGGGTAGCTGCCGGGCACGTTGTCCAGCATCAGCCACTTGAGGATTTCGCCGTGGTCTTCGTATTGCGGCAGCGCCACCTTGCGGATGGTAGTGCCGGAAAGCGATTTGGTGGTCAGCGCGGTGCGGATTTCCTTGTCGCGGATTTTGACCACGTACTCATCGCCGGCATAGGCGGCCTGCATGTCGGGCCATTGGGCCAGCAGGGCGCGGGCGTCGGCGTCCATGCGGGCCTTGCGATGGCCGGCCAGGTCCAGCGCAGCCTCGGCGGCGGGCGCGCGGTCGGGCTTGTCGATCTTGAGCATGGCGGCTGCCGCCTTGAGCTGCTGCACTTCGCGCGCCAGCTGGGCCTGCGCGCGGGCGCGTTTTTTGTAGCCGCGCACGGTGTCGCTGATCTCGGCCAGGTAGCGGGTGCGCGCGGCGGGCACCACGGGTGTCTGGTTGGTGCTGTGGCGCACCTCGGCCGCGGGCAGCACGCCGCCCTCAAGCGCCAGGCCCAGCGCGGCCAGGCGCGGCTTGAGCGCCTGGTAGAGCGCGGTGACGCCGTCGTCGTTGAAGCGCGCGGCCATGGTGCCGAAAACCGGCATCCTGTCGGCCGGCGTGCTCCAGGCTTCCTTGTTGCGCTGCACCTGCTTGGAGACGTCGCGCAGTGCGTCGAGCGAGCCCTTGCGGTCGAACTTGTTGATGGCGATGAACTCGGCGAAGTCCAGCATGTCAATTTTTTCGAGCTGACTGGCCGCGCCGAACTCGGGCGTCATCACGTACATGGGCACGTCGACGTGCGGCACGATGGCAGCGTCGCCCTGGCCTATGCCCGAGGTCTCCACGACGATCAAGTCAAAGCCTGCGCATTTGCAGGCGGCGATCACGTCGGGCAGGGCCTGGCTGATCTCGGAGCCGAAGTCGCGTGTGGCCAGACTGCGCATGAAGACGCGTTGGCCGCTGTCGGCGTTCTTCTGGCCGGCAACGGGAACGGTCCACGGCGAAATAGCATTCATCCGGATGCGGTCGCCCAGCAGCGCGCCACCACTCTTGCGGCGAGATGGATCGATGCTGATGATTGCCACGCGCAGCTTGTCGTTCTGGTCCAGGCGCAGGCGGCGTATCAGTTCGTCGGTGAGCGAGGATTTACCGGCCCCGCCTGTGCCGGTGATGCCGAGCACAGGGATCTTGCGGGTGGCGGCCTGGGCGCGCACCTTGTCGACCAGCGCTGCATCGGCTTTGCCGTTCTCAAGCGCGGTGATCAGCTGGGCCAGCGCCCGCCAGTTCATCTCGCCGTGGCCTTCAATGGCCTTGACGTTTTTGGGCGCGAAGCCGGTCAGGTCCTTGTCGCAGCGCATGACCATTTCGCCGATCATCCCGGCCAGGCCCATCTTCTGGCCGTCTTCGGGGCTGTAGATGCGGGTGACGCCGTAGGCATGCAGTTCGCGGATCTCGGGCGGCACGATGACGCCGCCGCCGCCGCCGAACACCTGGATGTGCTCGCCGCCGCGGCTCTTGAGCAGGTCGACCATGTACTTGAAGTACTCGACGTGCCCGCCCTGGTAGGAGCTGATGGCGATGCCCTGGGCGTCTTCCTGCAGGGCGGCCGTCACGACCTCGTCGACGCTGCGGTTGTGGCCCAGGTGGATGACCTCGGCGCCCATGCTCTGCAGGATGCGCCGCATGATGTTGATGGCCGCGTCATGGCCGTCGAACAGGCTGGCGGCAGTGATGAAACGCACCTTGTGGGTGGGGCGGTAGCTGGCGAGCGCTTTGTATTCAGCGGACATGTCGGTCATGGTTGTCTCCGGGAGGGGCGGGTCGGCGCCCTCGCTCACTGTAGTTGACGTTTACGTAAACGTCAATCTTACTCCGTAAGCGGAGGCTGTTCAAGCGCCCGCCCGGGCGGGGGGTATTCGAGGGGAAGCGGGGGCGCGGCGGGCGGCCCCGCGAAAGGGGCCTGCCTGCCGTTCAGCCGCCGCCGTACAGGAACTTCGGCAGCCAGAGCGTCATGCCCGGCCAGACATACATGAACACCATGCACAGGATCACGATCAGCATATAGGGCATCATGCCGGCGAAGATCTGGTTCAGGGTCACGTGCGGCGGGGAAACGCCTTTGAGGTAGAAGGCGCTCATCGCGACCGGCGGCGACAGGAAGGCCGCCTGCAGGTTGACGAAGACCAGCACGCCCCAGAGGATGGGGTCGATCTGGAAGTGCGCCAGCAGCGGAAGGAAGATGGGCACGAAGATCACGATGATCTCGGTCCACTCCAGCGGCCAGCCGAGAATGAAGATGATGGCCTGCGATACCAGGAGGAACTGCAGCGGCGTCAGCTCCATGGACAGAACCCATCTTTCGATCACGGCCTGGCCGCCCAGCAGGGCGAACACAGCCGAAAACAGCGCTGAGCCGACAAACAGCCAGCACACCATGGAGGTGGTCTTGGCGGTCAGGAAGACCGCTTCCTTGATGCGCTGGAAGTTCAGGGTCTTGGCGTGCCAGGCCATCAGGAAGGCCCCGGCCGCGCCGACCGCCGCCGATTCGGTGGCCGTCGTGATGCCGAACAGGATCACCGCCAGCACGACGAAGGTCAGGATGGCCAGCGGCATGACGGACGACACCAGCATGCGCAGGATCTCGAATTGCTCTGCGTCGAACTTCCAGTAGTACCAGGCCAGCAGCAGCAGCGTGATGCCGCAGGCGATCCAGAAGCCGGTGAAGAACATGGCGGGAACGGCGGCGGTGTGCGGGCCCTCGGCCGACGGGTCGCCAAACTGTTGCATGGGCTCGTCCCTGGCGGGGCCGGCGGCCGGCTCCTCGATGGCGCCAGGCGGGGCCGAAAGTTCCTGCAGGCCGCTGGTTTCGGCCGGCGGTTCCTGGATACCACCGGCAGCCGGCGGCGCCTGGACAGCCGCTGCGCCGGGGGCCTCCTGCAGGCCGCTGGTGCCGGCTGCGGCGGGAGCGGGCGCCTGGGCCCGCTGGGTGACCTGCGCCGCGGCGCTGGCGACGTTGTCTTCCTGGGAGTGGATCACGACATACCACCACACGGCGCCCAGGGTGATGGCCGACAGCGCCAGCGGCACCAGCGCCAGGCCCAGGCTGCGGGCCAGCAAACCCCGGGAGATCTTCATGCCGTCCACGCCGGCTTTCAGGGCGCGGCCGGGCGACGCGGTGGCGGCCAGCAACGCGGGCAGCATGCGGCGCGAATAGGCGCCGGCGACGGCGTGAAGCCAGGGCGGCACCGGCACCTGCTGCTGCTCGGGCGGCAGCCTGGGCGCGATCTTCGGGTTGATCAGTACCCAGCCGATGATGTAGACGAGGTACAGCAGCGCCAGGAAGAAGCCGGGGAACATCGCGGCGGCATACAGCTTGACCACCGACTGGCCGGCGACCGCCGCATACACGATGATCATCACCGAGGGCGGGATCAGGATGCCCAGCGTGCCGCCGGCGGTGATCACGCCGGCGGCCAGCCGGGTGTCGTAGCCGGCGTTGAGCATGGGCCGCATGGCGATCACGCCCATCAGCACCACCACCGCGCCCACCAGGCCGCTGGCGATGCCCCAGAAGGTGCAGATGATCAGCGTGGTGACGGCCAGCGAACCGGGGACGCTGCGAAACGCGAGCTGCACGCTGTGGAACATCTTGTCCACCAGCGCGCCGCGTTCCATCACGTAGCCCATCAGCACGAACAGCGGGATGGATAACAGCGTCTCATTGGTCATGGCCCCGAAGGCGCGCTGCACCATGAGGTCGAAGATCTTGTTGTCGAGCCAGTGGGCCGACGGGTCGTAGAAAGCGACGAAGCCGAACATGATGCCCAGCCCCATCAGGGTGAAAGCCGTGGGGAAGCCCAGCATGATCACCACCACGATCAGGCAGAGCATGGTCATGCCGAGTGCTGCGTTGCTCATCATTTATCCCTTCATCCCTTTGGACTTTTCGATGGCGAGCTGCTTGGCGTCCTCATCGACGAATTCGCTGCCGGCCAGTTGCTGGGCCACGACGTCGGCTTCCTCGGCGTCCTTGAGCCGGGGTGTCCATGCGCCGGTCCTGATGCACACCACGCAGCGGATCATCTCGGCGATGCCTTGCATCAGCACGATGGAGCCGGCCAGCGGGATCACGAATTTGAAGGGGTAGAGCGGAATCGGGTCGGCGTTGAAGGTCTGCTCGTGGATGGACCAGGAGTCGTTGAAGTAGGTCCAGCCGGCCCAGGTCAACGCGGCGATGCCCGGCACGAAGAACAGGAGGTACAGCACCAGGTCCAGCGAGGCCTGGGTGCGCGGCTTCATGCTGCCGTATAGAAAGTCTCCGCGTACGTGGCCGTCGTGGGCCAGGGTGTAGGCGCCGCCCATCATGAACAGGGTGCCGTAGAGCATGTTGTTGGCGTCAAAGATCCAGGCCGTCGGCGCATTGAGCGCATAGCGCTTGAAGACCTCGGCGCAGACCAGCAGCATCAGCGCCACGATGAGCCAGGCAAAGGCCTTGCCCACCCAGGTGCTGATGGCGTCGGCGGTGTGAAGGAGACGTTGAACGTTCATGGCGGTTCCGGTGGCAGGCTGCGACAAAGAAAAGCAGCCATCCAGGCGGAACCGGATGGCTGCTGTACTTCAGGCTCAAGCGCTGGCGGTCAGGCTTTTTTGCCGGAAAAATAATGGTTGTAGGCCATCTTGAAGTCGACGGAATAGTCGTTGTGCCAGGACACGGCCCGCTGGGCGAAAGCCTTTTGCGAATCCAGCACCTTCTTGAACAGCGGGTTCTCGCCGGCTTTCTTGGCGATGGTTTTGTCCCAGGCGTCCAGCTGGGCCCTCAGCACGGCATCCGAGGTCTTGTAGAACTTGATCCCCTGCTTCTTCATCTCGATGTAGTCGGTCGAGTTGCGGTCTATCATTTTCCAGCTCATGTCGGCGCTGGCCGCTTGCACCGCATAGTCGATGATGGATTTGAGCTCGGCCGGCAAGGCGTTGTATTTGGTCTTGTTGAACAGGATCTCGAACTGCTCGCCGCTCTGGTGGAAGCTCTGCAGCATGCAGTTCTTGACCACGTCCGGAAAACCCAGTATCCGGTCGGAGGTGGCGTTGTTGAACTCGGCCGCATCGATCAGGCCGCGGTCCAGCGCCGGCACGATCTCGCCGCCCGGCAAGGGATTCACCGCGGCGCCCATCAGCGTGAACATGTCCACGGCCAGTCCCACCGTGCGGTATTTCAGGCCCTTGAGGTCCTCGGCCTTGGCGATGGGTTTCTTGAACCAGCCCAACGGCTGGGTGGTCATGGGGCCGTAGAGGTAGGACACCACGTCCATGTTGATGGTCTTGTAGATTTCCTCGAGCAGAGCCTTGCCGCCGCCGTAGTTGTGCCAGGCCAGGACCATGTTGGAGTCCATGCCGTAGCCGGGGCCGGAGCCCCACAGGGCCAGCGCCGAATTCTTGCCGTAGTGGTAAGCCACCACACCGTGGCCGCCGTCCAGCGTGCCCTTGTTCACGGCTTCCAGCAGCTGGAAGGCCGGCACCACCGCGCCCGAAGGCAGCACTTCGATCTTCAGGCGGCCGCCTGCCATGTCGTTGACCTTCTTCGCGAAGTCATTGGCGAATTCATGGAAGATGTCTTTGGCCGGCCAGGTGCTCTGGAAGCGAAAGGACGTTGTCTGCGCCATGGCGACCATCGGGGCGGACAGGGCGCCCGCGGCAATCGCGGCGCCTTTCAGCAGGCCGCGCCTGCGGGGGCTTTTGCTCTCGGTCATGACTTGTCTCCTGTTGTTTGGGAAAGTAAGAACACTAAGAACACTCATCATTCCGTCTTGCCCAAGCCTTACAAAGAGGGTTTCCACCAACGCAGGCGGCTGATTGGCGTTTCGATTACCCCCGATCCGGGTGAAACAGTTTTGGCCTCACGGGCGGGAATCCCGCGGCGACCTTCAGCCTCAGCGGACTTTCAATCCTTCAAGCGCGGGGTCGCCGGGCGGAAAGCGTAGGCCCAGCTGCACCAGCGTGGCGCGCACCACGGTGGCGATCATCAGGTTGCGGTGGGTTTTGGAATCGGCGGGCACCACCGTCCATGGCGCCCAGGGTGTGCTGGTGGCGCGCAGCAGGTCTTCGTAGGCTTGCTGGTACTGCTTCCACTGCTTGCGCGCCTCCAGGTCGTCCGCATTGAATTTCCACTGCTTGGCCGGGTCCTCGAGCCGCGCCTGCAGGCGTTCGCGCTGCTCATCGCGGCTGATGTGCAGCATGAACTTGAGGACCACGGTGCCGGTCTGCGCGAGCAGGCGTTCGAAGTCATTGATGTGCCGGTAGCGCTCGGCTGTCTGCGCCGGCGTGATCCAGCCCTTGACGGGCGGCACCAGCACGTCCTCATAGTGGCTGCGGTTGAAGAGGGTGATCTCGCCGGCCGCGGGCACCTGCTGGTGGATGCGCCACAGGTAGTCGTGCGCGCGCTCCGCTTCGTTGGGCGCCCGCCAGCTCACGGTGTGCACGCCCAACGGGCTGATGCGGCCGAACACACCGCGCAGCGTGCCGTCCTTGCCGGCGGTGTCGGTGCCCTGAAGGATGACCAGCAACTTGAAGCGCTTGTCGGCATAAAACAGGTTCTGCAATTCGTCGAGTTCGGCCGCCAGCGTGTCGACCAGGGTTTTGTCCTGCTGCTTGTCGCCGCTGGAAAAAGGCTTGGCGGCCGGGTCCAGGCCGGCCAGCGCCCAGGCCTTCGCTTTTTTGCCGGACGGCGGCAGGCCGTCGGCATCGGTCTGCGGCGGCTGCCATCGGGACAGCAGCCTAGCCAGGGTCTTGAGGTCCGCCTTGCCGGCCGAGGCGTCGGGAAAAAGGGGAATGTCTGTGCGGGTAGAGGGCATGGGGTCTCCTGTGTCCGGCTGAATGGCTGGGACGGCTCGTCGCCGTCCGTTGTGATTGTGCATGGCGCTTGGCTTTTGCGGAGTGATGGCTATGACGCCTGGCTTTTCTCCCTGCTGTTGCCGGGGGCGACGGCCCGGGAATAAACTTGGCTTGGCGGTTTCATCCGCCGCCGGCTCACTTCACCACTTCATCGCTTCACATTGACAGGACAGGCAACGCCATGACAAGCCCCACATCCGCGGACACTTCCTCCCCGCTTCAAGTCCGGCCGGCCGCCGGTTATGCCGGAGACATACCGGCGCGCCTGGCGCTGCAGTGGATGCAGTCAGGCGAGGCGGTGCTGGTGGACGTGCGCACGGACGCTGAACGCGAATGGGTGGGTTATGTGCCGGGCGCCGTGCCCCTGGCATGGAAGCAGTGGCCGGGCATGGCGGTGAATGCGGGTTTTGATGAGGGGCTGAAAGCGGCCGTGCCTGCCGGCAAGAAAGCCGTGCTGCTGTGCCGCAGCGGCGTGCGTTCGGTGGCGGCGGCCAAACGCGCGGCGGAACTGGGGCTTGAGGCCTACAACATCCTGGAAGGCTTTGAAGGCGACGCCGACGAACAGGGGCAGCGCGGCCGCAAGGGCGGCTGGCGTTTTCAGGGCCTGCCGTGGAAGCAGGGCTGAAGCACCAGAAAAACCCCGCTAAACCGGGGGAAATTTGTACCTTTCGTAACTTCAACCTGTAAGGGGATGGCGTACGGGGCTCATAAAAATGAAGTGAATAGTTCACACCACGACATCTGAGATTTGTTGTATGGAGGTACCCCCTGTCAGTTCTGACAGGGGGTAACACGTATCAATTTGTTTGAGCGCTTTCAATGGGGTTCTTCTTTCCAACGGAGCTCCCCCATGCAAGTACTCGAACGCGAACTGTCACCCGCCGTCAAGGCGCCTAACAACCCCGCCCTCGGCTCCCGCCTGAGCGAACGCATCGCGCGCGATTTCAAACCGCGCTGGGACCAGCAATGGGGCGGGAAATTCATGCTCCATGGGCGGACACCCGACTCCAATGCCATACGCCTGGACGGCAACGATTACCTGAGCGTGACGGGGCATCCGCAGATCGTGCATGCCCAGGTCGAGGCCTTGCGCAAGGAACAGGAGTTTGTCGTCCAGTCGGGCGTCTTCCACCTGAACCAGCACCCGACGCACACGCTGGAGATGGCGCTGGCCGGCTGGGTCGGCAAGGACGACGGTTTTATCTGCCAGTCGGGCTACGCGGCCAACGTCGGCCTGCTGCAGGCGATTGCCGACGCGCAGACGCCGGTCTACCTGGACACCCTGGCCCACGCCTCGCTCTGGGAGGGCGCCCACGCGGCGCGCGCGCCGGCTTTCGCCTTCCGCCACAACGACCCGGCCCACCTGGCGCGCATGATCGCCCGCAACGGCCCCGGCATCGTGGTGGTGGACTCGGTCTACAGCACCACCGGCGCCGTTTCCCCGCTGGTGGAGATCGTGGACGTGGCCGAGCAGAACGGCTGCATGATCCTGGTCGACGAGTCCCACTCGCTGGGCACGCACGGGCCGCAGGGCGCGGGCCTGTGCGCCGAACTGGGCCTGACCGACCGGGTGCACTTCATCACCGCCAGTCTGGCCAAGGCCTTCGCGGGCCGCGCCGGTTTTTTCACCGCGCCGGCCCACATGCGCTACTACATCCTGTGTTCGAGCTTCCCCAACATCTTCAGCTCCAGCCTGTTGCCGCACGAGATCGCCGGCCTGGCGGCCACGCTGGACGTGATCCGCAAGAGCGACGACGCGCGCGTGCGCCTGCATGCGAACACCCGCCGGCTGCGCGGCTCGCTGAGCGAGCTGGGCTACCCCATCCACCAGGGCACCCAGCAGATCATCGCGCTGGAAGTCGGCTCGGAAAGCGACACCATGGTGCTGCGCGACCGGCTGGAGGAACGCAACGTGTATTCGTCGATGTTCTGCGCGCCGGCGACCAGCGCCAAGCGCGCCATGATGCGCATGACGCTGAACGCCGGCTTGACGGCTTCCGAGCTGGACCACGTGGAAGCGGTGGCCCGGGAGATCGCGCCCATCGTGAAGCCCTGGGATTGGCCGATCGCGCGGCGCGCCCGGGCCGGGCAGGCCGAGGCATGACGCCATGGCCGCACGGCCCCGGCGCGGTCCGCGTCAGTCTTGTAGCTGTCTTTCGCCGGAGGTGGCGATAAAACGCTCGTGGCTGGTCATGAAGCCCGGGCTGAAGGGCTCGCCGATGCTGAAAAGCGCGGCGTGGAGCACGGCCTCGCCGGAGGAGATCGCGAAAGCCTGCCGCGGCTGGGGCTTCTGGCCGCCGCCCAGCGCCAGCTGCAGCTCCAGGTCTATGAGTTTTTTGCCCACGGCCACGTCCGCCACGGTGGCCGCATCCCAGCCCTGGGACTCGGCGATTTCCGCGAGTTCGCGCAGCTTGCCCGCCGGCTCCAGCTGCAGCCAGCTGGCGCTGCCCTTGCGGTCCAGCGCCAGCACGCCGAAAGGCGCGCCTATGACCACATGTTCTATCCAGCCCTGGCGCAGCGCGAGGTTTTCAAGCTCCTGCGCGATCGTGGGCTCGCACAGCAGGGCGTGCTGCTCGCGCGACAGCGTGGAGCGCCAGGTCTGCTGGTGCCGCCCGTCGGGTTGGCGCAGCAGCGCCTGGATGGCGTCGGTCAGGCGCAACCGGATTTCGGGGGATTGCTTTGGAATGAACTGCTCGATCAGCCCGCGGTTGAAGGCCGACACGGCGAGCTGCTCGTCGGCGCGCCCGGTCAGCAGCACGCGCGCGCCGGACCAGCCCGTCAGCTCGCTGAGCACCCGCAGCCCGCTCATCGCCGGCATCGAGTAGTCCACCACGCAGACCTGGGTGAGCGCAAAGCGCGCCGTGCCGTCTTCGCGCCAGTACTGCAGGATTTGCGGGATCAGGGCCGAGCCTTCGCGCCAGCGGTTGATGATCTCCTGCTGGCGCCAGGCGTCGGCTTCCCAGCGGGCCGGCTCCTTCAGCAGCAGCTCTATGCAGGCCACCGGGCGCAGGAACAGGCGTACATACCAGTCCAGCGGCATGACTTCAGCCAGCATTTCAAGATAGTCCGGGTCGTCGTCCAGAAAGACCACGCCTCCCGGCCGGCGGTAGAGTGCAAAGGACATGTTTGTCGTTTTATGGAAGGTTGTCAAAAGCAGTCATACAGTTGCAAAAAACAGGCCGTCAAGGCGCGATGGGCAGCTCAATGGTAAAAACGGCGCCCACGGCAAACTCGGATTTCACATGAATGTTGCCGCCTGCACTTTGTACCACTTGCTGGCAAAACGCCAAACCCAGGCCGTGGCCGGTGCCGCGGTTGCTGGAGAAAAAAGGCTTGAAAATCTGCGGCAGCAGGGCGGCGTCTATGCCCATGCCCTCGTCCGCGACGATAATGCGGCCGCGCCCCTGCGCCTGGCGCACCTCGATGCGCAGCGCGCCGCTCGGGTATTTGGAGTCGGCGGCCATCAGCGAATGCAGGGCGTTCTTGATCAGGTTGTCCAGCACCTGGGAAAACTGGGTGGCCGAGGAACGGAAACTGAAATCGTCATGAAGGATGACCTTGACGCAGTCGCGCTGGCGGCTCGACTGGTAGGGGTAGCCCACCACCACTTCCTGCACCACCTGGCTGGCCAGGACCCGTTCGGTGTAGCGCGGCAGCTGCAGCAGCTTGGCGTTGGCGATCTGCGTGTCGATCTGGTGGTTCATGTTGCGCACCAGGGCGTGCAGGCGCAGCGCGAGCTTATCCAGTTGCTGCGCGCGCGGGTTGTCGGGCTGGCGCTGCACCTCCAGCTGGATCGCGTCGCCCAGCAGGGCCGCCGTCGACAGCGGCGTGCGCAGTTCATGCGCCATGATGCCGATGGTGGTCAGCGTGCTGGAGAGTTGCTCCCGCCGCAGGTTGGCAGAGGACAGGTTGAGCACCAGGGCGATCGACCAGGCAAACGCGAACACCACCGCGTGCACGGCGCGCTGCTCCGTCGGCAGCAAGGGAACCGCGGGACCGATGGCCATGAAGGCCCCGAAGGCCAGCAGGCCTCCCGTGATGGTGCCCAGCGTGGCCAGGCGCCAGTCGGTCACGTGGTAGTAGATCAGCACCATGGCCGCCATGGTGGCCAGCCATACCGTGCTGCCGCTGTTGCACAGGTACATCCAGCTGAACAGCACCGGCAGCTCCACCCAGAACACCAGGCCGAAGACCCTTTGCGCCAGGCGGCTGCCCGGATCGTGGTTGACGCGCCGCGTCATCAGGCTGTAGCCCAGCAGGCTGGCGCCCACGCGCAGAGGCAGGTTTTCGTAGGGCTGGGGCAGCCAGGCCGACCAGATCCAGGCGAACAGGGCATTGCCCGAGAAAAAAGAAAGCCCCAGCCACCACAGACGCCGTGGCGATGGATGCAAAATGGGCTCCAGCGGGGCGAGTACCAGTTCTTCCCGCAGCCACTGGAGCAAGGGACGCTGTGCCAGCCACGCATGAAAGCGGGCGCTCCTCACTTTAGAAATCTCTCCAGCACAACAGGGAACCTGACCGATGATGCATTTGACATGTGACTGTATTGTCCCGGTTCTTTTTCCGTCAAGCTAATGCTGTTACCTGCCAACTTTGACAGCGTGAGCCTGGACGGCGTCATCAGCGACTGGCTGAGCGCCCTGCGCGAATTCTCCGTCGAGGCCCTTATGGTGCTCGGCCCCGACCCTTTTGCGGGCCAGGAGGACCGGCTGGTGCTGGCCATCCACCCGCCTCGCCTGCTCGATGCGGCCGAAGCCCTGGCTGAAAGCCGCGACTTCGGCGCGCCCTGGCGCGACTCCGACGCGCCCCTGGTGGCCTGGCAGGATATTTCCAAATCGGCCTTCGAAAACCTGGGCCGCTGGCGCCGGCTCTGGCTGGCCCACGGCTACCAGAGCGTGGTTCGCATCGCCTTCCCCGTCACCGTGGGGCGCGCTTTCGAGTGCTACCTCTTCAGCCCGCGCCAGTGGCACGACCGCAGCGAGGCGGCCCTGCTGGCCTGGTCGGCGCTCAACATCTGGCCGCTGCTCAAGCGGGCGCTGGCCGAAGCGCGCAGCCCGCTGAGCCCGCGCGAGCTTGAGTGCCTGAGCCTGGCCTTCCAGGGCATGACCGCGCGTGAAAGCGGCGAGCAGCTGGCCTGTAGCGAACGCACCGTGAACTTCCACCTCTCCAATGCCATGACCAAGCTCAGGGTCGACAACAAGCTGGCCGCCATCCAGCGCGCCTGCTGGTTTGGCTTGATTTGAGCCGGTATTTTCCGTAAAGCCCTACTGGAAACCCCTAGGCGGCCGCTCGGGGCCGTGCGCCAAACCTGTTCATAATCCGCCAAATGACCTTTCTAGCGCTTGATGTGGGTAACACCCGCCTGAAATGGGCCCAGTACGAGGCGCCCGCGGCGGGTGCCAGGCTGCTGGCGCAGGGGGCGGTGTTCCTCGAAAACATCGACAAGCTCGCGGAAGAGGAGTGGAATGCGTTGCCCGTGCCTACGCGCATCCTGGGCTGCATCGTCGCCGGCGACGCCATCAAGCGGCGCGTGGCCGAGCAGATGGAGCTCTGGGACGTGGCGCCGCGCTGGGTCGTCTCCAGCCCGCAGGAAGCGGGCGTGAGCAACGGCTACGACCACCCGGCCCGCCTGGGCGCCGACCGCTGGGTCGCCATGATAGGCGCGCGGCATCGCCTGCTGGCGCGCGGCGTGCAAAAGCCCTGCGTGGTCGTCATGGTCGGCACCGCGGTCACCGTCGAGGCCATAGACGCTTCCGGGAAATTTCTGGGCGGCATCATCCTGCCGGGCCACGGCATCATGCTGCGCGCGCTCGAGTCCGGCACGGCCGGCCTGCATGTGCCCACCGGCGAGGTGCGCGATTTCCCCACCAACACCAGCGACGCGCTGACCAGCGGCGGCACCTTCGCGATTGCCGGTGCGGTGCAGCGCATGGTGGAAAACATCACGCGCCATTGCGGCGAGACGCCCGAATGCATCATGACCGGCGGCGCGGGCTGGAAGATGGCCCCCAGCATGTCGGTGAAATTCGAGCTGGTGGATAGCCTGATATTCGACGGTCTTCTGGAAATCGCTTCCCGCCGCTTCGCTCCTTAGGCGGTGTCACCCCAGGGGAGCATCAGTGTCACGATGGAAAGTTTGGCGAATTCCGGCACGAATTCGTCAATGATGCGCTGCGGCTCCGGGCACAGCGTGCTGTCGGTGATCACGCCGAACTGCACGCCGCCGCCGTAGCTCAGGATGGACACGCCCAGGCCCACGTCACCCGACTGCGGCACCCAGAACATGCTTTGCTCCAGCGTGGAACCGCAGAACTTGAGCTTTTCGCGCGGGCCCGGCACATTGGTCATGACCGCCGTGGTCTTCTTGGCGAAGAGGTTCAGCATCACGTCCTGCGCCGGCTTGATCAGCAGGCCCGCCACCGCCAGCAGGCTGAAGGCCAGCAGCGGCTGGTAGCTGCCCTTGAGCGCGGCCATGCGGCGGCGCACTTCGTAGACACGCTCGATCGGGTTGTCCACGCCTATGGGCAGCACCAGCGGCACCAGGCCGAAGCGGTTGCCCAGCTTGTGCGCCTGGTCGAGCGGCCGCAGGTTCACCGGCACCATGGCGCGGATTTCCTGGCCCGCCACCTCGTCGCCGAAAGTCTTCAGGTACTCGCCGAGGGCGCCGGCCACGCAGCTGAGCAGTACGTCGTTGATCGAGCAGTTGAGCGCCTTGCCCACGGCCTTGACCTCGTCCAGCGGAATCGGCTGGCACCAGGCCACCTTCTTGGCGCCGCCGGGCTTGCCCTTGAGCCGGGTTTTGGAATCGTCGGGCATTAGGGCCAGCGCGGCGCCGTCCTTGAGCACCTGCATCAGCACCTTGGCCATGTCGAAGGAGCCGCTCATGCCTTGCTCCATGCCTTTTTTCGGGTCCCCCAGCATGCCCAGCGAACGCGCCGCGCCTTCGCCCACCGCGCCCAGCGCCTTGACGGTGATGTCGGTGAAAGGCTTGAGCAGGGTGTCGGCGATCCAGTCTTCCGTGCCCGCGGCCGCCGCGGCCTTCTTGCGCCGCTCCGGCGGCGGTGCGCCGCCGTCGACCAGCGACATGGTCACCGAGATCAGCGCGATGCCGTCGGCGATGCAGTGGTGGATGCGCACGATCATGGCGCTGCCCTTGACGCCGTCGGGCCCGGTGTAGTCCTCGATCAAATGGATTTGCCACAGGGGGCGTTTCGGGTCCAGGCGCTGGGTGGCGAGTACCGCCACGCGGTCCTGCAGGGCCTGCTCCTGGTTGGCTGATTTGGGCAGTTTCTCGGCCACCACGTGTTTGGCCAGGTCGAAGTTGCGGTCCATCACCCAGGTGGCGCCGGCCGCGTCTTCCATCACGCGCTGCTTGAAGCGGTCGTACTTGAGCAGGCTGTTTTCAATGCGTTCGCAGACCGCCGCGTGCTTGACGCCCGGCGCCAGTTGCCACACGCCCACGATCATCATGAGGTTGGCGTCGTTGTCCATGCGCAGCCAGGCCGTGTCGACCTTGCTCATGCGCTCACCCGAAATGCCCAGGGTTCCCGAGACGGCCCGCTTGACGTTCTTCTGGACGTTTTTTGCCACTTTCCGGCCGGCGGCCTGGGCGGTAACGCGTGTAACCATGAGCACTCCCA
Source organism: Polaromonas sp. P1_H6 (assembly GCF_056405195.1). Classification (NCBI taxonomy): domain Bacteria; kingdom Pseudomonadati; phylum Pseudomonadota; class Betaproteobacteria; order Burkholderiales; family Comamonadaceae; genus Polaromonas; species Polaromonas sp. P1_H6. The sequence continues at coordinate 229,348 of NZ_JBFUCN010000003.1, forward strand.
AATGCAAAACTGCTGCGAATCCACCCCGGATGGGGTAACTTCCCTATTTTGCGGGTAACCGCCTCGCTAAGATACCGGGCAGTTACCCCAAGCACCGTCATTGGTGACCCACTTCTAAAAACGGAGATCCCCTTATGTCAGACCTGAAAGCAGCCTTCGACAAAGCCATGGCCGATTCGAAAAACCTCAGCGAGCGTCCTGACAACGCAACCTTGCTGAAGATCTACGCGCTCTACAAGCAGGGTAGCGTTGGCGACAACGGAGAGAAAAAGCCCGGCTTTGGCGACATGGTTGCGCGTGCCAAGTGGGATGCGTGGAATGGTCTTAAGGGTACTTCGCAGGAGGATGCGATGCAGCAGTACATTGATCTGATTGCTGATTTGAGCTGAGCCTTTCAGGCACGGATTGGCCGGTCTTGCTCCGGCCTTTGCGCGCTCTGCTGAGGGTTGCTGGCCGGGGGTAGCCCGGCGGCTACTCACTTTTCTTTTGCTTCGCCAAAAGAAAAGTAAGCAAAAGAAAAGGCGACCCTGGTTGCTGCGTCCCTTCGCTGCGCTACGGGCAACCTGCGGTGCTCGGTTCAGGCGGG